>JBJSXX010000296.1:0-4937 GCA_046086605.1 Pirellula sp. | reverse complement strand
GGTTCTTGAATCGGCAGGATGTTTCGATCGAGCGATTGGGCGCGGACTCCTTGGGAGAACAAGGCAAGGACGGGGATACCGATCCAATTAGCAATCGACAAAAACGACTTGCAAGTGCGTCGCATATTTGACTCCTCAGGGGTACGTCTTGTGGCGTGCTTCGTGTACAGATCCGATCGATTGTAACTGCTTTGCTGAAGAACAAACATGACAAAACAGTCCATAAGTAAATTTGCTCTGCTTTGTAGGGTGCGGTGGCTCAGCCTTCAAGCTTTTTGGTTTTTCAAACTCATGTGGCCGAAGCCATAGAGTGTTTGGCCCAGTGACTGGTAATCGAAAAGCTCTTATGACAAACCACACCCTCATTGCGGTGCTCATCGGATTGCTCTCGGCTGTCGTGGACAACGTGCCGCTGGTTGCTGCAGGGATCGAGATGTATCACATGCCTGAGAACGACTCGTTTTGGATGATGCTCGCTTTCTGCGCCGGTACTGGAGGTAGCTGCTTGATCATCGGATCGGCAGCCGGTGTCGCAGCCATGGGCCTCGAACACATCAATTTCATGTGGTACCTTCGCAAAATTGCCCCTTGGGCATTGCTTGGATACATCGCAGGAATTCTAGTTTATTTGGCACAAGCAAAAATCACGGGCGCTTTATAACCTACATAAAATCCTAGTCCTTCGACGAGCTTCAACGGAAATAACAAGCAATGCGTCGTGTTGTTCTTTTATCTGGCGATAGTCCTTTCGCGTTGGCTGTCGTCAGAGCGTTTCGTAATCAAAACGAATGGCAGGTCTGTGTCCTCGGAAAACATTTCTTCTGCGCCGCTGGTTTTTCAAGGTACTGCAGCCAAAAACGGGTTTTGAGTCCAAGTAAAGGTGAAAAAGATTATGCTGATTGCAACTTGCTTCTTGAAGTAATCCAAGAGGTTCAAGCCGACCTGCTTCTACCTGTCGATATCCCAGATATCCGTTTTGTGATCGAGCACCGTGAATTCATCGAGAAGTACTGTCGAGTTGGGCTCGTCCCATCACTTGAGTCCTTCTTGATCGCAAACGACAAATCAAATTTTCTCGAATTCACCCGACGAAATTCAATCCCACACCCGCGTAGTTTGATTATCCGGACCGGTGAGATTGATAGCCTGATCGAGGAATTGTCAGGATTTCGGTTTCCGATGTTACTGAAGCATCCGCTATCAGGATACGGTAGAGGTATTCATCGCATGAAGACGATTGATGAGCTAGTAGAGATCTGTCGCCGAAGATCCAATGGAACTGAGTGCTACGTAGCACAAGAGGAAATCCCTGGAACCGATATCGATTGTAGCGTGCTTTGCGTAAACGGGGATGTCGTTGCTTCGACTGTTCAAAGGGCTATTCTTACCAACTCCCGGGAGTTCGCTCCACCAATCGCTATCGAAATTACGGATGACCCTAAGGTTTTACATTTAGCCCGAGATATCGTTCATCGATTAAATTGGAATGGAGTCGCCCATATTGATATGCGATATGACAACCAGACGGGTGAAGTCTTTGCTATCGAGATGAACCCAAGATGTTGGGGAAGCCTTGAAGCTTCCACAAGATCAGGTGTTCATTTCCCTCTTCTGTGGAGCAAAGTCTCGCTTGGCGAACCGATAACGAAACTGAATGCAAAACATATCAGGTATGCCAACGGTTCAAGCATTCCGAGGTTGTATGCCGGTAATTTACCTAAAGATCAAAAGAGTTTTTCGCTATGGGAAACAGCGTTTGCAGACTGGGTACGCGATCCCCTACCCACCTTGGTCGAGCTATTCCAAAAATTGTTTTAACCAATAACCAAAGACCGCTTGCGACCAACTAATCCTTTTGAACCTGTGTCGCTTGGGCGAATAGCTTAACCGCCTGCCCTTTTTTGAATTGCAGTGAGCCTCGCTCTTTTCGGGAGAACAGGATTGCAACCGAGTTTTCCTGTGCCTCGATTCGATCCAGAAATATTCGATGCACTAAGTACAACGGTCCCTTAGACGAATCGGACTCTGGAGGGATTAATTCCAAGTGGAGCCAGAGCCAACCTCGCTCGTTCTCCATCCCAATCCACTCAAGTCGTGATCGGCTTGCAATTGCCTTACTCTTTTCCTCGAGCGATCGGGCTGGAGCAAGCTCCGAAATTCGCGAATTAATGACTTTCATGTCCTGCGAATCTGGAGAATGCATTAGTAAGAACTGATTTTCCAAGTAATCCAGCGCCTGCTCTGGGAAATCCTTGTCCTCGCGGCTAATGTTCCTGCGATGGATATCCGTTAGAGCCAACTCCAAGTCCCTCGGATGGACCCTGAGCGAGACTTCCCATCGCGATGTTTGAGCGTTGTATTGCATCTGTCCGACACATACGTGAAACGGATGGTGTGCAAAAACTTCATTGCCTGCAAAAGCACTCAAGGCTAGGAGCATCAAGCTGAGAATTACTGAGTTACGAACCATTCTCATGATAAAGGGATCGCTTGCTTGCGTTTCTTTTTCGATTTGTCTTTCTTTTCCTTGGGTGGGCTATTTGGCTCCGTTGGTTTCACCTCGGATTCCCCTTGTTTTTTCTGTTGCGCCTCTTGTGCCTCCTTGGCACGCTTGGCCTGGGCCATCGGATTGTCCTCGGAGCCTCGACGCTGCGACTTGAAAAGCTGGAACCTAGTCGGCTCGATCACCGGTGGAAAATGATTGTTGTCGCGATTGATGTCCGCCGTTTCGCGGTAGGGATCAAGCTCAAATTTGACAATCGGTTGATCGGTGACGACCAAAGTGTCGCAGACATTTGCATCGACTCTCCATGCCTCAGCAGGCAAACGAATCTCCTTGGTCGATCCATCTTCGAGCGTCAAGAGAACAATCACAGGCATGATCAAGCCACCGACGTTCTTAAACTGCAAACGATAGAACCGATCGGTATTGGCCAGGAGCTCTTTCTCGCGCTGGCTGAGTTGCTCGAGGGCTTTTTGATAAGCCGCTCGCTGCTGGTCAGTCACCGCTCGAGGGTCGTACTCGTTGTAGAAATCCTTAAGCTCGGGGAACTGATCGGCTCGTTTGGTAAGCTCCTTGTTCCTGCTCTTCGAAAGTGTTGGTAACTGTGCCTCGCGTTTGGCTTTCTCGTCGGCAGCGATTTCGTCGGGAGTTCGCCGATCAACCATGTACATGTCGATCTTGTCCAAGGCGATATCCACATGATCAGTGGTGTAGAACCAACCGCGCCAGAACCAATCCAAATCGCGCGCCGTGGCGTCTTCCATGGTCCTGAAGAAATCGGCAGGCATCGGTCGCTTGAATTTCCACCGCCTCGCATACTCCTTGAACGCAAAATCGAAAAGCTCTCGACCGAGAATCGTCTCCCGAAGAATGTTCAAGGCTGTGGCAGGTTTGCTGTAAGCGTTCGGTCCAAATTGCATGATCGAATCGCTGTTGGTCATGATCGGAACCTGATTGGTACTCTGCATATAAGGAACAATCAACTCGGGCTCTCCTCGCTGGCTTGGATAATCCTGTTCCCATTCCTGCTCAGCCAAATACTGCAGGAAAGTATTGAGTCCCTCGTCCATCCAAGACCACTGGCGTTCGTCGCTGTTGACAATCATCGGAAAGTAATTGTGACCCACCTCGTGAATGATTACCGTAATCAGATCGTACTTGGTCGATGCCGAGTACGTTCCATCCTCTCTTGGACGAGGACCGTTGAAACAAATCATCGGATATTCCATGCCACCGACAGGTCCGTTGACACTGATGGCTACTGGGTAAGGGTAATCGAATGTGTAGCGGCTATAGACATTCAAAGTGTGAATGATCGCGTGCGTGGAGTACTTGCTCCATAGCGGGTTGCCTTCGTTGGGATAGTAACTCATCGCCATCACGAAATTGTCATTGACGCGGTGGCCCTGTGCATCCCAAATGAATTTTCTACTCGTTGCGAAAGCAAAGTCGCGAACAGCCTCGGCTCTGAAGATCCATGTCTTGAGCTGATCGGACTTCTCCTTTTCGTTTTCTTTGGCCTCTTCGGGAGTAACGATCAAGACAGGCCGCTCGGCGGTGCGGGCCTGTTCGAGTCGCTCGCGTTGTGCTTCACTCAGGACTTCGTTCGGGTTTTGCAATTCGCCAGTAGCCGCGACAATATGATCCGCAGGTGCAGTGATGCGAACAAGATAATCTCCGAACTCGAGCGTAAACTCACCTTGACCCAGGTACTGTTTGTGCTGCCAACCGGTCACATCGGTAAAGGCGGCCAAGCGAGGAAACCACTGCGCGATTTCATAGATCGAGTTGCCGTCTTTTTCGAAGGGCTCATAACCGGTTCGCCCGCCGATGAGCTTCGAGTTGTTGATCAGATAAGACCACTGGATCTTGAGCGAAAACTCTTGTCCGCTCAAAAGTGGCTCGGGTAAATCGATTCGCATCATGGTGTCGACAGTGAAAGTATCGAGCCCTTTTCCTAGCGAGTCTGTAACACTCTCAATCATGCAGCGTCCGTCAAAGCGCTGTGTGCGTTCGAGAATCGAATCGAGCTCTCCCATCGATGCCCTGTTCCCAAACCCGATCCGACCCGAGCGAGTCCTGTTTGCATCCGAGTCGGGTGCAAAAATGTTGGGGTCCAGTTGAACCCACAGGTACCGAAGCGTATGAGGGGATTGGTTTCGATAACGGATCGTTTCCGATCCGTGGATCGAGTTGTCTGTCTCGTCGAGCCGAACATCGATCGTATAGTCGACCCTCTGCTGCCAGTAATCAGGACCTGGCTCACCGCTAGCACTCCGGTAAGAGTTCGGGGTTGGAAGGATTTCTTCGAGTTGCCGGAATTTATCTTCTTGTCCGTATTTGCGGTTCGGAAAAGGTTGGCCGTAAGCAATCGAGGATAAGCCCACAACAGCGAGCATCAATAGGACAATTCGATTGGAAGATATCATGGACA
>JBJSXX010000295.1:0-10437 GCA_046086605.1 Pirellula sp. | reverse complement strand
CGAGGCCGTCTTGTCGGCACTTGGATCGGATTCGGGCGGAGTTTCGTTTTGACGATTCTTAGAACGTTTGCTCACAGTCAGATCGATGCTGCCCGTTTAGGGCATTGGAGCCGGTTCTGAAGCAGGAGGTGGCTCAGTAGTTGGAGCAGGCTCAGCAGCAGGAGCAGGCTCAGCAGGTGGTGCTGTTGGCTCAGGCGTCGGAGCGGGAGTAGACGCGGGGGCCGGTTCAGCAGGTGGCGGTGTGATTGAAGTGGGAGGTAATTGAGGCAAGCCGCTTGGATTTGTTGCCCCTGATCCAGGGAACGAGAAATTCGGTAGGCCTGGAATGCCTGGAACTCCGCTGGGTGCAGTTGGGGCCGGCGGGGTGATGGTTCGTTCGCGATACCATGCAAAGAATGCTTCGGCCTCGCGACCTTCGAGCCATGCGAGTCTTCGTTTGGACTCTGCAACAATGTCCTCGGTGAACCCTTCGGAACTCAGTCGCTTGTATTCAATGATCGCTTCTTTGCGTTCACCGAGACCTTCGAGTGCTTGAGCCAGTCCAAACAGGGCGCGTCCTCGTGTGAAGGATTCCGTGGACTGCTTACCCGCTTGACGATAGTCATCCGCGGCTTGCTTGAAGTACTGTTCGGAAACGCTTCGATCGACGTTCCACTTCTCTAGAGCTTTGGCCATATTGGCATCGCCCGAAGTGAGTTTGGCCCAGGTTCCCGCAGAGGTGTCGGAAAAATCGCTTGCGATCGCATCGAGGTCTTGGGGAGATGTGTCGGCAAAGTAGAAGTCTGTCCAACCTCGCGCAGATCGACTTTCTTTTTGACTTGTATAAATTCCGTAGCCCAAGAGGCCCAGAACCAATGCCCCAACGGTTCCTAGCAATGCAGGAAGGTAGGGTTTGATCTGAGCAAACTTTTGTTCGATCTTGTCGGCTAAGAGATCCGACTCTTGGATCTGTGTGCGCTGGCTTTTCATACAACTTGAGGGTCAATGGGAGTTGTGTTGCCGACAGGATCGGCAGGGATCTATAGACCCGGTGCAGTATAAGACCCTTGAGGGATTCCCTCAATAGACACCCCGTGTTGCATGGTTGAATGCCCAAAGTTTCGCTGCAAATCCTCTTTGGGTCTGGAGTTCGAGGGGAAAACCCAAGCTTTAACGCATCGGTTTTTCGTCCAACTGGCAAAGGTTTCAAAGAGAAACTCTCTGGGGGCTTCTTCGTGGAGTTCATGTCGACACCCTTCGAGAAGCATGAACTGTGCCTGCGAACCTGCCCGTTTTGCAAACTCTTGGCTTGCCCAAGGGCATGTCAAACGGTCTTCGGATCCGTGGACCAAAAGACTCGGTACTTGTAAGTGCTGAGCGTTTTCCATGGCCCAAAGGCCGCTATCGACTAGGCTTGTCGCTAGGCGAAGGGACATCGTTCGATGAACCAAGTGATCGCGCAGGTAAGCATCCTGAGCCCGAGGTTGTCCGCAAAGCCACTGAACCTTCGTCGGCGTAGGGACTCGAAAGTTCGGTAATAAATCTGCAAGCCATCGTCCTGCCCGCATGTACTTTTCTTTTGGCATGCTCTTGGCCTTGAGCAGCGGTGCCCCAAGGATCGCTCCAAGAATACCCTTGGCGGACTCTGAGCGGCGGAGCATCCAATTGATGACCAAGTTGCCCCCCATGCTTTGACCAAAAACAAAATGCGGTACCCTTGGCCAGTTGCGTTTTGAAAGCTCCACCGACATGTCGACCTCGTCGATCAACTGCTCGTAGGAATCGATCACCCCACGTCGCCCTGGCGATCGTCCATGGCCGATCAAATCGATCGCCGTGACGGCCAACCCGTAACTTGCAAGACTCGTTGCCATCCCATCGAAACGTCCACCGTGATCTCCAAAACCATGCACAAGGGTGATCGCACCCCAGTGCTCTGTGTCCTTGGGCCACCATCGATGCACATACCTGTACGAGCCTTCCGATTTACCACCTCGATCGAAAACCACCTCTTGCTGACTCGAAGATGCCACTGCGTGCAGAAATGCTTGCATTACCCAACCCTTTCGCCTCATACGAACTTGACACTAGGCTTGGGTTGGATCGGACAAGCGACGCGTTAAAACTTAGCTAAACCTCAAGCTCTTGGCGAAGATGTTTTCTTGGCAGAATCCTAATAAATTCGCTAATCCTCTGGGTTGCATGCAAAGAGCCTCTTACGGATCTGCCGATAGGTATCCATATGGAATTTGAAACCAATACAGGAAAAGCCGAGTCGATCCGAAAGCGGTTTGGTGATTGGGTCAGAGATCGCACCGGTTTGGAGCTTTCCCATTCGATGTTTGAAACGACGCTGCTTCAGGGCGGATCTTACGTTGGACGCCGTTTCTCGACGATGGGTTTTAGTTTGCTTTGGTTGATCGATCAGGGAAGAGTCAACCTGATCGGGCCTGACGGGGCGAGTTTAGGCTCCGAGGAGATCGACGATTTTTGTCGCACCAGCGAACTTGCCCAAAGTGATCCCGGAAGGGATCTGTCGGGAGAACTCAGTAAAGATTCTTGAGGCAAAGTTGCGACCAAGTTTCCATTTGGCCGATTTGCTCTCGAATTTCTTCGATCGGCAAGAAGCCTGCGTCAAGGAGGTGGTCTTCTCGCGGAGTGGCTTTGCATGAGGAGAGTTGCATCACGTGGACGATTCCCAGGTGAACCCGCCCGACCTCGGTCGTATCATCGTAGATCAGCCCGACGATTTGGTCTTTGCCTCCGCACTCGATGATCACTTCCTCGGACAATTCCCTCTGCATTCCGTTGCGATACCAGTCATCGCCTTGGGCATCCTCTACAGAAATGTGCCCCCCGATGCCGATGGATTGCAGAGCGTGTAGACGTTTTTCCCCTTGTCCCTTACCCCGGGTGTATCGAAACAAACGGGTTTGCTCCTCGTCGTTGCATTCGAGGATCACGTATGGGATAAGTTGTTTAAATGAAGGATCGTTTTCGACGATGCTCCTGGGGCGAAAGGACTGGTGGGATCGATCCAAAAGGACTGGCAAGTAGCGGTCAACTGCTGGCTGGAATCCCGTGAAAGGTCCGAGTTCAAGTAGCAACGATGCCGGGACTACGAGGACTTCTTCGTCTTTTGACATATTCGTGATGGGGGAAAAGACTGCGTGAAAAGACTGAATAATAAACGAAAATAACGTTCAAATAATGAATAGAATCCGTCGCGAAAAGGCCGCTGTAGGAAAAAAGGGCCGGCTAAGGCCCCCAAGTCCCCAATCAGCGTGTTTTGGGATACCATACACGCTTGGTAAGCGAAAGGCTATTCGCTTTTTGACAAGTTTGTCACGAATGGAGAACCTCCCTGTGCGACTCATCCGAAGCGCTGCACTCTGGCTACAGAGGCCTGCACTATTCCCAAAAAGCTCGATTTCAGGACCGATCCTCTTGGTCGGTTGGTTTCTAGGCCAGGTGGCCGTCTCGCAAGACCTTCCCAAGGCCATCGATCTACTGCCTGCCTCGACCCAAGCCTTCACGACGTTGCCCAAGTCGTCTGAATTCATCAAGAATTGGAGAGAGACTCAGCTCGGACAACTCGCCGATGACGAGCGAATGAAGGATTTCTGGTCAAATCAGCAAGAGGAACTCCGCAGACGGCTTGCTGCCGCCGGATGGCAACTGAGCCTAAAAATCGAGGATCTTGAGAATCTCTGTTCGGGGCAAGCCGCCTTGGGTTTGATCTCGCGTCCCGAAGTCACTGAAAAACCTTTTTCTCTTGCTCTGATCGTTGATGTTGCCGATCGAGCTGAAGCGTTGGAAAAGTTTTTTCAGCGAGTTGGAATCGATATGGAGAGCCAAAAGGGGGCTCTTAAGGTAATCGATGCAAATGGGATCGAAGTCAAGCACTACAGCATCCCTAAGCTCTCTGCCGATGGCCGCGCCAGGGATTCCTACTTTGCGGTCTCCAAAGACCAACTGCTGATTTCCGATGACCTGAGATCGATCCAAGAGCTCATCGGGGCGCAAGCGAATCCGCGTGAAGATTCGTTGGCCAAGTCCGAGTTGTATACAAAAATTCAACAGCGAATCGTCCGAGATGAGCACACTGCCGAGATCGAATACTTTGTAAAACCCCTCGGGCTTGGAAAACTCCTTCGATCCATTTCTGCCCAAAAAGGAAAGAAGCAAGTCGACTTGCTCAAGCTGCTTGAGGACCAAGGATTTGGTAGCATCCTTGCTGCCGCCGGCAGTGTTCAATTGGCCAAAGAAGATCTCGACATGCATCACCAAGGCTTCGTGTTGCGTGAAGAGGAGCTCCCAGAATCGGTTCAAATCCTCGACTTCCCTAATCAAAAGGCTCTGGTTCCTCCGGCATGGATCTCTGCCGGTTCAGCGAGCGTCATGGGGTTCTCTTGGAACTTCAGCGAAGCTTTTCCAAAGCTGCGAGGGATCGTTGATGCCTACATCGGTGATGCTCAGTTCGACGAAATTCTAGAGCAAATCAAAAACGATCCCCAAGGACCTCAGATCGATATCCGCAAAGAAATCCTGCCGCACATAGGACAGGAGTTCTATACCGTGACGGAAATCATCGTGCCGATCACCCCAGACTCCAAGCGATCTTTGATTTGCATCAAACTCAACGACCCAGAGAACAAACTCTACGGTGTCTTGAATCGATACTCCAAGAGCGAGCCGGGCTCGTCGATCGAAGATGTTGGCGATTATCGAATTTGGAAATTCTCCAACGATGAGGAAGAAGAAGAGGTCATCGAATTTAACAATCCTGGGAACAAGAACGCCAAGGAAGAGGAGGATGAGGAAAAACCTCTGCTCAACAAGTGGGGCGTTTGTATTGTCGATGGGTATTTCGTCTTTGCATCGAATCCCGAGTCGCTGGTTCAAGTCATCGAAAATGCAAAGAACCAAGCCATCCATGGCGACTTCGAAAAACTCTCCTCGGTCCAATCGGTGCGAGCGATGCAAGAAAAACTCTTGAGCGCCGAAGGTCAATCGTTCTCGGAAATCGATCTTGCAGATCGATCTGCCGAGATGCAGTACGAACTTTTTCGGCAAGGGATTCTGCCCCAGTCGAGATCCCTTATGGCGATTATCGCAGAGCGCATTCTCAAGACGGACAAATCCAAGCCACAAGAATTCCAAGGAAGTAAGCTCCCTCCCTACGAACAGGTCAAGCACTTTTTTACCCCGAGGGGTTTTGTGGTTCGCAGCGAAAAAGATGGTTGGGGAATCGATGCCTTTATCCTCGGTAAAAAGCCTGCGGCAAACGATTAACCTATGACCATCCATCATTTGCGCCGAGACTATCGCTTCGGCTCGCTGACGCGTGAGCAGATGCCCGAGGATCCGATCTCCCTTTTTAAAACTTGGTTCGACCAGTTGCGCAGTCTGGATCTGCCCGAGTGGTTTGAACCCAATGCAATGAGCTTGGCGACATCCAAGGCCCCGGGTGGTGCGGCATGCCGCATCGTGCTGCTTAAAGAGTTTGACGAAAGAGGTTTTACCTTTTTCACCAATTACCTCAGTGCCAAAGGTGAGCAAATCGATCGCGATCCTCACGTAGCTCTTGGCTTTTTTTGGCCGATCATCGAACGTCAAATTCGAATCGAAGGTGTCGCGACCAAAGTCGATCCGAGCCTCTCGGAAAAGTACTTTCGTTCCCGACCCCGCTCGAGCCAACTCAGCGCCAACGTGTCGCCTCAATCTCAGGTGATTGCCGAGGAATCAACGCTGACAAAATTGGTCGACGAATTGGACTCGAAACTTCAGGGGGCTGATGTGCCTTGTCCTGAGCATTGGGGCGGTTACAGGGTCTATCCAGAATCGATCGAGTTTTGGCAAGGACGCCCCTCGAGGCTCCACGATCGCTTTCGATACCTGCGCCGCGATGGCCATTGGCAAGTCGATCGTCTGGGGCCCTAGTTCTGGGGTCCTAGCTCTGGCGGGCTTACGATTCCACAGATCACAGAGCAATTTTCACGGAAGTTAACTGTCAAAGGACTCCAATTCGATGAACAAGCCGACTGAATACCGTCCCAACGCCATTGCACTGACGATTGCCGGTTCGGATCCCAGTGGAGGCGCGGGATTACAAGCCGACTTGAAAACATTCCAGCAGTTTGGGGTCTACGGAGCATCCGTAGTGACCATGATCACCGCTCAAAACTCTTTGGGAGTAAGACGCGTTGAGAACCTTTCAACCGAGTTGGTCCTCGATCAGCTCAGTGCGGTTCTAGACGATATCCAACCCGTCGTAGCCAAAACCGGTGCCCTCGGAACCGCCGAAACGATCGATGCGATCCACCAAGCTGCCCAGCAATTTCCCTTTCCACTGATCGTCGATCCAGTCATGGTCAGCAAGCATGGTGACCCCCTGGTTGCCGACGATGCGGTCGATGCCTATCGCCGACTCATGCCCAAGGCTTTTTTGGTGACTCCGAACCGATTCGAACTTGAGAAACTCACTGGGATTGAGCTCAAGACCAATCAGGATGTCGCCAAAGCGATCCATGATCTGCATCAGATGGGTGCTCGTTTCGTTTTGGCCAAGATGGGACAGGTCGACGGTCAATCCGAACATATTTTGGGATCTGGCAAAGAGAATATCGCAATCCAGTCGAAACGTTTCGATACCCAAAACACCCATGGTGCCGGTTGCATTCTCTCGGCGATCATCACCGCCCTGATCGCACTAGGGGAGACCGATCTGAAGCGGATTATCCAACGGGCGATCCGCCAAGTCTCGATCGGGATTCACAATACCCATCCGATCGGAAAAGGACGCAGTCCAGTCGAGACACGAGTATTGACCGACGAGCCCGATGAACTGACTTCTTAGTGCCATTCCATGCGTGCGGCAATCTTTCATCGTTTTCAAGGTCCTATAAGCATCGAGGATGTTCCCGATCCAAGTCCTGATGAGCATGCGGCTGTGATCGAGCTTAAGGCATGTGGGATTTGCAGAAGCGACTGGCATGCATGGATGGGGCATGACACGGACGTTCAGTTACCGCATGTCCCAGGCCATGAACTCTCGGGAGTAATCGCTCAGGTCGGCAAATCGGTAAGGACTTTCCGTGTAGGACAAAGAGTAACGGTTCCTTTTTGCTGCGGCTGTGGGACTTGTATCGAGTGCAAACTTGGAAATACGCACATCTGCGATCACCACTCCCAACCCGGCTTTACCCATTGGGGCGGATTTGCTGATCGCGTTGTTATCCAACAAGCCGACGTGAATCTGGTCCCCTTGCCCGAGGAAATCGACTTTATCGGCGCAGCGAGCCTCGGTTGCCGATTTATCACTGCCTACAGAGCCTTGGTTTCCCAAGCTCGTCTTGAGCAAGGCCAATGGGTCGCGATCCACGGTTGCGGAGGCGTAGGCCTCTCGGCGATCATGATAGCCAAGTCACTCGGTGCTAAAGTCATCGCTGTCGATGTGCAAACTAACCGCCTAGAATCAGCTAGAGAATTGGGCGCCGAGGTAACTGTCGATCCCTCTAGCGTCGATGTCGTTTCTGCGATCCTAGATCTGACGGGTCGGGGAGCCCATGTCTCGCTCGACGCTTTAGGGCATCCTCAGACTTGCTACAACTCCATCGCATGTCTGGCCAAAAGGGGAAGGCATGTTCAAGTCGGGCTCATGCTCGCTGAGCATTCTCAGCCACCGATCCCTATGGCCATGGTCATCGCCAAGGAACTCGAAATCTATGGCAGTCACGGTATGCAACCAACCTACTACCGAGAGATCTTCGATAAGATCGCTAGCCGACAACTCAGTCCAGAGCGTCTTGTAAGCAACCGAGTTGGGCTTGAGCATGGAGCCAAGCTCCTTACCGAGTTCGATAAGTTCCCCAACTCGGGAATGACGATCATCGACTTTTCGATATAGTGGATCGATTGTTCAATTCGCTCTAGCACCAGTCGATCTCAAACGGCTATATCGCACCCATGACGAACCAACGCGAATTCACCGAAAGCTGGCTTCAAGCCCTCACGCTTTGCATCAACCACGAAAAGGCTAGGACGATCCGGCCTTGGATCACGACCATCCAAGTCTTAACGGCAAGCGAGACGCTTCCAGAGCAAAAGGACGAAGCGATCAAATTATGGAATTACGCCCAAGAAAACAAACTTGGCGGGCTCTTAGAACTCATCCCCGCCAAGGCTCAGTCTTGGCATTTCGAGGACGACGAGGAATTTGTCTTTGCTCCCGATCGCCAGGAACTCTCTTCCCAAATCGATGACCCTGTAAAGCTTTGGCTTGTAGATCTAGGAATCGAAAATTTCGCAATACCAGCGATCGCGCGAGTCACATCCCAAGACTGGACGACGATGGTGCGCAAGCAAGCCATCCGGCGAAGTAAACCGATGAATGTCAATGCATTTCCTTCGGGAGATGTGCTCGAACTCAGGTGCACGCTCGAGTGGTCACCGCGAACCTGGACCGTGCGATTCTCGCAACCCGATTGGATGAGTATCGAGTACGAATCGGAATTCATTGCACCAAGACCCGCTTTCGAACTGCTAACCGAGCGTCTGGTTGATGCGCTGGCATACGCTAATGAAAGATTCAAATCAAAAACCACCGTCAGTCACTTTACTCCAGACTCGACGGCATGGACTAGTTGTATCGATGAGCTCGCGCAGTGGCACCGCGATGTCTTGTTAGCCGATAGTTATGGACTTAGTCCATGGATCCGAAGAACCTGGAGCTGCGTCTGGCCGGTGATCTATCGGGAACGCAACCGACTCCGAGGGCCTTGCGATCTAGGCTACCTGAGGAGTGAACTCAAAGCCTGCTTTGATCACTCGCCTGAACTCTGCCAGTGGATGTTCATCACTGCTCGGTTGGCATGCGAAATCCATCTCGGAAGCGGCCTTGGTACGCACGGGAACTTCGAGGCTTAGACCTTTAGCCCTCGGGATCATCGAGCAGCGCTTGGAGTCGCTGTGCGAGTATCGGCGAATACTTTTCGACCCAAGTTTGATCGATCAATCCTAGCGAGATCATATCCTGTATGTGCACTTGGTCTTTACGACGAAAAGACGTTAGTTTCATCGTGACCAATCGCTCAAGTGGAAGGGTCCTGGACTGATCCATCAATGCGTACTGGTCGATTTGCGGAACGGGCTCGGGGTAGTCCGGACGTACTTTCTTACCTGCAAAAATAACATGCACTGCATCTCGGGCTTTTGCTTGAGGTCCATCGAGAAACACCGTATCACCGGCGGCTTGGCGAAAGATGAATCCCTGGGGCTCCAAGGCAGCGACGGCTCTCTCGAGATCCGGTTCGTTGAGAATGATATCTACGTCGCGAGTGTTTCGAACCACCGATTCGTCGACCTGCGCGACCCAATGCTGAACGGCATTTCCACCGATGACAGCATAGGGGATGTTCGCTTCATTGAGGGCTCTAGTGACCCGACGCAACCGATCCTTGACAATGTCCACGGCTCGCTCGATCCTCTCCCAGAGTTCGTCTCCGGTGTATTTGACTTCGATCATTGGCAGACTCCTGATAACCGCATTGTAAAGTCGGATTTTGGAAAAGGCTATGTTTTTCGTTAAAGACTGACCGGATTGCTCCACTGGGCTAGATCATCGAGCATTGCCTGAAGACGTTCGCGGAGCGTTTTCATGATTGGGTCCTCTTCGCCTTTGGGGGCTCGATCGACGGGGACCTCGATCGCTTTGTCAATCCGAATAACGACTTCCATTGGCCCATGGATCCCGGCTTTATCGGTAAGATCCTCTTCGAGTCGTTCGACAGTTTCGAGGATCCGCGTATCGGTCGTCGGCGAAGATAAGTACTCGGGTGGATAGGATGCGATCTGTTGGGAGAGATAGATCCGCGAAAGATGCTGCCAACGCCGTTGCCGCTCCGATTCGGTCAGTTCGCCGGTCGTCAGCTCCGGTACGATCTTTATTCGGAGTGCTTTGATGCGTGGGATAATTGGCCCATCGAATTGCTTACCCAACCATTCTTGTTCGAGAGGGTCGAGCAGATGATCGACCAGTCCTTGCTGCCTGTCGACAAAAGTGCCGCTTTGCGGGGCTCCGAGGTATTCGATTTCCTTGAGACTGAGCATCGCGTGAGTGATCTTTGCAATCCTTTCGATCAAAGGTGCTTGCTTGGTAGATTCCCAGGTTAATCTTTTTTCGAGCGATTCAAGGGTCGGTCCTACGGCCTTGTTCAAATCTCCATGGAACAGGTACTTGATCGCGACCGGATGGATGACCACTTTGCCTGTCGTGTTCTCTTTGGCCCGTCGCTTGGCCGCCGTGCGCGCGATGAAAGCCACACCATCGAGGAGTGGTTGAAGCACATCGTTGGTTCGAAAAACCGATCCTTCTGGGAACACCACCAAAGGGCGATCGGGTACCGAGAGGGTTTCGATCGCCAGATCCAACGCTTGGCGATCGAGCCCCTCACGATA
>JBJSXX010000294.1:0-11149 GCA_046086605.1 Pirellula sp. | reverse complement strand
CTCATGATGCCCCGTTGGGGCAATACTGTTCTACCGTAGTTCGCTGATAGTAGTAGGCACATTCCATGTGCCGTCCACCGTATTTAATCAAGTTCAGCTCGAACCCTGGCGGACGGCACAGCGGAGTGTGCCTGCTAGCTTGTGATTGACGGTAGGACGGGGCACTGACCCGTCTGATAGATAGCACTAAGGGAAACGTCCGGGCCGAAGTCCCGTGCTAGTGCCGATGAGCTTTCTAGCCTCACGCCTATTCTGCGAGTTTCCCGTTCGCAGTTTTCTCAGCCGTTCTTTACGAGAGTTGAAAGTAGACCAAATGCGATTGGATGTTCGACAAAATCAAAACTGAACCAATAGATAATCCATTAGCGTTCATCAGCGTCCATTAGCGGTTCGGCTTTGTGAACCGTTGATAATCGCTGACATCGAACGCACCGATAATGTGAAAAACGGAGTCGGAAAAACTCCGACTCCGTTTTGATAGATCACTGCTCCGGGCTTGGCGTGATTGCTTTTTCTAGTTGATCGCGATGACTTACGAGATCGTATAAGCGGTCTCTGCGTGGTCGCTCAAATCCAGCCCCATCTTCTCACCGTCCTCGGTCGTTCGCAATCCGATGGTTAAGTCGATGATCTTGAGAATCAGAGCCGTAAGAATGGCCGAATAGATCGCCGTAATAAGCACCGCTTTGCCTTGCAGCATCAATTGAGCGACGCTACCGCCAAGACGACCGACACCAACGCCAGGCAATGCGAGCAACCCCGTTGCAAGCGATCCGAAGATACCTGCAATCCCGTGAACGCCAAAAACGTCAAGCGAATCGTCGTACTTCAACGCTGGTTTGACAAAAGCCACAAAGAGGTAACTGACAATTGTCGCACCAAAACCGATGATCAATGCACCTTTGACATCGACGAAGCCTGCAGCGGGTGTGATCCCCACAAGCCCCGCAACCACTCCAGTGATCATCCCCAGAACGGTCGGTTTTCCATTGCGGATCATTTCAATCAGAGCCCACGTCAGACCAGCCGTAGCTGCAGCGACTTGAGTCGTGACAAACGCTTGGACGGCTTGTGGAGTCGCTCCAAAAGCGCTACCGCCATTGAACCCAAACCATCCAAACCAAAGGAGACCCGCTCCCAGAACTGCAAAGGGCAGGTTGTGAGGTGGATTGACTTGCTTAGGAAATCCACGCCGTGGTCCGATGATCAAGCAAGCGACAAGTGCAGCAATCCCAGCGTTGATGTGAACGACGGTACCCCCTGCAAAGTCCAATGCACCCTCGGGTACTGCATCCTCTGTATTGAAACTGCCGAGACCGAAAAGCCAGTGCGTCGGTCCGAACCAAACCCAGTGAGCCACCGGGCTGTAAACTAGCACTGACCATAGAGCAATAAAGATCGTAAATGCCAGGAACTTCATCCGCTCGGCAAATGCACCGATGATCAGTGCCGGAGTGATGATCGCGAACATCATCTGAAAGACCATAAATGTCTGTTGGCTGAGTCCAAGCTTGACCTTTTCAACAGGGGCAAAAGACTGATCGGTGGCAACACCGTTTAGCAAAAAGTGAGTCCTTGGATCTCCACAAAATCCGCCTCCGATTTCCGTCCCGGAGAAAGCGATGCTATATCCGACCAGAACCCACAAGACAGTCACCACCGACATGCACATGAAGCATTGCATGAGAATGCTGAGGATGTTCTTGCGACCTACCAATCCACCATAAAAGAATGCCAAGCCAGGAGTCATCAGCAAGACAAACGCCGAGCTCGCCAGCATCCAGGCTTGATCCCCTGTATTGAGCGTCGACGCTGGAGCAGCAGGCGGAGTCGCCGCCGCCACCGGTGCTTCGACCACGCCCGGCGACTCAGCAACGGGCACCTGTCCTGCCGCCGGAGCTTCTGGGGCTGCCTCCTGGGCAACCAAAAGACCCCCTGAAATCAAAAAGAAACACACTAAACCCTTGAACCAACGAATCATTTCTTACTCCGCCTTCTGCGATTCTCTCCTTATTGGGCCGTCAGTAGACCATTGCCGAGAGAATGCGCAAGTCCACCGCCTGACAACAACGATAGCAAATGCAGGGCCAAACAGGTTCAGCAATTCTAATGGATGAGCATCGATCACGATTTCCTAGGCAGAAAATTAATATGCGATTTTGTTTTTCAGTAGCCTAAAGCGCCTCGCTCAAAACCGTGCTTAGTTGCGTCGCATCTCGCCAAAAAACGCATGTTTTATTTGCAATATCGATAGTAAGAAAGCTTAGCGAACCTAAACAGCACGTTAAGGACGTAAACTCCATCATTGCGGTTTTGGAATCGATTTCAGCGGGAATGTAGCTACACTACCGGACGAAAATTAACTGGAATTGGCTCTAAGAAAGAGGCGAAGGAACATGGTCCATTTGGAACAAGCGTTGGATGTGATCGCTGTTGGTGCTCATCCGGACGATGTTGAGATCGCTTGCGGTGGCACACTCGCCGCGTTGGTCGAACAGGGTTACCGTGTCGGGATCATCGATTTGACCGATGGGGAACCAACTCCGCATTCGCCTGGTCCAGAGGTTCGTTTGGCAGAAGCCGCCGCAGCGGCTAATGTTCTGGGCATTCACGTTCGCAAGACGTTGCATTTCTCAAATCGTCGATTGATGGATGGATTTGACGAGCGCGTCGCACTTGCCATCGAGTTTCGTCGATACCGGCCGAAAATCGTGATTGGCTTTGGTAGCAAGACTCCGATGGCATCGCCTGACCATTACCAAGCGATGCAGATTACCGATGCGGCAGTCTTTTATTCACGGCTCACCAAGTGGGATGACACCTTCAAAGGGATGCCTCCCCATGTGATCGACAGGCAACTCTATTTTCGTCTTGCGTTTGAACCTGCTCCACCTTCGGGTATCGAGAACTCGATCACTATGGATATCACCGACACGCTCGAGCAAAAATTAGAATCGATCCGTTGCTACAAGACTCAGTTCCCTCCCTCGAAAGCTTATATCTTCGATCGCGTCCGAGGACTTGCGATCGCGGCGGGTGCGGCTGCCAATTGTTACGCAGGGGAAACGTTCATATCAACCCGTGCCTTGCGCACGAAGGATCTTCTTCAATCCGTATTGGGCTGATCTGCCGATCCAGTGAGCGAACCCGTTATGAGTCTTGAAATCCCTCCGTCGATGACACCGTGTGTCCTGACGATCGGCAATTTTGATGGTGTCCATTTAGGGCACCGCTCGTTGCTCGAAGGACTTCTTGCGATGGCAAAGCGTCAAGGTCTCCCGAGCGTTGTACTGACGTTCGACCCGCCGCCACTGAGGTTATTGCGTCCTGAGGTAGCACCCAAGCCCCTGACATGGAATCGCAGACGCGAGTTCCTTTTGAGGAGTCTTCGGATAGACCATGTCTTTTTCTTGCCTACGACCCACGAGTTGCTAAACCACTCGCCCAAAGAGTTCTTTGACAAGGTACTGTTAGATCAATTTCAAATAAAGGGTTTGGTCGAAGGCCCAAACTTTCGCTTCGGTAAGAATCGAGCGGGTGATATCGAGACGCTGCGCGCGTTGTGCGAAGGTGCCGACGTAGAACTCCAGACCGTCGAGCCGAAAACCTGCGGACCGAGGCTTGTTTCAAGCACCCAGATTCGCCAGTGGATCGAGCAAGGAAACATAAAAGAGGCGAATGAGTTTCTTGTCGAACCCTATCGTATCGCCGGAGTCGTAGGTCACGGAGCTGCCCGTGGACGAACTCTCGGCTTCCCAACCGCGAATATCGAGAACATCGAGGTACTAATTCCCAAGCATGGCGTTTATGCCGCTAGAGTAACCGATCCTAGCGAAATCGCGGGCGTCCCGGTAGCACTTCATATAGGACCAAATCCAACGTTCGGAGAGGATGCCAGCAAGGTCGAAGCCCACTTGCTTGACTACCAAGGTGATCTTTACGGCAAACCGCTCGAGCTTGAGATTCTTAGCTCGATCCGAGGGGTTCAAAAGTTCCAGTCCAAAGAGGAACTTTTAGAGCAGCTCAGGCGCGATGTCGCAATGGTTCGGTCGCTCGTGTAAGAGGAATTATTGTGGGTAAAACGTTAGAAGTTTTTGCCCTCGTGACTTCGTGCTTGTGCTCAGTGAAACGGTGCTCGTAATCGTAATCGAAAAGCAACTGTTGCTAACGAATTAGGTTTTTGATCGATACGGAATTTCAATAGTCTAGTCGCCCAAACGCTATCGGAAGGGGTTCGAGTACGAGTACGAGCAGGGAATTTATCCAGCGTTTTTATAAGCTATACTAACACGATCGAATTTCCTTCCGGTGCTGCGGATGCTCGGATGTCGTCGTAGATGCCCCTTTGCATTCCTATTTTTCGAGGCTTTCGTTAATGATCCGAATTCAGGGAAAGTACTCGCGTCGCGAGTTGCTCAAAGTCGGTTCGCTCAGCTCGATGGGCCTGTCGCTCAGCCAATGGATGGCCAACCAGGCTTCTGCGAATAACGCGATCACGCCTGAATTTACCAATGCCCTGCAAGCGCGGGGTATCGCAGGCTCGTTTGGAAAGGCCAAGCGATGCATCGTCCTGTTTATGCTTGGTGGCCCACCACAGCATGAAACATGGGATCCCAAGCCTGATGCGCCCGCCGAAGTGCGAGGAGATTTCAAGCCCATCGCAACGGCTACTCCCGGCCTTCATGTCGGTGAACTGATGCCACAGACCGCGAAACTCACCAATCATATCGCCGTGCTGCGCGCGATGGCGACCGATGACAATGCCCATTCGGCCAGCGGATATTGGATGCTCACTGGTTACCCGCACTCCCCAAAGAACGCGGAAAACTCTCTGCCTGGCCCACCAAACGATTGGCCTTGTATGGCCGCAGTCGTGCGGCATCTCAAAGGAGACGCAGGTCCACTCCCGGGTTCGATCCGCTTGCCCGAAGAAATCTGGAATACTGGTAGGTTGCTTTGGCCCGGCCAAGATGCCGGTTGGCTTGGCAGTCACGCAGACCCCTGGCTCGTTAGTTGCGATCCAAATGCACCTGATTTTCGAGTCCCTGATATCGCTCTGCCCGCAGAGCTAACCAACGAGCGATTCGAACAACGCAAAGACTTTCTCGCTCAACTGAATCGTTCGCTCGACAAGATCCAAGCGAGTCCAACTCTTAAGCGTTGGGATACTTGGCAAAGCAAAGCGATCGATCTGATCCGAACCAAAGAAACCCAAAACGCGTTCTCGCTCGAACAAGAGTCGCCAGCAACCCGAGATCGCTACGGACGGAACCGTTTCGGACAAAGCGTTCTTCTTGCTCGAAGACTCGTCGAGTCAGGCGTGTCGCTCGTCCAAGTCAATTGGACACGTTGGAAGGATGATCCAGACAACGCTCCCGCTTGGGATACCCATGCTAAAAATGCCGATCGCCTCAAAACAGTACTTATGCCTCCGATGGATCAAGCGTACTCGGCGCTTCTCGAGGACCTCTTGCAGCGAGGGATGCTCGAGGACACCTTGGTCGTCTGGATGGGTGAATTCGGACGATCACCCAAGCACAACCCAAGTGGTGGACGCGATCACTGGGGGCATGTCTTTAGCGGTGCTCTAGCCGGTGGGGGGATCCAAGGAGGCACGGTCTACGGTGCATCGGATCGCCAAGGTGCTTATCCACTCGATGGCCGTGTCGAACCCCAAGACCTTACAGCCACTGTCTACCATTGCTTAGGCTTCCCACCCAGTACCGAAATTCACGACCGCCTCGGCCGACCTCTTGCGATCAGCAAAGGTTCACCGATCGAGGCGATCCTTTAGGATCCAATCGAGTGACCGATGGAGATTGATCTTCTTGCCGCCTGTGAAAACGCTTGCCAGGTTCTTTCGGATTCCTCGCTTAGAAAACAAATTCTGGCAGGGTCTCTCTTCGCAGAGCAACCCGGAACGCGTTTCACCGCCAACTATGGGCTGGCCTCCGATGATCATGCGAGCTACTTACTCGGATCGATCACCAAACCGATCGCGATCTGCGCGCTGATGAGCCTCTACGATCAAAAGGCTTTCGAACTCGATGATCCGCTCACGCGTTACCTGCCCCAGTTCCATCAGTCGGAATACCCCAAAGTAACGATCAAGCATCTGCTGACCCATACTTCGGGACTACCCGATCAAGTTCCAAATAATCATCAGCTTCGATCGGGACTTTCACCTTTGAATGCATTCGTGGAGGCTTGCGAGCCTCTGCCATTTCGCTTCGCACCGGCAGCGAATTACGAGTACTCGAGCATGGGGATTCTGCTTGCGTGTGCTGTCGCAGAAAAGATCGCATCTGCATCGATCTTAGATCTTGTTCAGGAGCGGGTGTTAAACCCTCTGGAAATGTTCGATTCGGCCTTGGGTATCGGCAAGCTTGCTGAGAGCAATCGCATGCCTGTTCAAACGGAGTTTGGGGCACCCGAGGCGGGAGGTGGTGCAGTGGATGCCGCCAAGTGGGATTGGAACAGCAAGTATTGGAGAGGATTGGGTGCACCATGGGGTGGTGGGCATGCTTCGGCCAGCGACATCGGCAAACTTCTAAGGGCGATGATAAGCGATCAAGACGATTTTCTTAAAGCATCCACCAAGCGGATGATGCTCTCGAACCACAATCCCGTCGGACTTGAATCGCGAGGACTAGGCTTCGATGTCGACATGCGCAGCAGCAAAGTTAGTTGCTCGGCGAATTCCTTTGGGCACTCGGGGTCGACCGGTACGCTCGCTTGGGTCGATCGCGATACCTCGCGGATATGCGTGGTTCTAACGACGCTACCGGCAAGGGCTCTGGATGAATCGGTTCATCCTCGGCATTTGGCGTCTGAATGGATAGCTAAGGCTTCGCGACCCAAGCCTTAACAAGTGCCGCGTCCGAGATATTCCAAATTCGAATCGAACCGTCCATCGAACCTGTCGCGAGTTTACCAGAACCGCTATGGACTGCGATCGATGTGATCCAGTCCTCGTGACCAGGCTGCTTGGCTGAGATCGCGTTGTTCGCTAGCTCAAGTCGATACCAATGCTTGTCGGCATTTGGGATCCATACCGTGGCTTGATCCTTAACCAGTTTTTGCGAATCCCCTCCGAGAGCCACTTCGGCGACCTTCTTTGCGTTCTCGACCTCCCAACGATGGATCTTGTTATCGGCTCCGACACTGATCCATTGCTTGCCATCTTGAAACGAGGCGATACCTCGCACAGCAGCACCGTGTCCGGGATAACTGCCTAGCAACTCGCCCGTTTCGGCATCGGCAACTTTGGCCGATTTATCGCGGCTCGCGGAACCCAGTCGCTTGCCATCTTCACTGTAAGCAATTTGCGTGACCCAATCGGCATGGCTGGCGATCTGGCGTATTTGCTGGTTGTTTTCGAGATTGATAATCCGGATCGTATTGTCGGCCATTGCGACGGCCAGTTCCTTGCCACCGGGCTTAATCGCTAGATCGAGTACCACATCTGGCCCCCGCACGATCGTTTGCTCGACCGAATTGTTCGCTCGATTGAGCAAACGAACCTCACCAATCGACCCCGGCGTACCGCCTCCAACAAGCAATTTGTTCGGATCCAAGCTCGGTACGATCGCGTAGATTCTTTGCGTTTGATTTCCAAACCGACCGACCAACGCTCCATCGGTGGCATTCCATGCAAGAACCTCATGGTATCCCGATGAGAAAACTTGAGTGCCATCGCTTGAGAAAGCTAACGCTGTGATCGGGGACGCAAAAACATAGTGCTCGGGTGCTGCAGGATAGGTCCGCGGTGGGATGATGGACCAAAGAGGTTCAGTTCCCGCGATCCCATCGAGCTTGGCACCTTGGTCAATCCATTTGGAAATCAACTCAATCGACTCAGGTGAAATTGGCTCGCTGTCTAAGGGCATGCGAAGCTCTGGATCCGCATGCTTCATGCGGAGGATCCATTCGCTTTGATCCCGTTTGCCTGCAACGATCGGACTTGCCGCCCCATCACCGGGCTTGGCCAATTGCTCGATTGTGTCGAGTCGATATCCACCTTCGGCCCGTTTTGCACAGTGGCAAGCGACGCAGTGCTCCTGAAGAATGGGTGCGACTTGATCTCGAAACGAGACTGCTTCCTGAGCCTGCAATCCTATGTGCGAACTTGCAATGCATGCAGTGATCAACGTGAAGAACCAAAATCGACGCATGGAGACAACCATTAGTGTTGGAAGAGGAACTCATCGGTGTTGATCAGCACCCAGCAGAGGTCTTCTAGACCAAGCACTGGGTCAGGTTTGCTCTGACAGTGTTTGAGAGACTCCTGCAATTCGTCGTTGGTCGGATTGCGAGATAGACCAGCCAAGTAAAGGTTCTTGATGATCTCTTCGAGCGGTTTGCCTTCGGCGATCAGATTTCGGAAGCGGTTCTTGGGGTTCTTGAGTTTCTCGTGTACGGTCGAGCCATTGAATAATTCGATCGCCATACTCAGGTTGGAATCTTCTGATCGCTCGCATGCGCAAACAGTAGATCTCTCCGGTTGGCCGAAGACTTTCAAGAAGTCAACTTTGGCCAGATCCGGTGCTGGAATCTGAGTTGCTTTGGTGCCTGCAGGAAGACCGGCGAAGGTTTGTTCGGTTTGAGTCAACTGGTTGATCGCATCGAGGAGCTGCTCAGCACTCAGCAGCCGAGGGCTTTGGTGCGAAAAATAGAGCGTGTCTTTTTCATTAAAAGGAGTGGTCTCGTAGCTTGCTTGATAAGTCCGGCTCTGGAGGATTGTTCGGATCAATTCCCGACGGTTAAAGCCACTATCGACAAAATGTTTCGTCAGAGCGTCGAGCAAAGGCCGATTCGTCGGAGGATTGCTATCTCGAAAGTCATCGATTGGGTCGACGATACCACGTGCAAAAAGCTGAGACCAGATCCGGTTGGTTTCAACGCGTGCTAAGAACGGATTCTCTGGCCTTACTAGCCAATCAACAAACGCTTGTCGGCGGTCTTGGGCTGGATCCAAAGATAGCTCACTACTGCCAGGAACCCATGGCTTCATGGTTTGTCCCGTGCGAGGTTGGGTGACCTCACCTGCGTTGTTGGTGAAGACGAGCCATTCGTTGGGTCGTTGTGTTTTCTTGCGCTGAACCCGATTGAAGAAAGCACCCAAGCCGTAGTAGTTGTCTTGAGTCCACCGTTCGAAGGGATGGTTGTGGCACTTGGCACATTGGAGCCTTGCACCTAGGAAAACTTGGGAAATGGTTTCGACCGACTCGTTCATATCTCCAGCGGTTCGGAAAAAATTCGCAGGCGGGTTCGCAAAGGTCGAACCACTTGCAGAGAGGAGTTCGCGAGCGAATTGATCGTAGGGTTGGTTCTCACGAATGGAGGATTCGACCCAACGGTAGTATTTGAAAACCGCCTCGTTCCCGACCGCTTTACCGGTCATCTTCAGCAGATCCCCCCACTTGAGGGCCCAATACTTCGCATGCTCGGGTCGGGATAAGAGTCTATCGATCAACTGGTTACGTTTGTCCTGATTGCTGTCGGCGAAAAAGGATGCCGTCTCATCGATCGTTGGCAAGATTCCTAGCAGGTCCAAGTAGATTCGACGCAGAAAGACTTCGTCGGTGCAAAGAGGTGCTGGATTGATCTGCAGTTGTTGAAGTTTTGCGTCGACGAGGTTATCGATAAAGTTGTGCTGATTTTGCGCAGTCCACTGAAAGCCTGGAACCTCTTGATTGAAGAGAAATGGGATCGACTCGATATGTTCGAGGAAGCGAACAAGGATGACCGACTCCCCTTTTTGCTGCGGTGTGACCTTGCCACGGGCATCGACCGTAGCCACGGTCGTATTGGAACTCTCGTACACACACAAAGGGGTCACGTCCCTTTTAGTTCCATTGGCGAAATGGGCCAAGACGACGATCTGCTGAGAGCCATGGTCTTTCGCAAGAATGCGTTGGGAGTTCGGAAACACCTCCAGCTTGACGCATCGGGCTTGATCCGCCGGATCTAAAGGAGCACCCTGGCCGATCCAATCGACCAGTGCGCGATAAGCTGGATCCGATTTGCGCAATTGCATTCCCCCGCCATGAGGAACCTTCATGAGAGGTTTGGTTACCAGCAGGCTCTTGTCAGGTTCAAGTGGATTGAGTCTTCGTTGATTCTCCTCGCGAACGAGGGTTAACGCATCGAGAGCTTTATCGAAAGCGCGAAGCGACAGGCGGAAGTTTCCTTTTCCGCTCGGCGAGCCGTGGCAAGCTCCAGAGTTGCAACCTTGTTTCGAGAGTGCCACAAGTACTTCGTTTTCGAATTCGACCGTTGCAGGTGTCTCGAACCCACTGACACTTATTGGTACGACGACGCGATGGTTCGCCAGTTCCGCAATGAGTTCTGTTTGGCCATTGGCTGTTGGAACGATTCGCCCGGAGGCAAGCGTCGCAATGGCTGGATTCGCAATTGTCCAGCGAGCACGATCGGTCCAATCTCGAGCCAATCCGCTGGCATCCCAGCCGGTGAGTACGAATTGGGCCGAGTCGCGTGAACGGGTTAGAACGATTTGAGCTGGAAAGGGCTCGACGCGCGCTGGTGGTTGTTCAAAGCCCAAGGGTATCGGCTTGGTGGTGATAGCGATCTCATTTTCCGCCGATTTGGTGGTTGCCGAGATAGTCAACTCGATTGGAGTATTGATTTGGGTTTCCGGTGCGATGCGCAGATTGAGGATGCCTGTAGTTTGATCGCCAGCGATGACAACCGGATCTGCAGTGATCCCAGGTGGGGGGTTCACCAGTTCGAGCGTAACGGGTGCAGGGTCGATCCCTTTCCTTTGAATATCGACT
Organism: Pirellula sp.; assembly: GCA_046086605.1. Taxonomy (GTDB): domain Bacteria; phylum Planctomycetota; class Planctomycetia; order Pirellulales; family Pirellulaceae; genus JBKCUI01. Next base: position 353 of record JBJSXX010000294.1, on the reverse strand, counting down.
TGGACGCCCTGAGAGCTTCCAAGCATCAGGGTGGGAATCGTTGGACTTGAAATCGAAAGCGGATCGAACCAGGTAAAGGGGATCTCGATATTCTCGATGCGTCCCCGGTTTGTCTGACCGTAGATTGACAAAAGGATTCGTCCACTTGGAGTTGCTATAGTGTTAGGAATGGGTGTTGCATCCGACCGCAGCATCGTCAATTTTAAAGTGTCCTTGTCGAGTGCTGGTTGGACGCTCCATCCCTCTGGACCACTGGCTGAGAGGATCGAAACAGGCTCCTTGAATTCCTCTTTGAGTCGTTTGATGTTGCCGGTAAGACCATGCTGTTTGATTGGTGCGGCAAGGGAGATCCC
>JBJSXX010000293.1:0-15869 GCA_046086605.1 Pirellula sp. | reverse complement strand
TATCCTCACTTCCATGCGTTGAAGCTCAGTTTCAAAGGGGGCCCCAAGTCAGTTCTCCTGAGGTTAAAGACTCTAAGGCGACCTTTCGGATCTTGGCCCCCAACGCACAAAAAGTTCAGTTGTCTGGATCCGATCTTCCGGGGGCTGGCCAAGGCGTCGCGTTGACCAAAGGCGATGACGGAGTCTGGTCGGTGTCGATGGACATTGCTCCGGGGTACTATCGATACAACTTTAATGTCGATGGTGTCACGGTCATCGATCCACGCAATCCAGCCACTAGCGAATCGGTCTCCAATGTGTGGAGTTTGGTAAGTGTTCCAGGTCTCGATTGGATGGATACGACAGATATCCCGCACGGACATGTTTCTGAAGTAACCTACCATTCCAAGTCCCTGAATCGATTTCGTCGTATGCATGTTTACACTCCACCAGGATATGAGAAGAGCCAAGACTCTTATCCGGTCCTGTACCTTTTGCATGGAGCTGGCGATAGCGATGATTCTTGGACCACCGTTGGGCGAGCCGCAATCATTTTGGATCAATTGATATCCGCAGGCAAAGCCAAGCCGATGATTGTTGCAATGCCGGCTGGCCATGCAGGACCGTTTCGATTTCCAGGTTCCGGGGAAGATGAGTTTTCTAAGGACTTTACTTCCGACTTGATGCCTTATGTGGAGAACCACTTTCGAACCAAGACCGATCGAGCCAGTCGAGCCATGGCGGGATTGTCGATGGGCGGAGCGCAAACGCTCAACGTTGCTATCCCAGGATTGGATAAATTCGCTTACATCGGCGTTTATAGTTCCGGAGTATTCGGGATCGTTCCCAATCCTAATGCACCGCCACGGCAAGGTCCAACGTACGAGGAGCAACACCAAAAAGTGCTCGACGATGCTGGGCTCAAAGAAGGACTCAAGCTTTTTTGGTTTTCCACTGGCAAGGACGACTTCTTGGTTGAAACATCCCGAGCCACCGTCGAGATGTTCAAAAAGCATGGCTTTAAAGTCACCTATGAAGAAGGCCAAGGAGGCCACACCTGGATCGTCTGGCGCGAGTACTTGAGAGACTTCGCCCCCTTGCTATTCCAAGACTAGTCAGTACTTTTTTTGGTGCTAACCAACTAGAGCAGACCCATGTCCTTCTGACTTGTACCAAAGCTCCCGACATCGACATCGTGTTTATGGAGAAGCTCTAGGTACAGATTGCACAGCGGTGTCTGCGGATCTAGCAAACGGTAGCCTTGTTGCCTGTTTCCTCCCCCGGCTACCAAGATCGGTAATCGATCGCAGGTATGATCCGACGAGTTCCCAAAATTGCTTCCGAAAACGATCGTCGTGTGATCGAGCAAGCTCCCCTGGCCTTCGGCGATATTGTCCATGTCCCAGAGGAACTGATCAAAGTGCTTCAAAATATCTCGCTCAACACAACTCAAATTCGCTAACACGTCAGGATTGCCACCATGGTGGGATAACGTGTGCCAACCACCCGTCGCTCCAGGCACTTTGATCGCTCCATAGATCCAATCCATCGAGATCGTGATCACCCGCGTCGAATCGGTTCGAAATGCCAACTTCGTGAGCTCAAACAAATTCTGGATCTTGGTCGAAAACTCGAACTCTTTGTCTCGGCTGAGCGAATTGGTCACTTTGGGTTTTTCCGTACGAAGCCAGAACTTCTCCCGATCAAGCTGTGTCTCTAGCTCGCGAATCACTTTGGAATACGTCTCAAGTTTACCGGCCTCACTCGGACGGGCCTTGAGAGCGTCCATATCACGCTCAAGCGCCTCTAGAATCAAAGTGTCGTTTGCTAATTGCTCCTGCTTGGATTGCAAGTTCTCGGAACCAAAGAGCATTTCAAAGATCTGCTCTTCATCGTGCATTGGTGGAATCGCAACCCCTCGATCGTTCCAACTGCAACCCCATCCCCGATTGTAAATACTAAAACTCAAAAACCCGAATCGCGTTGCATTGCCCATCGATTTCGCAAGGACTTGATCGAGGGATATTCCATTGACGAAGTTCGACGCTTCAGGGTTCGGCTTACCCGTCAAGAACGATTTTTCAGAGTCGTGATTGCTCGTCTGCATCCCAGGATGAAACAGATTTCCAAAGACGGTTAACTTATCGACAAGCCGCATGCGCCCTAGATACTCCGAGGTCTTCAAGTCCTCAGGGTTTCGGGGGAAAAAACTAGGGCCATAGAAGCCTAGCGAATTGCAAATAAACAAAACGCGTCGGGGCCGGCTCTTGGATCGGCTTTGCGAACCGAACGACTCATGACGTGTCGACAACGACTCGATCGCAAGTGGCAATGCAACTCCGAATTGCAAGAGTTGGCGTCGATCGATTCGCTGGTTCATGGATGATCCCCTAGGCTTAAGTAGATCAGGATACCGGTCAAGAGATCCTTGAGTCGGCAATTTTCTGGGCGATCGTCGATCAAATCGTAAAGTGCGATTCGCTGGCTCAGCGTCGGTTCATAACCACTGGCGTACTCAAAAAACTTCCTCGCAAAATTGTAAGCGATCTTCTTGTGGTTGGACATGAGCGACTTTTTCAATCCTGCGATATCCTCGAATGCGACACCTGATATTTCCCCCGATGCATCTACGGCGGTTGTTTCGCGAAATTGACCTTCGAGACGATACGAGAAAGTCCCCTGGTGAGGGATCTCGCTGCGATACATTGTTCGCCAATGTCCCGTGGCATCAAAGTTTTCCAACGCAAAACCATACGGATCGATGCTCTTGTGACACGCATTACAGGCGTCGTTACTTTTATGCTCTCGGATCTGTTCTTTCAATGTCGTGGCTTTATGTGGACTCGGTTCGATGGCTTTGATATTTGGAGGTGGAGGCGAGAGGGTGTTGCCAGCGATGTTCTTCGAGATCCACGCGCCGCGCAAGATCGGGGAGGTCTGAAAGCCATCGGAAGTTACCTTGAGGATACTTCCCATCGTCAGCAATCCACCTCGGGGGCTGTCTGGCGGCAAGGCGACTCGACGAAGCTCTTGGCCGACGATACCGTCGATCCCATAATGTTCGGCCAAACGTTGATTCAGGTACGAAAAATCCGAATCGATCAGCGATGTAACCGGCAGATTCTCGCGGATCGCGTGGTGAAGATACTCCTGGGTTTCTAGTGGTAGATAAAGGTTTAGCAAGTCGTTGTATTCGGGATAAAGTTTCAGCGAAGGGGATACCTTGTTGAAACTCCTCAGGTTCAGCCATTGGTCGCAAAGCGAATCGATCATCCGCTTCGAGCGTGGGTCTTGGAGCATGCGATCGATCTGAGTTCGAATCACCGAAGCATCCAATACGTCTTGTTTGGCGATTTCTTGGAGTTGCTCATCGGGAACCGAAAGCCATAGGATGCGAGATAGATTTGAGGCGATCTGGTAGGAGCGATTGCTGTGAATGCCTGGAGCCAGCAGGAACCGATGCGAGCAAAGAATCGACTTGAAAGCACTTCGGGCAGCAAGCAGGAAATCCGAATGCGATTGCCAAGCATCCATGCCCACGCGGAAGTAGGGTTCAAGCTCTTGTTCGGAGAGTTTCGACCCGAAAGCCCGCTGAGCAAAATCGCGGATCACACCTTTGAGGTCATCGAGTGAATCCGATTGGACCGACAACTGAAGAAGAGCCTCGGACGGGTTCGTTTCAGGCGGATCACTTGGAATTACATCCAAGCCGCCGATGGATGCTAGCGATTTACCATCGAGCATGAGCGAATCGGTGACCAGCAAACGGACAAAGCGTTTTTGAGTGGGTGTTTCAAAACGGATTTCCTGTTCCGCCGCATGCATTATTTCAAGCGTTCCTCGCGAGATCGGCAAGCTCCAGACATTGGCATCGTCTGATTCGGAGACCTCATAAGCTTTGACTTGTCCGTTCCCGTTCCCGCCAGTCCAAGTCGAATAGGATAAGCCTGCGATCGAGTGATGGTTTGGGTTTTCGATGATCACAAAATGAGGTGGCTTGGCTACATCGGGTGTGAATCGTGTGTGCCAGAACGTTTTACTCGAGCGATCCAGCATCTTTTCCATTTCCATGCCGACTTGAAAACTACTCACCGAAACGCGTCCGCCGATGCGTTCGAGTTGAGTGGGTTCCAACTGCACTGGATGGGTCTTGCGAGGTGGCGTGTCGAGTGCGAGACCTTTAAAGTTTAGCTGGATCGATTCGGGTGGCCAGTGCTTGAGGACCGGCCCTCGAATCTTCAGTTGCTCGATGTAAGCACCTTGATTTGCAGCTTGTTGTCTCCAAGTATGCGGAGAGTAGCAATGCACCGAGACGTTTTCTCCGGGGTACAAGAACGCTTCGAGGGTAAAGGGTTTCACTTCGGCGTTGCCAACCGAGAGAACCCCTAGGAGACGCTGCGGTTGAGGCCGATCGTCGGCGTAGTAGTATTTGCCTGCGTAGACCTGGATGCTGACATCGCCAGGGAAGTCGCCGACTTTCGAGGCATCGAAGGTCAGCTCGTAGAACCCTTGGGAAGGGGGCTCGAAATGGTCGTAAAAGTAGGAGTAGCTATTGCCATTGTTGGCTCGGGTCCAGGAGTACAGGAGTCCTTGGTGGTAGTCGCGGACGTAGATGTTGTAGGTTTCGTGGCTGTCTTTGATCGAGTTGGTCATCCAAAGACGTTCTTGTGGAAAACCGTTTCGAGGTAAAGCGAACTCGAGCATCTGATCGGCGGTGAGGAAGTACGCGCTAAGTTGTTCGCTAGAAAGCATGATTCGCCGATCGGAATCGAATCCGTAAGTACCACGGTCTTCTGGGATCTGGCCTGCGATGTCCAGTTCGGTACCCAGCAGATCGTTGATGCTATGGACAAACTCGTATCGACTTAGACGGCGATACTCTGCGATGTCGCGTATCTTGGATTGCTGAGCCAGCCACGATAAGATCGCTTGTCGTTCAGCCACGGTGGGTTGGTCGGCATCGGCGGGTGGCATGCGATGCGTGATGATATTTTCAAACACGAGCGTTGCATCGAACGGGTCGCTAGAGAGAAAAGCTTCCAGATCCAGACCACCTTCTTTGCTTTTAGCATCGTGGCAATCCAAGCAATATTTTTGGACGAACGACGGAGCTTGTGCGAAGCTCAAGCTTTGAGCGACGAGGATTGCCACGAGCAGAGCGATGTAGGCAATCAGCGGTTTGTGGGTTAACATCGGTGATGTGGATAAAGGAGGATCGAAGTGGGACCATTATAGCCCATCTTCGAGAATGCATAAATTGATTTAAGAGGGGGTTCAAAGATTGTTACCCACAATAGTTCCCGAAGAGCCGAGATGATAATCGGGACACTATCGATAATTTGTAGTGTCTCAAACGGGGCTTTGTGGTGACCAACTATTCGCGTGGTAGACGCTGACGTTCAACGCCAGTCTGCCATACCACGAACCACTCGGAGCACTGCCGAGCCGCAAACGAATACGGCCAGGAGACATAAAAGAATTCGCATGTCAGTTACCCCTGACTCGTGTGGATCTCTGAGCCAACTCGTTTTATTCCAGTCCAAAGTATCCTGCAGGTGGGATTGCTTGGCCACCGACAACTCCCAATCCCCGCGTAGGCAAGAACCTCGGTTCAAACGCAAATTGCAACGATGTGTTGTCGCGTCCACTGTCGATTGCTAAGCCGACTCGGAACAAAAACGATTCCCCAATTCGAGTCAATCCAATCGTGTGGCCATTGCTACCGGTCGATCCGAAATCGTAAACGGAACTCCCAACTGCCGCCCACTTGTCATTCATGCGGTACGTAAGCGTCGCTGTCAAGAGCTTGGCCGAGATCGGCCCATCGAGGTTGGTAAAGCCCACATAAAAATCCCCTCGAAGTGGCCTCGAGATCAACGTCCCAAACGACGTCGCTTGCAACCCTCGATCAAACATGTCGTAATAACCATCGCTCAGCAGCGTGACTCGGTCCCCGATATGATAACGAAACTCATAATTGAGTGCACCAAAATTTTCGCCATAGTTGTCTCGGTCGGGTTTGCCAAAGTAGATCGCATCGACATCGAACTCCACCACATCGGCAATCCGTTCTCGACCAGCCACGCCTCGCTTGGTTTGCCATCGCTGATGAATTCCAAAACGACTCTGCAATTGATCTGCCACAATCTGAGAACTCGTAGCGGTCACATACCGCTGCATTCCTTGACGAACCGCGTAATCTCGCGAATCGAACTGCGAGGGCAAACTTCCTCCAAATGTATTGAACACCAAACGGCGACGAAAATGCTCTTGGCTGTTGTCATCGATCGGATCGTACAGCGGCAACAAACTCAGATCCTTCGTGGTGTCGGCATACCAGGATTCGGTTTCAAAGGACACCTTGTGCGCCAAGCCGTTGAGATTAAAAAGCGAGCTTTGTACCTCCGGTGCCACCTTGATCATCGGAAGCGATGTCCTGAGGCCAGCTTGGCCAGTCAGCCGACCAAGCGAATCGCCGTTGAGATCTTCACCCCAATAAGCCGCCTCGCCAGAGACAAAGGGTGTCCATTTGCTGTGCCCTGTGTCAAAAGGAAGTGACAACTCCTGTCGAGTGATCGCTTGAATCCCCGAAGAGGACTGTTCCCAGGGTTGCAGTTGGAACTTGGCAGCATCTTGAGGATCCGTTGGAGTCGAAGCCACCTTCAACTGCCCGTATCCAACCTGGGAGTGTGAGTACCAAGTCAAGAAATTACCGAGGTCTTGACCAAGCCAGTAGTGATCGACTCGCGGTAGCCACTGAGTTTCGGTGAAAAATTCATTCAAGCGAACTTGGCCCCAGATGTCGAGCATCTGCTGCCCAAGGAAATAGTGGCGATACCGAAGCGCAGTCGATCGATCTTTGAGTGTGTCCCATTCCTGCTCGAAATACTGCTCTAGGAAATTGCGGTCGCTGATGTAGCCGAATTCGCCCCACAGCTCTTGGTCCGGAGAGAGCAATTGTCGATGTTGCCATACGATCCGACCTCGCGTGTCGGACTCTGGGGTCATGTTGACACGATCGCTACCTAGGATATCGAGCCCGTCGTCATTGAGTCCCCACGCATCGAATTCACCAAAGGCGGGGCCGCCTCCATGGAGCGATGGCAGGTTGTATCGAAAGTTAGTACCCAGCGCAAAACCCCGCTTGCTCAGATAATCGGTCGATAAAGTCCATCGCGTTCCATCGATCGCATCGATACCCAGAATCTGATAAAGATTCCAATCGAGCATCACCTGATTTCCAAAGATACTATCGTTCTTGTACTTCACCCCCGTGATGTAGAAACTCGGCGTATCGACGTTGGTGTTCAGGATCGGCCAATAGGCAACGGGCAAGCCTTCCATGTAGACAAAGTTGTGCCGCGCCTTGGCCTTCATCGCCGTTGTGTCCCCTGATGGAGAGAGGACCCCAAAGCCTAGGAGTCCCGTTTGGTCGGTCGATTGCCGCTGGTCGTTAAGCTCGATACGATCGGCTTGGAGCCAGTACCTTGGCACTCCCAGACGGCTTGAGGTCATCGCGGCTCGATTGGCCAAGAAATTCTCACGCGAGCGTTGCTGAATCACATCGGCTTTGAGACGAACGATCCCTTCGTACTTAGGGGCAGGCGTAAGGACTTCTGCACCGAGGATCATCCCGTACTCGGATTGCACGTTGTAGTACATCCGATCGGCATAGATCACACGGGCACCTTGTTGAAAAACAATGTTCCCTTCGATGTACAACTCGACCGGCAGATCATCGATCTTTTGAGAGAGCAAACGGTTCAAGTCCGCTGTCCAAACCACACAGCGATCTGCTTCGATCAGTACCGTGCCCATATCGAACAGACCGCCGGATGTCTGCACCGCCACATCGCCGATCATCAGACGGATGCCTCGGCTGATGGTGATCACGCTGTCGCCTCGTTCTGGCCGGCTCTTGGCCGAATACAGTGGATCGATCCCGCTACGACCGCTGATTTTGAACGTTCGTGCACCGACTCGAACCCCTGATCGGACGTTGGGTGCCGACGCGGCCACGGGAGCAGCAAGCGGTACGGGTACAGGCCCGGTGTTGGCCGCTGGCGCGGGAAGCTGAAAGGATTCGATTTGCTGAGCCGCCGGTGGAGTGTTCGGAACTTGAGGAGCCGGTTGGATCGATTCAAACAGAGGAACCGAACCTGGATCCAAAACAGTTCCACCCAAGGTGGAGTTCCCGATTTGCATCGAGTTGCCTGAACCAAGTGGTTGTGATGGTGGTACGCTTGGCGTAGCCGCAGGAGGTTGTGCTTGTAGGATCTGAGACGCTAATCGCAGGTGGGTTTGTTCGTCTTGCTGAGTCCAAGCGATTGCATCTTTTACATTCGAGTCCTTGCGATCGGTCGCTACTTTCGAAGGGCTGGATTCGTAAGACCAATCCAGTGGCACAACAGGATTGACTTGTTGTTGCCATACTTGCACTTCGAACTTTGGTTCGTGCTGACTGTAGAGCCTGCCCATCCACTTCTGATCGCGCAAGCGTTGGTCTTCGGACCATTGGACATCGCAATCACCATGGGCATCGAGGATCGCTCGATGCATCATCGCTTGTGGGTTCATCGCAGCATTGAGCGCCGAGGTCGGCAGTGCCTGTGTGGATTCATCAGGGACGATCTCTTCGCTCAACACCCACAAGGTTGCCTTTTGACACGAGGCTCGAAACGAACCTTGCGAGATCTTCACACCGCCATCGAGTTGATAGACGATGTAGTTACCATGTTTGGATTTACTCGCCGTGTGCGCTTGGACTGCGATCGAGAAGCGAGGATCGGAAAGAGGCAGACCGATTTCGCCACCGTGGACGTCTGTAAAGAGTCCCAAGAGCATCGACAAAGCCGTGCATACACAAGCCAACAAACTGGCTGGGAGTTTTCGGAATATCCGGTCCGGCTTGGAGTCCACTAGCGATCGATTGTTCCTAGGATGAGTCCCCCATGAAATGCCCAAAAGCATTGTCCCATGGGGCTTTGCGCTTCGGGGGAGTATAGAAATCCCGAAAAACCGACTCAATACCGAGGTTTGCTTAAAGTCCGTTCTCTGCAGTGTCGATCCCTCTGGGCTACACGGAAAAATGGGCTTTCGTGGATCCCCATCCTGCGCAAGCCACCTAGGTTAACACACGCATCGCAAAGCAATGCCCAATTTCGAATCGCTCGTGCAGACATTGATACGCGAAGGCCACTGGTCGGAAGCCGCCGGATTGGTTCGCGACGAACTCGGAATTTCGCAACCGCAAGCGGAGGCCAAGGTGCATGCACTGGCCGAAGAACTCGGAGTCAATGATCCTCATCGATGGACGCAGTGGATCGCCATCGCTCTGGCCTTAAGCTCGCTGCTGATCCTGGCCGGTTGCTTGCAGTTGTCCATGAGCTAGGCTCATCTAGACCACGTTGGATCGATGGAATTGAATATCGAGAGTTCGCAGGTGTGTATGCAAACCTGCATCTTGGATCGGCATCAAGTAGGCCGGCTCGCCCGATTCGTTATGGTGTGAGTGCCACCAACCCGGAGGCGTGATGAAAGCACCGGCGGACTCCCAAGGAACCTTGATTGGATCGATAAGGTTTCCATCGTTGTCTACTTTTTCAGCCACTGCCGTGTAGCATCCTGGTTTGCACGAGATGATCAAATCCAGAGCCACCGACTTGTGAGCATGAGGAAGTTGATTGGCTCCGACAGGTAGGATGCCTAGCATTGCCCAGAGGACATGGGTGATGGTGAGTGTTTGAGGGAAGTGAGTGTTCGTCAGAAGAACGCTGATGCGACTGCGTTGGGCGGCCAGGGGATCCGAGGCCGCTTGGGCCAAGGCCCCTTGCGACTCGTCCTTCGAATAGAGCGTTGGGTTGAAACGCGGGTGGGTTGCCGTTACCCCCAAGTACTTTAGAAGGGGTTGGTCGTTGACCCAGTAGAAAACAGACTCTTCGTCGGCAGTAAGGATCGGATCGGGGCCGCATGGTAGGGTGATCAAGTCGCCGGTTTGGTAGGGGATCGTTGTGTCGGCAAAGCGGAGCAAGCCTTTTCCACTGATCGCATAGAACAGGTGAGACGTTGCGCGGTTAGGGGCTGCGAGGCTTTCGTTGGAGTTGATTCGAACAAAACTTGCAAGCAGACTTGCACTCGATGCTGGAGCGTGAGAACCGAGCTGCTCACTGATGTCCAGGGGGATGATACGAGTTGGCCCCGAGGTGTGCAAAGCGGCGGGGAATTGCACGATCGGGATTTGGGAGATCGATCCTGAGGCGATTGGATTGGCTGCTTTGGAGTATTCGAGATACCCGCTGTCTTGGGTCAAAGACGGTTGGTTTTCGATTGCGTTTGCCATGAGTATGGGACGATGGGGTTGGTGTTGGCGCGGAATTCCTGTGCGGATTATACCGAGAAGTTGAATAAGGGTTGTTTTCCGAGTCTTTTTTCGGAGCGATCCCCCTACAAAGATTTCCGGCTTTTGGTAGGATTTTCGCCTCTAAGCTGACGGCTACCGGTGAATTTCAGTTTTGGAATCCGGTAGAAAATCAGTGGAGAAACACCCATCCAGGAGAGCGTAGCTCAGTCGGTAGAGCAAAGGACTTTTAATCCTTGGGTCGAGGGTTCGAGTCCCTCCGCTCTCACTTGTGAGAAGGAATTAGAAAGCCCCCCTTTCCTCCGGGAAGGCGGGGCTTTTTTCATTGTCAGTCGCCTGAGAAAGTCCCCGGTGGGTTTTCGTTTATGATGAAGGTGCAACGGCAAGAATCAAACGTTCCGGTCGTACAGAACAACTTCAAGGTACGGAATGTCTATTTTCGCTCCAAACAAACGGACTATTGGCGTTTGGATGAGCCCTGATGACCTAAATTTACTTTAGCAAATGTGATAGCATGCGTTCGGGGGATTCCAAAAAGCTACGCGTGACTCGGTAATGCTCGGTCTCTTTGTAAGCGACCGCACGGACTCCTTGCTCACCAAACGCATAGATCAACGCATCGGGGTAACTCATGATGATCGGCGAGTGCGTGGCAATGACCAACTGGGAATCCTTCTGGATCAACCGATGCATCAAGACCAGAAATTCCAATTGTCGCTGAGGCGATAGAGCTGCCTCGGGCTCATCGAGGAAATACAAACCCTGTGAGAACCGGTTTTCAACCAACGACATAAACGCTTCTCCATGGGATTGTTCATGCAACGATCGAGATCCGTAACTCGATTGCACTCCCAAATTGTCGATCTCCGTGGCCACATTGAACAAACTCTCTGCCCGCATGAACCAAGCGTCTGGGATCAACGCATGATATCTCCTTAATCGGATAATCCTATACAACTCCGAATGACTCTCTCTGGTCGAAAAGACCATGTTGCGGCTACCACCCTCAGCGTTTAAACCGTTGGCGACGGCGATGGCCTCGAGCATCGTCGATTTACCCGACCCGTTTTCTCCCACGAAAAAAGTCACCTTGGGATGCAAATCGAGTTTGCTGAGTCCTTGGATCGAAGGCAGCCTAAATGCATAGTGAGTCGGATCGGTGATCTTGCTGCGATCAAAAAGCACCGACTCGATAAAAGGACCGGGGGTCACTCCCGGTTTAAGTTTTTTCATGGCGTCTCTTGATGAGTTCCACAAACTCCCTGACTTCCTTTTCGGAATCTTGGCAGTCGATCTCGATTTGATCATGGTACGGGTACTCGAAGCGAATCACCAGAGAGGTGATCATCGTGAGTCCAATGAGCGTCATCGCTCCAACGAAAAGATACAGCAAAACCGCCAACCAAGTCCCCAGGCCCAGGGCCCACCGAAGGTACAGAGTTCCACAAGCCGAACCGAGCAAAGCCACCGAAAAAGGATTCACCACACGACGCACGTGAATCGACCCTATCTTGGCAATCTCCCACGAATCAACAACCTTGTCGTTTTCCTCGCGGATCAAATCACTTGAAGTGACTCGCAGGTTGGTTTCGGGTAAACTAGGATCTGTTTCGGTTTCATTCTCACTCATTCGAACCCACCTTCCTTATCGTGATCGGGAAGTCCCATGTTGGTCATACTGCTCGTATTATACGCTCTGGGTGTTTCTTTCTTTTGCCTATGCACTCTCTCCGATCCCCGAGAAAGAAAAGAAATCCCCGGGCTTCTCGGGTGGTACTTTGCCATCGCTCTGCCTGTGATCGCGATCATGGGCGGTTTTCTCCACTATTTTGAGCCTACCGTTGCCCGATGGGCCTATTATAGCTTCTTGATCCTGTGGCTGACCTCGATCCTCGCGATCCTGGACGAACTTGCAAGCCTTAGGAAAGTCGAAGGCGGATTTTCCATTCCCAATCTTCTGATGGGAACCTCGATGCTTGCGATCATTTTTGGCCCCGGCCTATTGCTCGGAGCGATCTGGCTGAAAATGACACCCCATTAAACCGAGACTTTCAATCATGCCTACATGCGATGTTGCGATCATTGGAGCCGGTCCAGGTGGCACCACGGTCGCCTCGTTTCTGAAAAAATCCATGCCCCAACTCGATGTATGCATTATCGAGAAAGAGACCTTCCCAAGAGATCATGTCGGCGAAAGCCAGTTGCCTGCGGTATCCAAAGTACTCCATGAAATGGGAGCATGGGACAAAGTCGAAGCGGCTCGGTTTCCAGTCAAGCTTGGCGCAAGTTACACGTGGGGAAAAACCTCAGAGCCTTGGGTCTTCGGTTTCATTCCAGCTTCCGAAATCGGTTCCTTAGACCGGCCCGGAAAATACGAAGGCTGGCGACAACGAGTGGCCTTTCAAGTCGATCGATCCAAGTACGACAAAATCCTCCTGGATCATGCGCAGACCCTGGGTGCAACGATGATGCAACCCAAGTCCGTAACGGGCATCGAATTCGATGACTCGAAAGTCGGTAAACCGATCAGGACTCTGAAACTCAACGACGGTTCCTCCATCGAAGCAAAGTACTATGTCGATGCTTCCGGCAACGCTGCCGTTGTACGAAGGCAACTAGGAATTCGAGTCGATGCTCCTAGCCTACTCAAGAACGTCGCCTTCTGGGACTACTGGACATCCCCCGGCCTCAATACCCAACTGCTCGAAAATCAAACGATCAGGGTTTTGATACGAAGCGTCCCTTACGGTTGGATCTGGTACATCGCTCTATCCCAAGACCGCACGAGTGTCGGGCTCGTATGCAACGCAGAGTACTACAAACGCTCTGGCAAACGCCCTGAGGAACTCTATGCCGATGCGCTTCAACAGGCTCCCACAATCAACCAGTTGCTTGCGTCCGCAAAATCCACAGGGGAAATATCCGCTGCATCAGACTGGTCTTATGTAGCCGAGCAAGCTTATGGCGAAAACTGGTTCTTGGTTGGCGAGAGTCTTGGGTTTGCTGACCCAATTTTGGCCGCCGGACTGACCCTCACTCAAACCGGTGCACAGCATTTGGCTTACACGATCCTCGATTTGATCCGAGGCAATAAAGATCGCCACTGGCTTTTGGATCAATACCAACAAACACAAACCCGACGTGTTCGCCAACACATTAAATTCGCAGAATACTGGTACTCGGCAAACGGCCTATTTTCAGACATCTTGGAAAACTGTTCGGCCATCGCGGCCCAATCCGGACTAGAGTTTCAACCTCAAGAAGCCTTTCGCTGGCTCAGTCACGGTGGCGTAGAAGATATCCCTGGTCAATTCGCCATCGGAGGCTTAGGGCTCACAGGAATCAAATCCGTCCAAAAGCGATTCGCGCACACCGATTCATCGAAGGTCGCCTTTCTTATTCACGGCATGAATACTTTCGAACTGAGCCTCCAAGGGTCAGTTCGCGAATCGATGGCTTATCCGCAAAACGGAGAAGTCCTCCAGGTTCCCGTCTTGGTTCGCGATGGATTTCGCCTACCTCTAACCGGTGCCTATGGATTAACCTTCAAAGCCCTCGAAGCGAATCGAACCATCGATCAGATTGTTGCCTATCTTCAAAAACAAATCATTGCAAGCAGCATCTCTCCTGGCGATCGAGCAGGCCTGCTGTCGAGTTCTCTGCAATGCCTTGAGTCTATGGTCGCACAAGGTTGGGTTCGAGCATCTTTAACGCCTGGCATCCCCACCCTATCGATGGTAACGCCCGACGAGGGGCAAATCGTGTATTCGGAGAGCAAGAGCCCCAAGGTTGCAAAGAATTAGGTCGCTCTAAACTAGAGGGCACCTTCGTGGATCACCGTGACGATCCCTTGGCTAGCTTGCCCATCGGGAGTTCGGATGGTGTAAGCAAATTGATCACCCGGCCGTAGCCCATACGCGCCTATGAATCCCGGTTCGTAAGTAACTTTACGAAGGACTGGATCCCAAGTGATCGTTGCATCGGAATGCTCCCAAGGTGTGATCTCCACACTTAAATCATTACGCCTCGTTGCAAAACCCTTGAACCGATCGTTGGCCAAGATATCCAGTGTCGTAGGTTGGCTTCGGCTGACGGATATGAAATAGTCATCGACTGCATCGGGGTAGAAATCGCTTGGTTGCTTGGTAACCTTCACAAGGGTCGAGTCACTTACGTTGCCATAGTTGACACCGATGCTCGTATAGAGAAATGCGACACCATTGAGTCGAATACCCGCAGTCGACGAGTAACCGTCGGCAGGATTGTAGTAGAGGTTCGCGAGGATTCGGTTGACCCCAGCGATATCCCCGACTATCCATGCACCGCCACCTCCGATGGGATAAAAGGTGGCCATCGATGTGGAGCTCCTTGAAAGCAACTCGCCGACGAACCGCTGGCCAACCGAGAATCCTTCGGCAAACTCCCAACTGAGATACACGCCAACTTGAGCACCGCTAAAACCTGAATACTGGAACTGAATTAAAGGTGCCGAGTCGCTACCTCGAAAGTTGATCTCCTGCCCCGCAGTCCCTTCGACTTCATCAGGCATAACCAATTCAAAATTGATCGTGTCATCTTGCTTAACTTCGTACTTGATCGAAGCAAAGGCGGTCGAACGCCTGCCGTCAGCCGATTCGATCATGTAAAGAAATCGATCGTAGTTCGCGCTTGAAGTGTTAGGCGTGTAAACCAATACTGTGTTTTCTGGGTTCGTCGATGAAGGGCGTATCGACACCGTTCCGGTTGCTGCCATTCCTACTTCGACGATGCTAAGTCCTTGACCAATGTCGTTCATCAAGACGTCGATTTCGATCTCAGGTTTTTCGGTCGCGTCAGCAGGGACATAGACCAGTTGGCTGTCATCGACTGCCGTCACTTCGTCTTGAGTGTCTTCGCCCGAACTCCCCCCTGATCCACCGGGGTTGAGGTTGGGCATGTTGCGAATGAAATCGGAGTTGAGCGTATCGATTACGACAAGTGCGTCGACGGGACTTACGAACCCATCATTGTTCGTGTCGGCCATCATCCTGTTTTGCCCGTCGGCAGACCTGTCCGATCGATTCAGTTCATCGATGACCATGAGGGCATCGATGGGCGACGCTCTTCCGTCCATGTTCACATCGGCCGGATTTAGCAGGTTGTGCCTCATCCCGACGTAGAAATCCGCAGCCATCATGGAGCGGGACTCAAGTGCTTCGACCAGCAGTCGCCTACGGGCGCATCGAGCAGATCGGGAGGAGTGATTACTGGGCATCGGAATGTTCCTGATAAGACGAAACTTGGATTAGATTTCCGCTGGACCATGACCATCCTTTTATAGGCTTCATGTCAAGTCGTCGACCAGAGACCCTGGTAAACTGGGAGTCTTGGCCCAAAATTACAGCAGTTTCTCGAAAAGTTGTCTTTGGAATCGCTTTTTGATGAAATTTCGTCAGGATTTCGAACCCGAGCCCTTTCGTTGATGGGTGACAATGGTCAGGAGTACCGCTGACGGTTCACGATGACGTTGGCCTGGAAATCCTAGGCGTTGACC
>JBJSXX010000292.1:0-18512 GCA_046086605.1 Pirellula sp. | reverse complement strand
TGGGGTTCGTCAGCCGGAGGAGCGTGCCATCGATCTGCCCCGCGAGGACTTCAACGGCCAGCGCCGCGTGCGCCGCTCGCTCGACGCGAAGGCTCCTCTGCGGCAGGTGCCCGAGGGCGACGTCCCCCTGCTCGTGCCGGTGGGCGTGCAGGCCCCGGGACTGCCGAAAGGAACCACGGTGAGGCGGTTCCTCGACTGCCGCAATGGCCTGCTCCTCGCCACGGTCTCCGACGGCCGCTCGGGCACGGAGCGGAAGGTGTGCTGGGAGGTGATCACGGAGAAGGGCATCTTCCAGGCCCTGATTCTGCATGCGGCCGAGGGCGCCGAGATCGAGGTTCGGCCCGGCGACACGCGGCGGATCGCGGCGCTCGACATCGACCTGGGCCGCGCGCACTGCGGAGAAGGCAAGCGAAACTTCGGCGACGCACTCGGCGGACTGCTCGTCTACCGGCTCGCGTTCACCGACGGGTCGGAGGGCATCTTCGCGGGCCGAACGGCGGACGGGGCCTATATTCCCGAGGGCGTCCGGCCGCTCGGCGCGACGACCGGCCCCCAACAAGGTGGAACGCGGTCAAACAAACGTTAGTGCGTGCGTTGCGTTCGACATGAACGTCAAGGCCTTTGAGTGGAACGACCTCAATGATAGTACTCCATTAGACACTCGAGGGCTCCGCGGCGGCAGTTGCATTACTTAGTCCCGGGAAGGTCTCCAGGGGATGACCGCTCCAGTTTCCTCTTTCTCTTGTCTACTCCCTATTGGACATGCAGCCAATGAAGGTGGGGCCTGCTGGCCGAGTTCTTGAACGCCTTTTGCCAAAGTGGCCTGTAGCGTTGTAGGGCGATGCCTAGGGCTACTTGGCTTGAGTTGAAACTTTCATGGAAGGCTGTAGTAGACCGCAGGTGGTAAGGCGAATTTGGCTGGAAGAGGCAGATTCGTATCGGCTTGTTCCAACTCCGAAAAACTCTTAGCCTGCAAGCCACCTTCAAGCGTTATGGCACCAAACTTGGACATCACAATCGGTGTCGAATCATCGGCAAGAATCTGCGGATTCTGCGTCGCTTGGCTTGCGTCGATTTCTAAAACTAAAACATTCGCATCGTCGTTACCAAAGGTTTGTGAGGCGACGATCTCGAAATCGCTCAGCGAACTGGTCCCTTTACTCAGCGCGAGTTGATGGCCGTTTAGCCACGCTTTTTTGATCCTCGGGTGCTTGATCGCTACTGTCTCGGAAAACGACTCCGGTGGGATCCTGAGCGAACATCGCACCAGCATCTTAGATGCCCCCTTCGAAGCAGATTGCTCGATCAACTTCTTCCAAGTAGTCAGTTCCCACTCAGGCCGCTTTTGACTGATCTTCTCGACTTCCCGAGCGAACGGATCCTTAGTCGTCCTTTTGTCATTCACAAACACGACTGGCTTTCCACCGATGAGCTGATTGCTGGTGACTGTAGGGCAGATGTGCTCTTCGACATACCCGATCATCAAATCGTTGCCGGTGTAGTGATCGACAAATGGCCAACGTTTAGGGTTGTACATGCAATCGGTCAGATCGCGAACCAAAACGACATCCACTTGTTGACTCACTAATTGCCGAAGCCCAAATGGGCGGCCTAGAACGCACATATTCGTATGCACGCCGAGCATGATCACATGCTCGATCTTGTTCTCTTTGAGGATCGCCCAGACCTCGTCGCCCCGATCACTGACATAGTCGACAGCAGGATCGATCGTCAGTGCTGGGTTTTGGGTTTTCCAAGGGAGTCCAGGATTGCGCCCCAGTGCCTTAAGCTTCTCTGCCCACTGCTGATGCTCGATCGGGTCATCGTCCTGACCGCCGTCGGATTGATCGAGCGGATAAACTCCCGCTTGCTCCTGGGTTATTTTGCAATTCCAAGAAGCGATGTTGGGAGGCAAATTGTTTTTGGGTACCTGCTGAGCCCGTATCCTAGCCGGGTTGCCTTCATAATGTGGCATGCAATCGCTCGGCGAATGGATCACAATCGAACCGGAATTGCGAGCCAACTTGAGCAGTTTCTCCATGCTTGGCAGCATCTCTTCAAGACGTCGTACTGCATTGATCGAGTGGTGATAGTCCCAGACATCGCAAACGATGATGGCCGTGGTCTTGGGGTCCCACTGCGCGGATGTCTGAGTTCGAACCTTGCCATTAACAATCTGCGTGATCGCTCTTTTGTCTATCTGATACATGCCTGTCGATTGTGCGATCGCTCTTGAGTTGTCAGACGCATCGATCGAAATGGCAATAAACCCCAGCGCGACAACCGCAATTCGTAAACCGTTCAAATGTGGCTGATTCATGGTATTCGTCCATATGTAGGGTGAATAATTGTTACGTGTCATCGACTTCGATGCAAAGCGCGGATCCAAAGGAGACTTGAAATCGCCCCAAAAAGTGCAATCGCAACAGCAAGTCCAGCTTCGCGATTCTTGGTTCCGTAATGGAGCAGATCGAACATCCGCATCGCGATGGTTGTCACGCCCGGAGGCTGAACTAGCAGGTAGCTGGCTAGATCCCCAAAGGCGATGCAAAAACCGATCCAAAACGTAGTGATCCAACCCCACTGCGAGTAACGCACCCAAGAGTAGATTCGCGACCTGAAGGGAAGTTGATTCTCGATTTGCAATAATTCGCCTAATCGATCGAGGTATTGCTGCCGGGTGATCCATAACAAACCAAACACGACGGGCAAGATTCGAAACTGCAAGGCCAGAATCGGACCGATCAAGGTGCGATCCGACAGGAAACTCAACGAATAAGGTAGGTGTCGATTCAGCAGTTGCCCAATTACTAAATTGATCAGCGGCCCGGGAGTTGCCAACATGCATCCCAAAAATCCAATCGCCAGAACATGTCCGGCTCGATTGCGAGTTATCCACAGGAGCATCGAAGCCAATCCAAGGCTCATGGCTGTAGCCCAAAGGCTCAGTTGTAAACTCCAACGAAACTCATCCGCGAAGTCTTGGACGTGCCACAACGCAGTCGAGCATTCGGCCAAACTCCAAGTTCTCACGCCCTTGCCCCCTACGATCGAGGCTCGAAACCCCAATCGCGATATCAAATTCAGCCATGGAATGACAAAGCACACCAATAGAGCCAGCCAAGTCAGGAGATTGATCACGCTTTGAGCCGGTTGGCTGAGAACCAGATCGACCATCGAGTCTTTCGCCATCTGCGATCGACTCGTGTTTCGAAATCGCAGGAGAATCGTTCCTAGGGATAACATTAGGCCTATAGCTATGGAAATCCCCCAGGAAATGAGTATCGGTAAACTCCTTAACTTACCGAACTGCACTTGTTGGTAAACGCTCTCGCAAAGAGTCGGCGTTTGGAACAAGTTCGTGACGACCATATCGTAATGGACACAGGCAAATGCCCACAGAAAGGAAGCGACGAGCCACGGTTTGAGTTTCGGCAAAATCTGACTTCGTAGCGTCAAGGCGGGTCCGGATTCGAGCATCGATTGGTCGACGGAAGGATTGTAGGTTCGTCGCAATCCGAGTGCGAGGATCCAAAAACAATACGGCGTCGCTGCGACCGTATGGATCCATACAACACTCGCCAAACCCATCCATGGATGCTTTGATGCGTCGACTTGGCTCAGTCGCAGCCAACCGTTGGATCCAAATCCAGCGCTCCAAGCCGTAGCTTGGACATACAAAGGGATCAGCAGAAAACTCGAAACAAGTGCGATAGCAATTTTCGAGCCAGTGATTCTAAACCAGCATGTTGCAAGGCTCAGCCATAGTGCAAGGAGCGTCGTGAGCAGTCCGACGCAAAGGCCGATACCTAAGGTCAGCAGGGTCGCGTGGCTAACAGAAACATCCCACTGCACCGAAGTGACCCTTTTCTGAAGGTTAGAGATGAATCCTGAGGTTAGACGCAAAAAACCATGTTACAGAATGATCGAACTACTGAATTACTGGACTGGCGGGGGAGCCATTTGGATGGCATTTGGATCGACACCAGCATATTTGGGGATCGCCGGTTCCTTGATATCCTTCAAGAGTCGTTGAATGATCTTGTCGGTAGTCATCCCTTCGGCTTGTGCTTGGAAGTTCGTGCTAAGTCGGTGTCGCAGAACCGGGACTGCGATTCGCTTGATATCTTCGATGGCGATGTTGAATCGTCCGTCCATGGCCGCCATGGCCTTGCCCGCTTGGATGAGGAACTGACCTGCGCGGGGGCCGGCTCCAAAGTCCAAGAGTTCTTTGACGACTTCGGGGGAATCGGATTCTCCAGGTCGCGTGGCTCGTACCAGTGCGACTACATACTTGATGACAAGCGGGCTTACGGCCACGGAGTTGACGAGTTTTTGGATATTGAGGATAGCGCGAGCCGAGAGGACTTTGGCAATCTCGGGTTTTTCGCCACGGGTGGTTGTCGTCAGGATTTTTTCCTCTTCGTCGGCGCTTGGGTAACCGACTTTGATGTTGAACATGAAGCGGTCGAGTTGGGCTTCGGGAAGAGGATACGTCCCTTCCTGTTCGATTGGGTTTTGAGTTGCGATGGTAAAGAACGGATCGGGCAGTGAATAGGTTTGTCTTCCGATGGAGATTTCGCGTTCTTGCATGGCTTGCAAGAGGGCTGCTTGGGTTTTCGGTGGTGTTCGGTTGATTTCGTCGGCCAGAAGAATATTGGTGAAAATGGGACCCTCGACGAACCGAAACTCACGTCTGCCTTGGGCATCCTCTTCGAGCACATTGGTGCCCGTGATGTCCGATGGCATCAAGTCGGGGGTGAACTGAATTCGCTTGAAGTTCACATCGAGGATTTTTGCGAGAGAAGAAACCATGAGGGTTTTTGCCAACCCGGGAACCCCTTCGAGCAAGCAATGGCCGCGGGTAAAGACGGCGGCAAAGAGTTGTTCGACGACATCCTCTTGGCCGACGATCGCTTTACCGAGCTCGATCTTCATTTGCTCGTGGTGTTCGCGAAATTCGCGAAGCAAATCTCCGATGCTACGTGGGGTTTTGCCGCTAGGACCGCTGGCGTTGCTCACAATGGCTTCCGTATGAAAATGCTTAGGTAGATTGAACGGCGTCGAGCCGCTATGATACCATCTTTTTCTGGGTGTTGTTCTTGGGAGAGCTGGAACTATGACCAATCAAAAAGTGGATGTTATCGCTCACTTGCATGCCAAGGCTGGCAAGGAATCGGAGCTCCGAAAGGTGCTAGAGTCATTCGTTGCTCCAACGCGGCTTGAAGAAGGCTGCATTCGGTACGATCTTTTTGTCGACTTGGATCATCCCAACAAGTTTACTTTCATCGAGGAGTGGGCAAGTCGCGAAGCGTTGAACAAGCATGGTCAGTCTGCTCATATCCAAGAGGGGCGTAAGCATTTCCCGGAGCTTCTGGGCGATCCAGCCTGGGTTCAAGTTTCCGTTCGCATCCTTTAAATTCAGGGTCGCTCGGAAGCGGTTTGAGGATCTCGTGACTTGAGGATCCAGAGGAGTGATCGAATGACCAGCATGCAGAATCTCAGACCATTGCTTGCTCCAAGATCGATTGCGATCGTTGGTGCCAGCGATACGCCGGGCAAGGTTGGCACGAGCATCGTGCGGAATTTGTTTGAGCATCGCTTCACCGGGACTGTGTATCCGGTGAACGTCAAGCATAAGGTGGTCGCGGGCCAGAGAGCTTATGCATCGCTTGAGGAGTTGCCTGAGCATGTCGAGCTTGCGGTATTGTGCACACCGGCGGCAACGATTCCGTCGCTAATCGAACAGTGCGGCTCGCTCAAGATCCCTGCGGCATTGATCATCACAGCGGGATTTCGCGAAGCCGGTATCGAGGGCATCGAGCTGCAGCGACGGCTTGATGAGGCACGCAGCAAGTACCCGAGCATGCGGATTCTTGGACCTAACTGCTTAGGCTTGATTCATCCTGAGTCGCGGATGAGTGCGAGTTTTGCTCGAGGGCTACCTCAGACAGGGAGCCTTGCATTCCTATCACAATCAGGCGCCTTGTGCACGGCGTTTCTTGATTGGTCGATTCGCGAGGGGGTTGGATTTTCGAACTTTGTGTCGCTAGGCAACCAGCTCGACGTGGGCTTTTCTGACTTGCTTGATTATTTAGCGGAAGACGAAGCGACCAGTGCTGCGATTCTTTATATCGAGTCGATCACCAAACCGCAGGAGTTCATCGTGGCGGCACGCAAGTTCACGGCGGTAAAACCTCTCATCGCTTACAAAGCAGGTCGGTTTGCCGCTTCTGCTCAGGCGGCCGCATCTCACACCGGCTCACTTGCTGGAGTCGATGAAGTCTATCAAGCGGTCATGGAGCGTTGTGGTATCGTTCGGGTCTATGACATGGAGTCGATGGTCCAGTGTGCCGAGTTGCTCTCGCAGCAGGCCAGTTCGAATCCCCCTCCGATCGGAGAGCGGATTGCGATCGTTACCAATGCTGGTGGGCCGGGGGTAATGGCCAGCGATATGTTGATCCAAGAGGGAGGTCGTTTGACGGAGCTTTCCACAGAGTCGCTCAAGGCGCTCGATGCTTGCCTGCCTTCGAATTGGTCGGGTGGGAACCCGGTCGATGTGATCGGCGATGCGAGTCCTGAGCGATTTGCGCAGGCCATGCGAATCGTGATCGCTGATCCCAACGTGGATACCGTTCTCGCGATTCTTTCACCTCAAGCGATGACCAGTCCGACTGAGACAGCCGAGCGGATTCTGCAGATTCCAATCCCCGCCAATAAGCGCGTGGTATCGACTTGGATGGGTGGGCTTTCGATGCAAGCTGGGATCGAGAAGTTGCAATCCGGCGGGATACGGAACTTTGATAGTCCCGAGCAAGCGATTCGTGGTTTGATGCGATTGATCGACTACAAAAAAATGAATCTGCGTGTCGGAGAGCTAGAAAGGCTCGATGCAGAACATGCTGCTAAGGTCTTGGCCAAGAAGTCAGTCGATAAAAACAGTTCCAATCCGGTCTTGGATCGCACACGGTTTTCGAAATTTACTCGGTTGCAAGAGTCTCAGTCAGGGGAAACGAAATACATCACCGAGATGGATTCAAAACTGCTGCTGAATCTCTATCGGATCCCTACACCGAGTATTCAAGTCGCTACGAACGCTTACCAGGCCATCGGACTTGCCGACTCCTTTGGGTATCCGGTTGTATTGAAAGTTCATTCCGAAAAGATCACTCACAAGACCGATGTCGGAGGGGTGCTCTTGTCGCTCAAGAATGCCGATGAGGTGGCCGAGGGATTTGACAGGATTATGGAGAATGTCAGCAAAGCCAGGCCAGACGTCCGGGTCGATGGGATTTCAGTACAACCGATGGTCTGCTTGGAAAATTCGGTCGAATTGATCTTTGGGTCCAAGACAGATCCGGTGTTTGGACCAGTGATCATGGTTGGTTTTGGTGGGGTGACGGCGGAGCTCTACAAAGATCGAGCACTGGAGTTGCCGCCGGTAAGTCCTGCGCGGCTCATGCGGATGCTCAAGTCCCTACACTGCTGGCCGTTGTTGGACGGGTATCGAGGACGTCCAAAGGTCAAGACCGAGGCCTTGGTGGACATCATCGAGAAGTATTCCGAATTGATACTTGAGCAGGATTGGATCAAGGAGTCGGATTTGAATCCGGTATTGGTCAACGATCGAGAAGCGATCGTATTGGACGCGAGATTCATCGGTTGAAATGATACGCCTTGAGGGCAGTTAATCATTGTTCGTATTCGGCAAAGAGATCGTAAAGGTGGTGCCTTGATCGACCACGCTATTGACGGTGATCTCACCGCCGTGCTCTTTGACGATTTTTTGACTCACCGGTAATCCCAGACCTGTCCCTCGGTTCCCTTTGGTCGATTCGAACAAAGAGAAGATTGCGGCGAGTTGCGATTTGGGTATACCGACCCCGTTGTCTTCGACCATGACCTGCGTGACCGTCGGAGTTTGCGAGACTTTTACCAGAACCTTTGCGTCAGGGCGTCCACCAGTAGCATCGATTGCATTGAGAACGAGGTTCAGTAGGGCATGGTGTATGCCTTCTGGGTCAACAGAGATTTTCTCGATAGCTTCGGAGGGCACCCAAGTCAGTTCAACGTTTGCATCGTTTGCAGAGATCTTAGCAATAGCTATTACATCTTGGATCATTTCCACAAGATTGATCGACCGGCGCTCAGGTTTGCGTTCTTTGCTCAAGGTGAGCATGTCTAGAACGAGGGATTCGATTCGTCCATGTATTTTGTCGCAGATTTCCCAGCCTGAACGTACCGTACCGAGACTTTGAGATTGGAGACCTTCTTCGACCATATAGCCTCCACCGCGAAGGCCTTGGAGAATGTTCTTCACGTGGTGGGATAGGTTGGCGATGGTTTGTCCAACGGCGGCAAGTTTTTCCGATTGCAGTGTGCTTTGGTAGAACTTGGTATCTTCGATGGCCAGGGCGGCTTGGTGACCGATGGTAACCATCATTTTGAGGTGTTCTTCGTTGAAGACATTGAGGTCAGAGGATTTCGACTGCTCAGCGGCTCTGACAATCGTATCGATGTAGAGGACACCAACGACACCGTATCGACCTCGCATAGGCACACAGATGGCTTCGCAAACCCCGCTTGCTTCGATGCTAGCGCTGGAATTCCATCGCTGGTCATCCTTGGCGTTGCTCGTAAGAACACCTTCTTCTTTTTTCAGCACGTAATCGAGGATCGTTTTGCTGATGGTGATTTGGTGGTTTGACTGTACTTTGCGATTCTTTCGGTAGACGGGTGTGAGTGTTCCGGTGGATTCATCTTGGAGCATCACGCAAGCGTGATCGCACTGCACCCATTGGAAGATCAGATCGACGATTTGTTCAATAAGTTGGTTGATGTCGAGAGTACGGCTAACGGTCAAACTTGTTCGGTACATAATCTCCCAATGGGATTTGCTTACCGACAGGGGGTTGGCCACCTCGGGATCGAAGAATTCGGTCTCTCCGACCGGATCGCTCAGATCGGCTCGACTGCGAATTTGAGAGCTTTCCAGTGCATCGTCGGTAACGATGGCGATACTGCGATTGAGATAATCTTTGTCAGTCGCACTGGGGTTGGCTTCGTGGAGTCGAAACACAAACACGAACTTGCCTATTTGTATCCGATCACCATCTCGTAGCACTTTCGAATCGATCGGTTTCCCATTGACGATTGTGCCATTGCTACTTTGAAGATCCGTTAGCAAATATTCGCTACCGAAGAACTCTATTTCGGCGTGTTTGCGAGACGTTTCGGTATCGTCAAGATGGATTTCGCAACGAGAGTCTCGTCCGATTCTGTGTTTGGATTCCGAGAGTAGGTGACGTGTGCCTACCCCTGGTCCAGAGACTACGACAAAAGCCGCCATCGCGGTTTATCCTTTTGATACTTGCAACAAACCTAAATCGACACCCGGGCTGTATCCCGAAAGGTGATTGCTACAGACCATTAGGATAATACCAAGGGCCCCTCGTTGCAGTAGTTTTCATTTCCAAATTTAGAAATTTGATGGCCGAAACCGTGAGCTAGACTCATGAGCAAGCGGTTATGCGGGGTGCTCTTAAACTTGAGTGATCTGCCCGTAGTGAATCCCAACCCACCGCCGATGAGCACGAAGGGAATGTTTTCAAGGGTGTGTGAATTCCCTTTACCCAGTTCGTTGGTCCAGAGGATGGTCGTGTTATCCAAGAGCGAGCCGTTGCCGCCTGGCTCAGGTGTTTCGGCCAGTTTTTGGGCTAGGTAGGCGATTTGCTCGCAGTACCAAATGTTGATCTTGGTGAGTTTTTCAACGGCCTGTTCGTTAGAGTCGGGTTCGTGGGAGAGGCCATGATGGTCCTCTTCGATTCCCAACCAACGCATCTTGGCCTGCCCGACCGAATTGGTGAACTGGAAAGTAAAGACTCTGGCAAAGTCTGCTTGGATTGCGTGGAGCATCAGATCCATTTGCGTGCGAGTCAGGGCTGGAATATTGTCGTTGCTGTCCTCAAGCTTCGCATCGATCGTGGGGACGATATGGTTTTCCGTAGCGACTGGAGTCAATTGTTTTTCAAATTCACGCACGAGAGTTTCGTGCTCATCGAGTAGCTTACGATCCTCTTGACTGACCTTGGAACGGAGCTTGGCCAAGTCGGCTTGGAGGTCGTCCAAGACGCTCCGAACAGTGTCTTGATCCTTGCGTTGCCCATAGAGCTTATT
Organism: Pirellula sp.; assembly: GCA_046086605.1. Lineage (GTDB taxonomy): Bacteria > Planctomycetota > Planctomycetia > Pirellulales > Pirellulaceae > JBKCUI01. The sequence goes on along the minus strand of JBJSXX010000292.1, from coordinate 8,336 downwards.
GAACATCGCAGAGGGTTCATCGATCGGTGCGATCGGACGATTTGGACCTGCATAGACCATGCGAGTCCAAGTATCGGCTCGGCTTGGGACACCAACACCGAATTCCAAGGAGCCAAAGCGGGTTTGGGTCTCCGGTTTGGACTGCAGGTAGTTCTTGATCTCCTGATCGATCGAAATACCGCTTGCCCATCCGGCGGGCGTGTCCGAACCTCCCTGTATGTTTCCTGGGTAGAGTTCGATGCCAGTGAGCAAGCAACCCATGCCGCGCATGTGGCTATCGCCATCGCCTCGTATCTTATCGCTCACGCCATTGAGCGTGAGCAAGCGATTCTTGAACGGCTCCAATGGCGCCATGATTCGTTTGAGTGAGAACTCCTGGCCTTCTTCATCCGGCCAAAAGTTCGGAGGGATCACGCCGTTGGGACTAAAGACGACAATCAGTCGCTGTTTGCTTGCTTGGGAGTTGGCTCGGACTAGGCTACCGAGGTTTAGAAGGAAAGGGAGTGCTGCCGAGGCAATCCCCATGGATTTGGCAAACTCACGACGAGATAGGTAATTGCTCATTGATTGGTTCTTAGGTCGGGGTTAGCAGTTTTGAACACAAGTTTTGTCGAAGTTCCGATGCGATCGGGAATTACGGGTTTCCGCTTTGTGCGAGGCCTTGAAGCGTCTGTGGTTGACAAATCACCTTTCCGAATTCGATCATCAGAGGGCCGACTTGATAAGCGTTTTCTTGAAGGGTTTTGGTAAGGCTTTCGGTTCGATCCAGTCCGTAGGCGGCTAGCGGCTGTTTGGTCATGAACTGAAACATCTGCTTGACCATCGCTTGATGGGCTTCCGGCGAGTTGCTTATAAAGTCTCTGAACTGGTTGATGCTTTGGAACTCGACCCGGTCCCCTAAGCTCGTGATGTAGGAGCCCGCAGCATCGATCGGCTTGCCAGATTCATCGGCTCGGAACCTCCCGATGGCATCGTAGTTTTCAAAGACAAATCCTAAGGGGTTGATCACCTTGTGACAGGATTGGCACATCGCTCCACTGGTTTGTTGAGCGACCCGTTCTCTGGTGGACAATCCTGGAGTGGTTTCTTCGGAGATCGGCACGATCGCATCGATGGGAGGACGAAGGGTTCGTCCTAAAATACGTCGAGCGAGAAACACACCACGATGGATCGGCGAACTGCTGTCATGGTAAGCGTAGTAAGCTTGGATATAAGGATGCGTTAGTGCTCCGGCGGCGCGTTGGTCGGGCATTGCAATTTTCTGGAATGGAGCATCTGCAGGAAGATCACCACCAAAGAGCGTTGCTAAAGGACCGTTGAGATAGATCGTGTCGGCATTGAGCAGCCCTCGAAGGTCAACATCGCTTTTCGAGTAATCTTCAAGCATTAACTCTAGGCTTGTTCGAAGATCCGATGCGATTGCTGGATTGAACATCCCGAAGCGATCGTTGGACTTCGATAGTTCTTTGTTGCCGCTGACACCGAGCCACTCAAGATAGAATCGAAGCAGTTTGTGTTCGAAGCGTGGGTCTTTGATCATCCGATCGATCATGGGGCGGAGTTGATCGGGCGTGTGGGCTTCTTGCTTGGCAGCTCTTTCAAGCATCCATGGATCCGGGAGTGAATCCCAAAGGGCCAAAGCCAAATGTGTAACGTTTTTCTCGTCTTGGGTACCAATGCTTGCGGGATATTGGAATTCCGGGGAGGTTAGAGTTAGGATACAAACCCTCTTGATACCGTTTTCGATCGATGTTTCGCCTTCGAAGTGCACATCGATGAATCGTTTGGTGTCTTCGTCGGTGAGGCTTCTTCGCAATGCTGACGAAACCCATAGCGAACACCATTTCTTGACATGCTCTAGATTGCTAGGGTCATTGGCCTCTTTGGGCATCCATCGTTTCGGGTCGCTGGAGAGTTGGTTACCGACTTCGATGGCCGATGCGACAAGTGCTTCGAACCATTCCCTTGATATACTCGTTCCACGTTCGTATCCGACGCTGGCATCATCGGGAGGAAATTGTGTCGAGATCGTTAGGACTTGTGGAGCCCATGTCGGAGACAGGAATCTTTCGGGGATCGGCTGAGCAACACCCATCGGAGGCTTCCAAGTCAGGCTGAGCCTAGGGGTCGGTTCCTTATGTTTCGATGCATCCAAAACAAATCGATAGATTTGACCGCCGACTAAAAAGATGCTGGCCGAGTTGGTGGTCTTTTCGTAAGAGACGACACCAGCGTCGATCAGCGGGTTGCGCTCATCGTTAAGAAAGAACTTGGTGTTGACCGTCGAATCGAGAATGAATTCATACACTCCGGTCTTCGGTGCTTTGAGTGTTCCTGTCCAGCGAACTTGCCAGCGTTGGTGATCGACCTCTGGAACTGGTTTTCCATCCGGCCAATCGCAGACGAGCTTTCCATCGACTTTCTTTTCGATCTCTTTTCGATCCTTGTTCCATTCCCCTTGGGCGATGACTCTTTCGAGACCTCGTTCTTGAGTCCAAGCTTGTGCTCTGCCTCGGCAGACCGACATCAAGTCGCTGATGCTGCGGCGGTACTGATCTGCAGTCAGGCGGCTGAAGGCGATCTTGGGTGGTGAGTTGCGAAGTTGTGCGTAGGGAGAGTAGAACTCGTGATGGATGAATTGAGCAACCGCGGTTGCTTGTTCGGGTGCCAGACTCTTTGGGGCATCCTCTGGCATCGTCTCATGGATGACATCGGCTAGTTCCTTGATCGAAAGATCGCCGACGAGTGGCTCTTGGTAATGCTCCGTGCCCCCCTGTCCAACGCTTCCGTGGCATGAAGCGCACTTGGACTCATAGATCGATTTTCCAAGTTCGTGTTCTTGGGCTGATCCGACCGGAGGGTAAATCCACAGCAGCAAGAGTGTCCAGCAAGAGACGGCAATAAAGCTTCGAATCGCTCGCAAGGAGTCCTGGGGCATGGGATGCCAGATGGGGTTGGGGTCGATGTTTGGCCGATTGCAGGCGTTTGAAGCTGCAAGGGGTTTGCGATTTGACATGTGCTGCCGAGGGAGCAGCCGGCGGGAACATTGGGAGGGATCCTGACGAATTGCACGGTCAGAACACCCCAATACTAAGTGCTGGGCTGGGCATCTGTCAAGCAACCGCATTTGGGTTGTTTCGGCACTGGGCGTGCTTTGGGGGTAGTTTTTCGGGGTTTGATAGCAAAACTGACGGGTAGAAAAGTTTATGTGGCAGTCAATCTTTGACTGTCCGGTAAAGTCAGCTCAAGTTCTCCAGATGCTGGGCCGATGGTACGCGATATGGGAAGATCTTCGTATCCAAGTCGAGATTCGCTTTTAGGGCGTTTGAGTGTTGGCTTTGAGAAAGTCGCAAACGCTTGGGGTAGCGTTGTAATCCAAGGCATCAACACCTTGGGAGATATTTCGCTCTTTGCATGGCGGATGTTGTTGTGGATGTTTTCTGCGAGGCCTCGGAGCGGGACACTCATGCCGAACTTTTATTCGGTGGGTGTTTTGAGTTTGCCGGTGGTTGCATTGACCGGAACGTTCATTGGGATGGTGCTTGCGATCCAGAGTTATCATCAATTCAAGACGATGGGATTGGAGTCCAAGCTCGGTGCAGTCATCACGATGTCACTTGTGCGCGAGCTAGGTCCTGTGCTTGCTGCGACGATGCTGGCTGGTCGCGTCGGGAGTGCGATGGCGGCTGTGATTGGGACAATGCGAGTGACCGAGCAAATCGATGCGTTGGTGGCGATGGGAGCCAATCCGATCCACTACTTGGTGGTGCCTCGCTTTTTGGCCTGTGTGTTGCTTATCCCTGCGCTGACGATCATGGCGGATTTTATGGGGATCGTGGGAGGATATTTTTTTAGTGTCATTGTCTTTGGCATCGATCATGCTCAGTACTTGAAGAACAGTCGCGATTTCGTGGGCGGGTTTGATTTCTTTACAGGTATTTTCAAAAGTGTTTTCTTTGTGGCGATCATTGCGATTGTCAGTTGTTATCGGGGTTTTCATTGCCAAGCGGGTGCAGAGGGAGTTGGCCGAGCCGCGACGGCAGCGTTCGTTCAGAGTTTCGTGATGATCCTTGCCGTGGATATCGTTTTGAATATGCTCCTCGATGGCATCTACTTTACCTTCTGGCCCACCAGCGGCTCGAAACTTTTTTGAGTGCGATTTTAGCGAGCCAATCTTCAGAGGTAGTTTCGTGGTAACCACAGTGATATCCCAGAGCGATCAGAGCAGTGCTCCGATTATTGAAACCCGGGGGCTATGCATCCGATTTGGGCGACAGGTGGTGCTCAATGAAATTGACTTGTCGATTCCGCGAGGCCAGACCGTAGCGATCATTGGCGAGAGTGGTTGTGGCAAGACGATGCTGCTCAAATCCTTGGTGGGTCTCTTGCCAGCATCCCAAGGGACAGTCCGTTTTGATGGGTGTGATTTGCAGTCTTTGTCGGAGCGGGAGTTGACCACATTGCGCAGACGCTTCGGTTTCGTTTTTCAAAACGCGGCGTTGTTCGATTCGATGAGTATCGAGCAGAATATCGCTTTTCCGCTGAGCCAGCACGGGGTTCCTTCGGGTTCGAAGGCTCAGGATTTGATCGAGCAGAGGCTTTTGGAAGTAGGATTACCAACGAATGTCTTGGTCAAGAGGCCATCGCAGCTTTCAGGAGGGATGCGCAAGCGGGTTGGTTTGGCGCGAGCGCTTATTTTGCAACCCGAGTTGCTACTGTATGACGAGCCAACAACAGGACTCGATCCGATTATGAGCGATGTAATCAACGAGTTGATTTTGCGAACGCAGCGTCGTTATTCGGTCACGAGCATCGTCGTGACCCATGATATGCACTCGGCGCGTAAGATCGCAGACCGCGTGATCATGCTCTATCCGTATAGCAGACTCTTGCCCGGAGAGTCTCAAGTACTCTACGATGGGCCACCCGAGAACCTGGATCAATCCAAGGATCGTCGTGTGCGTCAGTTTGTTCGCGGAGAGGCTGGAGATCGACTCATGGAGTTGCTCTCGACAACCGGCAGCAGTTCGCACGTGGATGAAACACCTCACCTGCATGATACGATCGCAAGACGGGAGGCAGACTAAAAACCATGGATGACAATGGATACCGTTTTGGAGTAGGGGTATTGGTCTTGGCATCGGCGATCATTGGTGTATTGCTGATTGCATTCTTTGGTGCAGTGCCCAAGTTTTGGGTGGAGCGATATCGGTTCACGGTCAATTTCCCAAGTGCACCGAACGTAGGGGTCGACACCCCAGTCCGAAAGAATGGAGTGCTTATAGGCAGGGTTGCTAAGGTGGAGCTTCGCCAACAGCGTGGCGGAGGCGTGGACTTGATGCTTGAGATCGACAGCAATTACAAATTATCCGTCGGTGAAGTGCCTCGGATCAAGACCGGATCGCTCATCAGCGGCGATTCGATCATTGAATTTGTCGAACCGGATCCCAAACAACTGCTGACGAGATTCGATGGTTTTCCAGGCTCCCCTCGAGACGGTGTGTTAGATGAGCGGGAACTACAAGCCTCCCAGCAGGAGATCGGGAAACAGGACTTCATTGCCAAGGGTGAGGTGGTTCCTGATCCTTTAGAAGCTTTTGGCGATATGGCAGGTCTTGCGAATTCCTTGCAGCGGGTTGCAGAGAAACTCGACAACATCCTTTCGGTGGCTCAAGATACTTTCGGGGGAGACAACACTCCGATACGAGATGTTACAAGTCGCATGCAAACGACATTGGACAACATCAACGTCACAGTCGGAACGATCAATCGAATTGGGACTCAGATCGAGAGGGCGAACATCCCAGATTTGGTGGCCGAGGCATTGAACACCTTACCCGGTTTGATCAAAAAAGCCGAAGGCACCCTTACTCAATTGCAAAGCACACTCAAGGGGTTCGAGGAGTTCAGCGACAGTCTTGAGAGCATCGGCGGAGAGTTTGAGGGGATTGGCGAAACGGTGCGATCCGCACTGACCAACGCGGATCAAGCGATTGGCAATTTGGCGGAGATAACCGAACCGATTTCGCAAAGGAGCGACCAGATCGCGGAGAATCTCGGGAACGCTTTAGAAAACATTGAGGTTTTAGCAGCAGACTTAAGAGTCTTCGCACGGAAGTTAAATAGTTCCCAGGGGACTTTAGCCCGGTTGATTGACGATCCGAGCATGTATGGCAAATTGAATGATACGCTCGACAACATCCGTCTGGTCTCTGGAAATGTGGAGCTTATTACACGCCGGCTTCAACCGGTGATCGAGGACGTGCGAGTCACTGCAGACAAGTTGGCTCGAGACCCAGCACAGATGGGAGTTCGCGGGATTTTGAGTCCGCGTCCTAATGGACTTGGGATCAAATAACACCGACGGGATCGGTTGGATTGATGTTGTGGATTATGAGGGCAAGAAGGTCGGATAAATATTCTCCGAAATTCCCAACATTGGTCTGCATTGTTTAGAAACCGAGGGACAATTTTTGAGTATGCTAGCCGGGTAGCGAATCGAAACAGTTTAATCAAAACGGTTTACCGAGTGGATCTTCAATCATGAAACTTCATTGCCTGGGAACGGCGGGTTATCACCCGAACGACAACAGGCATACGGCTTGCTTTTTTCTCCCTGATCAGGGAATTGCGTTGGATGCTGGGACATCGGTTTACCGTTTGCATCCGTTGATCAAGACCAAGTCGCTTTCGATACTTTTGTCTCATACACATTTGGACCATGTGATGGGACTTACGTTTTTTTGGGATTTGCTCGGTGGCAGCACTCCGCTTGAGCGTATCCATGTCTATGCGAGGCAGGAGAAGATCGATGCGATTCGGGAGCACTTGTTCCATCCGTCACTATTTCCGGTGATACCTCCTTTTGAGTGGCATTCTTTGGAGTCGCTTGGGGAGTCGTTCATGCTGGGCAAGGCGACGTGCACTTGGTTTGACCTAGAGCACCCCGGTGGAGCGGTTGGTTACCGTTTGAACTTCCCTGAGGTTTCTCGAGCTTACGTAACTGACACAACTTGTGAGGCCGATTCAGATTACTGGAGACATCTCCAAGGTGTCGATTGGTTGGTGCACGAGTGCAACTTCACCGACGATGAGAAGAAGATGGCTCGTCATACCGGTCACAGTTGGCCTTCGGAGGTCCTCTCGGTGGCCTCCGCCAACGGGATCGAACGCTTGATTTTGACGCATTTTAACCCCATGATGGGCGGAACAGATCCTGTTGGACTTCGTCAGGTTTTGGACACCCCTAGCATAAAATCGCCCCGTTTGGTTGAGCTTGCTCAAGACAATGCGATTTATGATCTTCGCTAGCCTTTGATGTTCTGAGGCAGGGCATCTATAATCCTAGCGGTTCGAGCATACGGCTCAGACGACCGTGACTTGCTAGCAGGATTCCTTCGAAAGAGACAGCACGACATGACTTCCTACGGCACGCTGTGTGACGATTTTTACTCGAATGTGACGTTGCAAACGGAGATGGATTTGCCGACGGGCCGTGAAGCGGTATTGCATTTCTTTGAGCAGCTTCAAAAGCGTTTTCCGAAGCTTTCGCATTTCTATCAACGCGAGCGTGGTGAATTTATTCTCGAGGAGGAGAAGCAAGAGGGATCGTACCGTTGGGTGGCAGCCGAATTGCGTCGGGTCAGCAGCGGTTATATCAATCCGGGTTCGGTCCAAGAGGCCCTTGAGCAGCACTGCCAGGTGCTTGAACTGGCCCCTTACATGCTCTCAGTCAGTCGGCTCGATTGCGAAGCGATCAGTCTGATGTATGGTTTTGATTTTACCTACCGAGGGAACCACAACCAACTATTATGCGATGCTTTGGGACTACCTGTTGCATTTGAGACCATTACCCAGCGGCCCGGATCTCAAGTGATGTGTTATGAGCCGGTGATCCAGATCTCGTTGGACGATACTTTTGGCACCCATGCGAGGATCAATTTTGAGCCTCGCAACGGCTCGCTTCAGACCAAGAGTCCGGAGTTTTCAGAAGAGTTGCTGAGTGTCTATGTAACGATCCGTCGGTTTGATTCTTTGACACCTGAAGAAACGTTTATTGGTGAGTTGCATCGACTGGAAAAGCTCATGCAGGAATTGATGGAAACGCACGTCGTCGAGAGCATTCTCAAGCCGCTGCAAAGTTGCATTGCGATCCGTTAGTCAGGGATGAAAAAATCGAAAGCCTCATGTTCTTCGATCGATGATCGGTTCCTTTGGGGTGGCGGTTCGCGCACCTCACCTTGATCCGGCACCCGGTATATCAAGGTGCTCATTCGACTTGGTTCCTAAAATCAACCTAATTTCTTGCGGTGCTAGAGGGTTTCACCCCTTCGGTC
>JBJSXX010000291.1:0-21404 GCA_046086605.1 Pirellula sp. | reverse complement strand
GTCTGCATGTGCGCGTTGTCAGTCTCTGGCTCTAGCGCCACCTGCGACTGAATCTTGCCCTCCGAATCAACCTCCAAAAGCCTCGGCTTGGGGCCTAACTCGGTCACCAATGTGTTCCCGTTATAAAGCCTCTGAGCTGTCCCAATCTCCTTGTTCGCAGGATCTAATTTGTAGCTAAACACGATCTCTTTGCTTTCGGTGACTTCCTCGACCCGATTGGAATAGGCCAATAGCACGTTTCCATTAGGAAGCACAAAACCATCGCGGGATCCCCCCGCATGCTCCCAAACCACTTTGCCATCCTCGGCAATAATCGCCGTCTTGGCACCCAATACCAAATACGAATGCTTGATCGTCTCCTGCGCCATCCCAACCGAACCGATCAGCCATAGAACTACCAATAGCAATCGAATCGGCCTTTTACGTAACTTCATCATTTTCTTCGCTCTTTAGGAAAGGATGCGGCTGACTAGAATTCTTTTTCGAACGGAAAAAGAGGTTTTCGTCGGTGCCGATAGTCTAACTGAAATACATCGGCACAGGTCGATCCAGGTGTGTTGACCCGAAGGAACCGTTGGCACGCCTCTCGGTAGGCTGCAAGTGGCGCATGAACCCCCTTGGCCACCAACACCCGAAAACTCCATGGATCCAAGCCACACGATGTCAGTTGATTCAAACTAAATGGCACCATGCGACGCGATGTCAGCAGAATGGTCATCGGTGCCTCTGTCGCTTGGACAACCACCGATGGACCTTGGTCGAAATAACTGATCCCTCCATGACGCGGCCGATCCTCGGTGAATCGACCCTCATGAAAACTCTTGACGGTGACTTGGCATGCCCAAGTCGCTCCATGCTGCTGATCGGTCTTGCCACCAATCTGCAAATCGATCTTGGCATCCACCGAAACTTGCTGGCATTGCTGGACGCTCTGGGGGTCGTAGATGCAAACAAAGCTGGGGCCAATTTTTCGCTTGAAAAGCGACTGGGCGATGAGCGTTCCATCGGCTGCCGATCCGCCTCCAACATTATCGCCCATATCGAGCAAACAGAACCTTTCGGACGCTTCGAACTGGACTTGATCCAAAGCCGTTTCGATCGGGATCAAGACGCCTAGCATCGCATCCCTTGATTCCCAAATCGCATCGTAAAGCTCCTTGGCCATCCCCCTTGCGAGCTCTGGGTCGTTATCGGTCACTGCGACCACGGCCGATCCCATCTCGGGCACATCGGCATAAGGGAACCCCAGAAGAATACTATTGCTGATCGCCTTGGGGTTCTCAAGCTGCCTGTCGGCGATCTCATAGATGCGTTTCAGGTGAGGTTCGTCGGTGCTCTGACGTTCAATATTGATCACCAGCGGCAGATATTCGGCGTGCATCACAGGCCGTATCTCTCGACGCAAGGTCTTGGTCAGTATCTCAGCAGCTTCCAGACCCCGGGCATATTGATCCAAGTGAGGGTTGGTGCGATAAGCGGTCAATGCATTGCAGGCTGTAACCATTCGAGACGAAAGATTCCCATGCGGATCGAGTGTTGCAACGATCGGCAAATCGGGACCGACAAGCTGTCGGATTCGGGATAAGAAATCCCCGTCCGCATCCTGAGCATGCTCAGCGACTGCAGCACCGTGAGCGGCAATCAATAAACCATCAAGCGGCAATGCCGAGCGTGTCCTACCCAGGAGATCCTCGACGATCCTTTCCCAAGTCTCTTTAGGGATCGCCCCAGCCGGGGTGGCTCGGTAAGCCCCGATCGGTACGATCTGCGAGCCCGCAAGTCCTTGGATGAATCCACCGAGCTCATGATGGCTCTTGGCGAACTTGTCGATGAGCTCTTGGCCAAAAACGATCACGTCCTGTTCGAACCGTTCGTAGCTCGTCGGTGACTCGACGAAAGTGTTCGATTCATGCAGTAAAGCCAAAATACCGATGCGATGCATGCTTAGGATGGGTGGGTGCAAGGTGGGAAACGAAGCTGTTTTCGAGTATTGTATGGCAAAGAGCACATCGCTGGTTGCTCTCGATCCGGTCTATCTCTCACGAATCCTAAAGGTTTACGGATGCTGATCTCCTTAGACAAAATGCGAGAAGAACTCTATTGCGCCGTGGTATGTGACGCTCTGGACCAGGTGGGTTTGCATCATCAATCCCCAAGGATTGCACTTCCGAGACACACTGGTAGCGGACTTCTGGTGGGTCGATGCAAAACGACCCTTTGGGCCGATATGTTCCATGCCGACCCCAAGCCGTATGAACTCGAACTCCAAGCCGTCGATGCATGTGAGCCCGACGATGTCTTGATCGCTGCGGCGGGAGGATCGATGCGATCGGGGATTTGGGGTGAGTTGCTCACAACGGCTGCAAAGAATCGCGGCTGTATCGGTGCGATCGTCGATGGGGCGATCCGAGATGTCGATAAGATCGCTCCGAGCGGCTTTAGTGTTTTCGCGAAAGGCCGTTGCCTATACGATAGCCTCAATCGCCAGCGGGTCATCGATGTGGATGTGCCTGTAGAAATCGATGGCGTTGTCTTTGCCCCCGGCGACCTGGTCTTTGCCGACTCCGATGGGATCGTGGTCGTCCCCAAGCGAGTCGAAGCAGACGTTTTGACCTTGGCATTTGCCAAGGTGCATGGCGAGAACAAAGTTCGAGACGCGATCCGAGGAGGAATGAGTGCCGTGGGAGCCTTTGAAAAATTCGGCATCCTCTAAGGGTGCTTGCTGTGCTTGTTACGGATTGGGTGCCTCGACCCGGATCGATCGACCTTCGAGTGCGATGATCAATCCGGAGGCTTGTGCAAGTTTGGCTAGGAGCTCGTCGATCGTCGCGTCTTGAAAACTCACATCGACCTCTTTGCGAGCAAGGTTGTCGGTAAGATTTTTTGGGCTCAATTGCAACGAGAGTTGTGCGCTGAGGCTTTCTAGTATTTTGAGGATCTCACCACGGTAACGACCGGTGTATTTCTTTGCACCATCAGGGTTGGTCGGTTTGGGTTTGGGGGCGGGAGCAAGTGGCTCGACCAACTCGCGGTGGGCTGCAACCGGTGCGAGGATTTCCCATGACTCCGATTTGCCAGAGCTCGATGGCGCGATGCGAGTCACGGTGGCTTGTGGCCAGCGTGCTCGCCACTCTTGCCAAGCGACTTTTCCGATCTTGGGAATCTCGGAACTGTACTGAAACCTAACAAAAGACCCATCGGCTGTCTTATTGAGTGCCTCGAAGCTCTCTGACAAAGAAGCGACGCTCGGTGGGCCGTCAGCAGGCCACAAAAAGGTTTGGTCGTAACCCGAGAGAAGCATTACCGAGATGGCCGCTGGATTGGTGTTCTCCAAGCGAAACGCTCGCCATCGATCGAATTCGGTCGTTAGCTTGCTGGTCTGCGCAGAGGTGCCTAAGCGGTACTTTTCAGCGAAAGCGATCCAGATTTCTCGCGTATCGGCTCCGTCGCTCCAAACCAAGCCTTCCTTTTGTGTGACTCTCAAGGAGCGATGGCTAAGTTCGCTGCACAGATTCCAGTAACTCCACTCAATCGCATCCCCAAAGGACCTAGGCGCGATGACCACATAGCGATCGACATAGGCGACTTGTGCGTTGATGTGCGAAGCGACCAACTCGATGACTTGTTTGTTGGTTTGCCCTTTCGGGATCGGTACAACAATCTCGATGTCACTGGGGATGCGGCGATCGAGCCATATCGGGATCTGGTCTTGCACGAGCATGCTTTGGATCCAATCGGTCAGAGGCATCGATAGCTTTGTGTTCGACTCTGGCGATGGTGCTTGCAGTTGGCTCGAGAGCGCGATCGCTTGCGGTGTTCGAAACGGATGCAGTGATTGAGACCGCGCAAGACTCGACCAAGCGATGCACATTAGGATGCACATGCATAGAGTTCGAGTGTTGGTGAAAGTCAAGCGCATACTAGGATCTTTGATTTCTTTTGCCAGATTGAGCGAATGCCGTTGCGATCGGCGATCGAGGAATTACTCTGACTTGTATCAAAACACGTATCGGCCATTTGGAACAATGAACACACGACTCTCGACGCTGATCTCATTTTATCGCAAGCGCAGCCATTGCGGTGGCTCGGTGTCGAAGTTCGTTTCTAGAGATTACTCGGCATGGACTCTACGACGCTTGGTCTATGCGAGAGATCCGGAGATCCGTTGCGCGGCCGTTTGGGCTCTGGGCTCTGTTGGACAGCACTCGGAGTACAGGTTTTTAGGGCCGTTTCTAAGAGACTCCGATGGTGGTTTGCGCCTGGAAGCCGACTTGGCAAGGGAGCAAATCCTCTTGCGGATTCGATCCGATTGGCACTGCCAATTCGCTCAGCAAATCGAGGACTCGATGGCCGACTCCCATTGGAAGTCGGCCAATCGAATGGTCGATAGGTTGGTTGCTACGCATGGGGAGCATCCACAGAGTTGGTTGTTGCGGGTCTCGGTCAGGATGTGTACATCGCAATTGCTCGGCGCGATCGACGATTGCAGACATCTGTTGTCGTTTGATCGCGATTGCTATCGGGCTTGTGTTTTTCTTGGCCAAAGCTATTGGTGGATGCAGCGGCTTGAGGTTGCCAAAGAGTGTTTTACAGAAGCCAAACGCATCTATCCGAACTGGTCGGCCTCAGGGTTCAGTTCTTGCACTTAAGAACCAAACTTCTTGGGAGCGAATCCCGGGCCTGATTTCGCCGCTTGGAACCACCCAACCGTCGGCCCAAGCGACACATGGGACGGTCACGTGGGAGATCGGCAACGAATCGGTGCTTTGTGTCCAACGATTGCGCGTGATATCGAACCCGTAAATAGCTTTCGAAAAACCGCGATGCTCGCTAGGACTCGATGAGACTTGGGTTCCATCGTCGCCACCAAGGATCCACAGATGCCCGTGCGTGAAGATCGCCGGGCTAGGGCTTGCGGCCAACGCGACCGGAAGATTCTCTTGGGCTATCCAGCGTCCGGTCAATGTGCTGCGATCCAATTCGAGTTTCCAGCATTCTTTCAAATACTCTCGCTTGGGCTTCCCTTGCGGATCGGCCGTGAGCGTCACTCCACCGATCATCCAAAACGCATGACCGTCGCTAGCTGCCGTGCTGAGCATCCGAGGGCGGGCTGGAAGTTTAGGCAACTCGATCCACTGTAAAGACACAGCGTTGTCATTGAAGGCTCGAAGATCCAGAGCCCATGTTTGCTGATGGCACTCGGTTGCATCGGGATGCTCAAGTCCTCCTGATACGATCAAGACTTCATCGACGATTGCACCGCTGGCGTTGGCAAGTGGCACTGGCAAACTGGGCATGGGTTCAAAGACGAGTTTTGAGTTCGTGTAGCTCATTCGGAACACTTCCGACGTGTGTTCGTTGGCATCGCTTCCACCGACACACAGGATGCTATCGAGCCAACTGACGCTCACACCATAGGCTCGAGGTTTAGGAAGCGTTCCTAGGTGCTTCCATTCTCGCTTAGACTCATCGAGCGCGTAGATTTGGTCATGCCAAATCTTCTTGCCTCCCTCCCAAGGTTTCTTGTCAGGAAAGTTGGCACCGCCGGCGACCAAGAGCGAAGAGCCAGATCGGCCTGCAAAAGGGCTCGCGACTCCGACGGGGTTGGGGAAGTCGGCGAGCTTTTTCTGTTGCCATTGCTGGGCGTAGGAACCGAAGCTACCTTGCACGAAGACACAGGCAAACAGGGCAAGGATCCAAAGCACTCGCATGGAATCAGCTTGCCGAGTTGTTGCTCGTTGCTTTGTTACCCAGATTCACCGCTGGATCGGATTCTTGCGATGAAGCTTGAGCAGATGGATTCGATTCCAAAGCTGAGTTCAGGTCGATTTCTCGACCGAGTTGATTGTGTTCGATGGCTCGTTGGAGATACTGCACCGTCTCATCGATCGTGTCGGCTTGGAGGAGCATCAAGTCACCGGCTTTGATGAGTGTCAGAGCATGTTCGACTGCTTTATCCCAGCCGATGAAGTCATAGACTTCTTTGACGCGTTTGCCGGAATCCATACCGCGTTTGAAGATCGAGGATATTTCGCCTGGTTTACGTCCTCTCAAGTATTGATCTTCGTAGAGGATGACTCGGTCGAAGTGATCGGCGAGGATTTCGCCTTGGCGAATCATATCAATGTCCCGTCGATCTCCAGCAGCGGAGTACACGACCGTTCGATGGCCGTGGGGGAATTGCCCCAGAGCTTCGATGATCGCAAGCAAGCTTGAGGAGTTGTGTCCGTAGTCGGCCACGACGGTGGCGCCATGGACATCGAGCAGATTGAAACGCCCTGGGACTTTGTCCATGTGAGCGCTAAAGGATTCCAGACCGATGACGATCTGTGGGATCGATAGTCCGACACCCCAACAAGCCGCAACGCTTGCAAGGACGTTTTCGACTTGGAATAGGATTCGACCTTGGTGGGTCAGCGGGATCTTATCGAGGGTCGTCAGCGCGGTTTCTTCGGCACCTTCGGCGATGATGATCATGCCGTTACGAACAAAGACGACGCGTTGGCCCTTGAAGCGATGATCGGTCAGCACCGGATCGTTTTCATCGATAGCAAAGAAGATCACGCGTCCTTTGCACTTCTCGGCCATCTCGGCTGTCAGTGGGTCGTTGGCTTTGAGGACACCGAAACCGCTCTTGTGAACGGCCTCGATGACGCATCGCTTGACTTTGGCGAGTTGTTCAATCGTCTCGATATCCGAGAGACCCAAGTGGTCGCCTTCGCCGATGTTGGTCACGATACCGACATCGCAGAAGTCAAAGCCGAGACCTTCACGAAGGATACCTCCGCGAGCCGTTTCGAGCACAGCGGCTTCGACAAACGGGTTCATCAAAACCGATCTGCCGCTTTGTGGGCCACTGCAATCGCCGGAATCGATGCGACGACCTCCGACGTAGATACCATCGGTGCAGGTCATTCCGACTTTCTTGCCGGTGCTTGCAACGATGTGAGCGATCAGGCGTGTGGTGGTCGTCTTGCCGTTGACCCCTGTGACGCTGACGATCGGGATCCGTCCGTTGCTTGAACCTGGATACATCATATCGATGATCGATTCTCCGACGGGTCGTGGGGAACCCGAGGAGGGCTCGATGTGCATGCGGAGTCCAGGGCCTGCGTTGACTTCGACGATCACGCCGCGTTGGCCTTGCAATGGTTGCGAGATGTCTTGGGCGACGATATCCACACCGGCGATATCGAGTCCGATGATCCTGGCTGCTTCGATCGCATGACGCGCCACATCAGGGTGGACTTGGTCGGTGACATCGGCTGCCGTTCCGCCTGTGCTCAGATTGGCGTTTCTGCGAATGAGAACTTTTTTGCCCACAGGAGGTATCGTGTCGGGTGTCATGCCTTGTTCGAGCAGAACGCCCAAGGCGACGGTGTCGATTTTAATGAGGCTCAGCGACGTCGCATGCCCATCGCTACGACGTGGGTCTTCGTTGACTTTATCGATGAGTTTTTGTACTGTCGATTGGCCGTCACCGATGACGTGAGCCGGTTCGCGTCGGGCAGCGGCAACGAGTTTGCCACCGACGACAAGCATTCGATAATCATCACCCGGTGCATGGCGTTCGACGATGATCGATCGGCCTTCTTCGCGTGCCGCATTGTAGGCCGCGACGACTTGCTCACGTGTTTGCAAATTGGTCGCAACACCTCGTCCATGGTTGCCATACTGGGGCTTAACAACCACTGGTAGTCCGATATCCTCAGCGGCTTCCCAAGCTTCCTCGGCACTTTCGACCGAGCAACCTTCGGGTGTTGGGATCCCGATCGAGCGAAGCAACGATCGAGTGAGTTCTTTGTCTTGGGCGATCGACTCGGCAATCGCGCTGGTCGAGTCGGTCTCTGCCGTACAGATACGTCGCTGATGGACTCCGTATCCGAGTTGAACAAGGCTTCCTTCATTGAGCCTTCGCCAGGGGATGTTCTTGGCTTTAGCGGCTTCGACGATCGAGCGGGTGCTTGGTCCCAAGCAGACATCGTAAGCGTAGTCTTTGAGTTCAGCGACGACCTTATGGACATCGTAGGGTGTGTCATGAATCGCAGCTTGGATCAGTTCAAAGGCGCGATCCAAACAGGCCAAGCCGAGCTTTTCTTCTTTGTACGCGATAGCGACTTTGTAGATGCCATCGGTGTTGGTCTCTCGAGCTCGACCGAAACCGACTGGAGTACCCGCTAGGGATTGCAGTTCCAAGGTGACATGCTCGAGGATATGAGCCATGTAGGTTCCTCGGCGAAGTCGGATGAAAAAGCCACCTCGTTCCCCGATGCTGCAACGGTGCTCGACCATCGTCGGGAGCCAGCCCATGAGCCGTTCGTTGAAACCTGGAATCATCTCCGAAGAGGTGTCTTTCATCTCTTCGAGGTCAACCCAAGCTTCAAGAACCGGATAGTTCGCCCAAATGTTAGGGCCTCGAAGCTTGTTCACCTTAAGTATCTTCATAGTTTCCTCTGGTGGTCGTTCCTGAAAGAAAAGTCGCTTTTCTGCTCTGCTTGAGCATCCGTCTCGAACTGTCCACGACCGTTCCGCGATCGCCATGCTGCCCCAGGTTCCATGCAGCTAGTGGATAGATGAGAGGATGTTGAATGGTTGGCGGAAGCCTTCCGCCTTGGAAAAGCGATCGATTGAAGAGCAAATTCCGTTCCGCGCGATCTTTACGATTTACCAACCGTGATTTCTGTAGAAATCTGGCTATTTTCGCAAGTTTTACAAAAACGGGCTGCCAAGGAGCTGTTGTCAAATTGAACACAGTGTGTATCGGGTAGGATATGTCTTTTGAGGTAGGGATCACCGAGTCCTTGGCTAGTTGGGTATTCGGAAGCGGGGCTTTGCATCCATGAGAAAAACCCCGCGAGGCTGAAGCCCTGCGGCAGTTTAACCGACAGCAGGAACCTCGAAGCCTTTTCGGTAGGATTTCGTCAGGAGGCTTTGAGCTAGCGGTTCACCGGAGATCTTCATATTGGCGGCATCCCACTGCAAAGACTTGCCGGCAAGGCGAGCAGCGATGTTTCCGAGCTGGACCGTTTCGGTCAGTGGGCCTGCGTAGTCAAAGCCATCGGTGGTCTTGGTGCCGGCGATGACTGCATCGACCCAATCGTGCCAGTGGTTGGTGCCGGCGACCTGGGGTAGCTCGACGGCTTTGACCTTGCTTGCTTGATAAAGCGTCGGCATGCCGACGTGGGGTAGAACCATCGTACCTGCTTCGCCAATAAACAATGAGCCTCCTCCGGGTAGTTCGACGCCCTCTGGGAGTTGAGCCAATTCACGGGCTGGTTTAAGACCGCCGTCTCTCCAAACGATTTTGATCTCGGAACCGGAGGTGTATTTGGTTCCTGGAAAGATGTAGGTGATTGTCTCGGGTCCTGGCCATACCTCGTTGGTGGTGCCATCGTTTTGGGCCATGATGCTTTTGGGTGCGGTGAGAAGTAGCGCACCGAAAACAGGATCGAGGATGTGGCAACCAAAGTCTCCCATGGCACCCGAACCAAAGTCTTGCCAATCACGCCATTTGAATGGGTGATAGACATCGGGAGCAAAGGGTCGCTCGGGGGCAGCACCGAGCCACAAATCCCAACGCACATTGCCTGGCACCGGAGCCGACTCAGGCCGATCGGTTCGGTTGCAATATTGGCGTCCTTGAACTCCGATCCACGAGTGAACTTCTTTGATCTTGCCGATGGCACCATCATGAATGAGTTTCACGCCGAGCCGATATTCTTTGGCCGAATGGATTTGGTTTCCCATTTGAGTGGTGAGATTTTTCTTTGCGGCCAGCAGTCGCATTTGGCGAGCTTCCCAAACCGTGTGGGTCAAGGGTTTCTGGCAGTAGATGTGCTTGCCCATCCCCATGGCCATCATGGCCGCTGGTGCGTGCATATGATCCGGGGTCGAGACAATCACGGCATCGACTTTGTCGCCGAGTTCACTGAGCATTTCGCGGTAATCTGCAAAGTGCTTTACACCCGGAAAGCCTTTGTCGACTTGGTCGAAGCGATTCGAATCGATATCGCAAAAGCCGACGAATTTGACTTTCTTGTGACTGCCGACTTGGGACAAATCCGACCAACCCATGCCATTGACACCGATGACGGCAACATGGAGTTCTTTCTCGATCGATGAGGCTCGAAGCAGCTTGGGTGCGATGGCAAGTGAGCAAGCAGCCGCAGTCGTGCCTTGAATGAATCGGCGCCGCTGAAAATTAGTCGTATTTGTCATAGGAGGTTCAAAGGCAGGAGAGGGATGCTGGGAGAGGAAATTCGGGAAACCCCAAAGTGGAATTATAACACTTGGGGATATCCAAGTGGTAAAGAATTTTGTTCTAAGGAGGCATCTGGTATACTGGATCCCATCGGAGTCGGGCTCATTATTGTTCACTTTTAGAGAAAACCAACGCCATGGCCCAAAATAGCTTTTTCGATGGGCTGGCATCCCCTGCCGAATCCTCTGGTGGTCAGTCCTCCTCGGGTCAGGCTCTGCTTTCCCCAGAGATGATGGCCAAGCTCGAGCGTATGGAGCTTGTAAGCCGCAAGATCTTCCGTGGCCGGATGAAGGGGGAGCGTCGCAGTAAGCGTAAGGGCCAGAGTGTTGAGTTTGCAGACTTTCGAAACTATGTCGCTGGAGACGATCTTCGATTCATCGACTGGAATCTCTTTGCTCGACTCGACCGGCTCTATTTGAAAATCTTCCTAGAAGAGGAAGACTTGCACGTTTACACGTTGGTCGACGATTCTCTCTCGATGGACTTTGGAAGTCCGACGAAGTTTCTTACCGCCAAACGGATTGCAGCCTCGCTAGGATACATCGGCCTATGCCGAGGTGATCGCGTTTCGGTCTCGACCTTCAGCAAAGCTTCATCACCCTTAGTGGTTCGAGGTCGTGCAAGTTCCCACCGGCTCATCGGACAGCTTCAAAGTTCGGAGTGTCAGAGTTCCACACCGAGTATGGAGGAGTCTGTTCGCCGATTCTGCTTGAAGAACACCGGCAAAGGGATCGTTATCCTGATTACCGACCTATTGAACAAGACTGGTTACGAGACTGCTTTGAAGATGCTCGTGGCCCGTGAGATGGACATCTACTTGATCCACATCCTGAGTCCTGAAGAGTTGCAACCGAAACTCACGGGTGATTTAAAGCTCATGGATGCCGAGGATGCCGACATGCGGGAGGTTTCGATATCGTCCTCGTTATTGCAACGCTATCGGCTTACGCTCGACGCATTCATCGAATCGGCTAGGAGTTTTTGCAATCGTCGCTCGATCGCTTACGTCTCGGTTCGAAGCGATCAAGAGATTGATCCGCTGCTCAATGAATACCTTCGTTCACGTGGTTTGGTTCGTTAAGGGGGCATATTGCCATGACTTGGATTAGTATGCTCTCACCCCTTCAGTGGGCTTTGCTACTTGCGATCCCACCTGCGGTTTTGAGTTTGTATTTTTTGAAACTCAAGAGACAAGAGGCACTTGTCCCGAGCACGATGCTCTGGAAGCGCGCGATCGAAGACTTGCACGTCAACAGCATCTGGCAGAAACTTCGCAAGAATCTACTTTTGTATCTGCAGCTTCTGTTTTTGGCTCTGCTGATTTTAGCTTGCGTAAGGCCCGGATGGAGCGGCATGAATCGCGCAGGCGAACGACGCATTTACATCATCGACCATTCGGCAAGTATGCAGGCAACTGACACCAAGCCCAGCCGTTTGGACGTCGCTCGCGAGAAAGCCCTACGGCTCATCCAAGACGCCGGAAGCAACGATTCGGCAATGGTGATCTCCACTTCGGATCGAGCGAGCGTAGAACAAGGCTTTACCAACAACCGGAGTCTTCTCGAAAAAGCGGTCCAACGCATCGAACCCACGACGCAACTGACCGAGGTCAGCGAAGCGTTCCGCGTCGCTGCCGGATTGGCAAATCCAGGTCGATTGAGTTTCGAAGACAACGTCGATATTCAAGTGGCCGAAGCCGTACCGGCGACGGTTTACTTCTTTAGCGACGGTGCTGTAGGTGAATTGAACGAAGCCGAATTTGGCCAACTCAAGATCGAGTATGTCCCGATCGGAGAAACAGAAACACAGAACGCAGGGATTGTCGGTTTTGCGATTCAACGACCCGAGTCCATGGAGGCCCAGGCCAAACAAGGGGCCGTGAGCGTCTATGGGCGAGCAATCCAATATGGAGCCGATCCAGTCGAATGCACCGCATCGCTGTACCTCGACAATACCTTTGTCGATGCTCAAAAAGTCAAATTGCTGCCCGGTAAGGAAACCGGTATTGAGTTCGAACTCGAAGGTGTCGAGAGCGGGGCTTTGAAACTCGAACTCGATCACACCGATGCACTGGCTCTGGATAATGTCGCTTATGCGGCCATCCGTCCCGATCGCCAGGTGAGTATCTTGCTAGTGACCTCAGGCAACAATGCCCTCGAGACAGCCCTTGGAACCCAACGCATCAAACAAATTGCCAACGTGCAAATCGAACCCCGAAGCTATCTTGCTAGCCCCGAATATCAAGCTCAAGCAAGCGATGCGAAATACGACTTGATCATCTACGATTCATGTTCGCCGGAAAAAATGCCCTCAGCAAGCACC
Organism: Pirellula sp.; assembly: GCA_046086605.1. Lineage (GTDB taxonomy): Bacteria > Planctomycetota > Planctomycetia > Pirellulales > Pirellulaceae > JBKCUI01. The sequence goes on along the minus strand of JBJSXX010000291.1, from coordinate 8,821 downwards.
CTTTTTGTCGGTGGACTACCACCTGCGGATATTCAACCGCGATTGCCTGAGAATCTGATCGACAAACCTGCAGAGGAATCGGCTCAGGATCAATGGAGCTTTGGTGAGCCCAACGGACCGGTCATCATCGTGGATGTCAACCGAAGCCATCCGATGAGCCAATACCTTGAAATGTCCTCGGTCGGTATCGTCGAAGCCAGGGTGATCAAGCCACCGGCGACCGGAACGGTATTGATGCTCTCGGATGCCGGCCCGATCTTCTCGATCACCCCACGTGGTGCATACCAGGATGCCGTGCTGGGATTCGATATCGTGCGTCCGAGCGAATCTGGATTCGAGATGAATAGCGACTGGGGGATCAAGCGATCGTTTCCCGTGTTCGTATTCGCTGCCGTCGAACACTTAGCCGGTGGTGTGACCGAGGCTAGCGCCGCGACGGTGCAACCGGGCATGCCCATGCCGCTGATGCTATCGAATCGATTCAAGACCTACACGGTGATCGATCCAAAAGGACGAGCTGAAACGATCGATCGCGGAGCCGACGGAAGATTCCTTTATACGAAAACTGACGAGCCGGGGGTTTATGAAGTTCGAGCAGAAGGCTTACAAGATCCAGTCGAACGATTCTGTGTGAACCTATTCTCGAACCGAGAGAGCAACCTCAAGGTTGGGTTGGAGTTGCAGACTGGTGCCGAGTCGATCGCGGCGACATCCAATACACTCCGCGCCAGGCAGGAACTATGGCGTTGGCTGTTGCTCTTGGCGCTGGGGTTGCTGATGCTCGAATGGATCGTCTTTAATCGACGAATCTTTATTTGATCGAGTCCCCATCCTTCTGTTGCTCTTCGCGACCTCTGGCGCGAAGAGCAACAGAAGGATGGGGACTATGTAAAAGCGGAAGTGCTCAAGCACTGCGGTGAGTGATTAAATGTCGGCAAATTCGGATGGTTTTCACCGGACGGCTATGTGCCGATTTGCGACTTGAGGACGATTTTTTCCTCGCCCCGTTGGACCTGAACTTCCAACTCGTCTCCTGGCTTGTAATCCTGGAGCGCCTGATCCATATCCTCTCGTCCGGCGACTTCGGTCTGCCCGATTTTAAGGATTCGGTCGTTTGCTTCGACACCGGCTTTCTTGGCCCATCCGCCGGGCATCACGCGTTCGACGACCAGCCCCGGCTCTCCTTGTTTGATGCGTACACCCAGACGGACTTTCGTGCCGGCACTCTTGAGGAACGTCGGTCGCTCGGGGGCATGCGCAATGCTGTCGGTCAGGAAGACAACCATATCGACGATCTTCGAGAGACCTTCAACGTTGATCTTATCAAAGTCATCACTAGGGCGATGGTAATCAGGGTGAAATCCGGAAAAGAAGTGATAGACAGGGATACCTTTGAGGAAAAAGGATTGATGGTCGCTTGGACCAACACCTTCAGGTTGCCGTTTGATGTCGAAGCCCAACTTTTCGTTGGATCTTGTAAGCAGGTCATCGAACTCTCTGGCTGTACCTGTGCCGTAGACCGTCAGGACGTTGTCTTGGAGGCGTCCAACCATATCCAAGTTGAGCATGGCAACGGTCTTAGTCAGTTCAAAGCGAGGATGGTTGACATAGTATTCGCTTCCGATGAGTCCGAGTTCTTCGGCGCTGAAGGTCATGAACAAGATACTGCGCCGAGGTTTATCGGCAGGAGCATTTTTTGCCGCTTCGACAATTTGTCTTGCGGTTTCTAGCAAACCGACGGTCCCCGAAGCGTTATCGTCTGCACCGTTGTGAATCGCATAGGTTCCTGGGGCAAGCGAACCGGCACCTCCCATACCCACATGGTCAAAGTGAGCTCCGACGATGACGTATTGTTCGGCAAGGTCGCCTTGGCCTGGCAAAAGGCCAAGCACGTTCATGGATGGGATTTTGCGGCGGGTCACATCCGACTGCCCACTGGCAGACCATCCGGTCATCTCGAAGGATTGAGGCTCGAGTTTTTGGTCGATTGCAGCTTCGATATCCACCAGCGATTTTCCTGACTCTTTGAGCCAAGCTTCCGCCATACTACGACTGATGAAAAAGGTAGGGATCTTGTCCCCATCGGGGCTGTTGCCGGCACCTGCAACGGGCAGAAGCGTTCCTGGACTTTCTTTTTCCGATGCGGCATCGTTGATAAGGATCAGCGCAGCGGCACCATGGCTAGCGGCGTTGGATTCCTTGCTGGTGAAGAAAGCGTATTGGCTCGGCTGGGTACCGGCAAATGGCCCGGTTGCCTGGGCTGGCTTGGGCTGCTTGCGGATCACCAGTACGGCTTTGCCTTTGACATCGAGTCCTTCGTAGTCATCGTATTTGAAGTCCTCTTCTTTGGCGGTGATGCCGTAACCAGCGAAGACCAAAGGAGCGCTGAACTGGCCGTTCGAGCCGATGGCTTGCGGTTGGAATTCATCGGCCAATGCCAATTGAACTTTCGTACCATCGGGCTTGGTCAATTCGAGTTTGTTGGTTTCAGGAGAAGCACCGGGGTTGCCGGTGATTTCGAAGTACTGGAAAGGTTGTCCATCGAACAGATCGGTCTGGAGTCCAAGCTGGCCAAATCGTTTGGCGATGAAGTCGGCGGCGAGTTTCAAACCGGGCGTCTCGGCAGCGCGTCCTTTAAGATCGTCGGAGGCCAGGTAGGAGATATCCGCGTAGATTCGCTCCTGAGCTGGGCTTTTGAGAGCCTTCTTCGGGTCATCATCGGCTCGCAGGGAGCCTAGCATTGGAACGAAACAGAGAGCAGCAATGCTCAGGGCGAGCGATGCAAGGGTCTTGGAAGTTGGAAATATCGGTAGCGGCATGTTGAAACACTTGTGGATCAAAAAACTTACGAAATTGGTACGGAAGATTCCACCATCTTAGTGCATTTTAACCAAAACGTCACGCTGTCAATCTTGTCAATCTCGTCAACAATTTCCGCCGCAGGCGGACGTTGCCAACGTAGATGATTTCTCTGAAATCATCTACGAGCGCCAGCGTGACCGTAACTTGGCGAGAGGTTTTTGGGTTGCCGCCTTGCGGCGGTGGTTTTTCTGACGGCATTGACGGTGTTGACAAGGTTGACTGGATTGACGGCGGACAGGATTGACGTTGTTGCCAGCGTAGATGATTTCTCCGAAATCATCTACGAGCACTAGAACACGGCCCGTATGAAATCAGCGACGTCACGCTCTCTGCAAGTGATCGACGTGCAGACGAGGTGTGGACTCCTTCGCTTGGTCCCCAGACGAGATTTATTAGGGGGCTTGGTTCAATTCCTAGCCGCTGGCTGCGGGTTAAACGAGAGTTCGCCTTTGGCGATCTTGGCAAGCAGAAGCTACGTTGAATTGCGGACGAAGTCGACGAAGACCTGTGCCAGGGCACGGTCGGCTCCTAGGCATCGAGCAAGGATCCAATCGCGATCTGGGTATTCCAATTGGAAACGCTGGATCTTGGATCGCAATTGATCCATCAACTCCCCCTCAAAAAGCAAATGCGGTTGAACGACCACCGCATCACAATCTTGGTCGTTACAACGCGCTATTGCCGCCTGCTCAAACAAGATGTCTACGGTAGGTTGGCCTCCTGCGAAAAATCCTGTCGAGACCCACCAGACTCGGCGCTCGCTCGAGGCTAACTCGGTAAATCGCCTCATGTGCAAAAGAGCCTCTGGATCGCTCGTTCCCCGACCGACCATCGCTAATGCAATACGCTTGTAACTCTTCCCAACCACAGGACAACTCTGCGCACAAGGCTTTGGCTCCCCGCGGCCACAATGACCCAATGGACATCCAGCCTCTGTGGCAATCGATGTGATCTCCTCGAAGCGGTAGTTTGATAACTTGATGACCTCCGGCATTGTCCCAAGCGATGGAGTCTGAGCGACGATCTCGATTCCATGCTGCTTGGCACTGGACTGAACCTCATCAGGTATGTCCGACTTGGCATGCGCAGCGGTAAAGAGCAAGATCGGCACAACGATAATTCGCTTGATCTGACGATCATGCAGTGCTGCAACCGACTGGGCTATCGTCGGCTCGGCTAACTCCAAAAAGGAGGGCTCGATGGTCCAGGTCGGCTCGATCTCTCGCATGTGCTCGACGAGCTCGATCAGTTGGGCTTGGCCGTGTGGCTTGCGGGTTCCATGGCCGACAACCAGAACGCCTACATCATTTGGAAGCATGGGGTATCAAAACGGCTGTTAAAATAGGGGTTTTGCGAAGCCTGGGCGGATCCTCAAGCAGATTGCAATCGCACTTTGTTCCGATTGCAACGATCCTAACGACTGGAGGGTTTGCAAAAGTGTAAATGTCTTACGATTCGGGAAAAAAATCCGACTTTTCCTAAAGAACATAAACAAATGGCTTTGCATTCGAATTTTTCTTCTCCTTTTCAATTTACTGTTTGATACAGACGGCGACTTTGACAAAAATATTCAACATCGTTTTGAAAATTTCTCAAGTTACTTACTGATGCGATCCCAGATGTCCCTTCGATCCGCAAACCGTCGCGCCTTTGCTTCTGTCCTTCGCCGTAGCGCGGCTCTGCAACTCCCTGTTGCAAGTGCCCTGTCTCTTGGGTTGCTGGCCAGCAGACTGCCGGCCCAGGACTGCATGCCCTGTGGTCCCACGCAGCCGACCATCAGCTATCGTCTCCAAAGTGAGACGGTCTATGAACAAGTACCGATCACGCGAAACAAAATCGAGATCCAAGAGGTGATGGTCGAGCGGGAGGTCGTGAGTTACCGCCCGGTGACTGAAACTCGCGTCGAGAAGAAGGCCGTGACGGTTCGTCGCCCCGTGATCGAAACCTCGACTGTCAACCAAACCTACTCGGTACTCAAGCCCGTGACCAAAGTCGAGTATGTCGATGAAACAACGCTTGTCAGTGAGACATCCCAAGTCGAGCAGACGGTAACGAGCTACAAGCAAGTCACCGAGACCCAGTACCAAACCCAGTACACCACAGTCCAAAAGCCGATCACCGAGACGCAGATCGCCGTACAAAATTTCCTCGTTCAAAAGCCTGTTACCGAAACGAGTTATCAAACCCAGCAGTACACCGTCCAGCGTCCTGTCACCGAAACGACCATGCAAAGCCAAACGGTTGCAGTCCAGCGGCCCGTGACTGAGACGGTCATGCAAGCCCAAGCGGTAACCTCGATGATGCCCGTGACGACTTATCAGCCTGCCACCGTCGATGCTGGTGGCTACATGGCACAAAACTACTACAAGCCAGGCGATGTCCGATACCATCTGCGTTGGACTCAGCCAGCCTATGGTGTTAACCCCGCTACGGGACAACCGATCTACCAACAAGGTGGGCTCAATTGGGTTCCCTACCAAGCGGCTGGACAAACTTCGACAGCCGTGTACTACCAACCGAATTACCAACAAGTCGCCGTTCCCCAAACGAGCTTGATGCCCCAAACGCAGACAGTTCAAGTCCCGGTGACTTCCACCCGAATGCAAACCGAGTACTTGCAGCAGCAGGTCCCTGTGACCGTGCAAAAGATGCAGACCGAAGTCATGCAACAGCAAGTTCCAGTGACGACCACACGTATGCAGAGCGAGATTGTTCAGCAGCAAACACCGATCACGACAACCCGATATGAGAATCAAGTCGTCGCCCAGCAGATCCCCGTACAGGTTCAAAAAATGGTTCCCGTGCAGGAAAAGGTGATGGTTCCTCAAACGGTTCAAAAGCCGATGACCAAGCGGATCGCGAAGGAGAAAACCGAGTACGTGACCGAACAAGTGGTTCGGCCTGTGACCGTTCAAAAAGAAGTCTACAAGGATGAGGTCGTCATCGAGGAGACTCCGATCCAAACAACGCGGATGGAACGAGTCGTTCAGAAGGTTTCTGTCCCTCAAAAGGTCTACAAGACTGTCCCAGTCACAGAGATTCGATTGGTGCCCAGAACGGTTGTTCGACGTATTCCTATCGACGCCAATGGCAATCCGATCGTGGTTCAATCCCTCAGTGCCCCAGCGTCGTCGACGATCAGTTCGCCATCGGATCTGCCCGCCGCGAGCGATGCAAAAAGCAATCTCGATTCGGCCAGTGAAGGAACGACGGTAACATCCAAGAAGCCGGCACTGAGCGAATCAGGTGACTTGCCTGCTCCCTCTGCTCCGACCGCTCCACCTGTGCCAACCGAACCTGCAGCAGAAGCTTCGAGCAACACGGAATTGAAAATTGGTAACCCTGAGCCAACCTCCAACGCCAATCCCGCAAGTGAGACTCCAAGCAGCGAGAAATCGGGTAAGATCAAGGTAACGGGTGACGAGTAACACCCTTTCACCATTCTGATCCAATCGACACCTCGATGCGCGCTATCCAAATCGTTGAACCAAAGAAGCTCCGGGAAATTTCTATCGATAACCCAGGAGCTCCAGGACCCGGGCAAGCCCTTGTGCGGACACATCGCATGGGTGTCTGTGGGACGGATGTCAGTTGCTACCTAGGGAAGTTTCCATTCTTTGATTTCCCCCGTATCCCGGGCCATGAACTTGGGGTCGAAGTTTTGCAAGTCGGCTCGGGTGTTTCGAACGTGCAACCAGGGGATGCTTGTAGTGTTGAGCCTTACATGCATTGCGGGACTTGTTATGCGTGCCGCAAGGGAGCCAGCAATTGCTGCTTGAGTCTAAAGGTCATCGGCGTGATGACCGATGGCGGATTATGCGAAAGCTTTCTGATTCGCGCCGATAAGCTTCATCCGTCCAAGAAGCTCTCGATGGATCAATTGGCTCTGGTCGAAACCTTGGCCATCGGCTGTCATGCGAGTCACCGCTCAGGTTCGAGTCCTCAAGATCGGGTTTTAATCATTGGCGCGGGCCCGATCGGCATTGCAACCTTGGAGTTTGTCCGACTCACTGGTGCACAGACCACGGTCATGGACATGAACGCTTCTAGGCTCGATTTCGTGCGCAGCAGTTATGGCATTGATCGATTGATCCAAGTCGCACCCAACGATCCTGGGATCGATGCGGCCAAGGGCTACACCCAAGGGGATATGTACTCGGTGGTTATCGATGCAACAGGAAATCGTTATTCGATGTCGGGGGCTTTCCAATTCGTCGCACCCACGGGCCGGTTGGTCTATGTTGGAATCACCCAAGATGAGATCGTATTTAAGCATCCGGCGTTGCATCGTCCTGAGGTGACATTGCTTGCTTCGCGAAATGCTTTGCCGAGCGATTTCCCTTACATTATCGGCCTGATTGAGGCAGGGACGATCAAGACAGATCCATGGATTACCCATCGAATCGACTTTGATCACGTGCTCAAGGATTTCGACTCGTTTACTCGGCCTGAAAGCGGTGTGCTCAAGGCGATCATCGAAGTGGTCTGATGTACTTTTGGGATTACTCCTTTGAGACACCTCAGGAGAACCTCGCCTTCGATGAGGCGATCCTTGAGTACATGGATTCGTCGACTCTAGCCGATGGCGAACTCCTTCGCTTATGGCAAATGCCGGAGCCTTGCGTCGTCATAGGTCGATCATCCAAGGTTGCTTTGGAAGTCAATCTCGAGGCGTGCCAGCGAGATCGAATCCCAGTCCTTCGGCGCATGAGCGGAGGAGCGTCGATTGTTGCAGGTCCAGGTTGTTTGATGTTTTCTTTGCTATTGTCTTTGGATCAGCGGCCGGAATGCCGTGGACTTGATCAAGCCCATCGCACGGTGATGAGTCGAATGCAGCGTTCGGTTCATTCAGCTCTTGGGGCGATTGGATCGATTTGCGATGTTGCCGTCGACGGGGTGTGTGATTTGACCATCGATGGGCGTAAGATCTCTGGTAATGCGCTGCGACTAAAACGCTCTTGGATGATCTACCATGGAACATTGCTTATGGAGATGCCACTGGATTGGATAGAAAGGTATTTGTTAGAGCCGCCCAAACAACCCGAGTATCGTCAGAGGCGCGAGCATCGAGATTTTGTTGCAAGTCTATCGAGTCGGATTGCGGATCTCTCGAAGTTCAATACCGAGTTTGTAAGATCATCGGTATGCGAATGGGACGCAAAGAGACTGTTTGATGAGCATCCATTTTCCAGTTCGTTCATCGATTGCACCCGAGACTGGGTCGACCGACGCTATGGTAATCCAGCCTGGCACTTCGAGCGGTAATCAACGGACTTAACGCTATTGCTTCGCTACTGGCTCGATTTGAACAAACAGAGGAAAGGAACCTTCGACGGGCAACTCTGTCTTTTCGTGCTCGATTGAATATTCCGCAGTGAATTCCAAAGTTGTTCCAGTATCTGGAATTTCATTCTGGAGCTTCAGGAATTTGATATAGTCCTTAAGGTATTCATCCAAGGTGCCTTTGGCTGACAAGGATTTAATGTACTCGGGTGCTGGAATCTGCAGTCCGTCTTGTCCCCGGGCCTTCGTTACCTTTGCGTACTCGACGGGACTTAGACCTGCAGATTTATGGGTCAAGTAGAGGCGAACCTTGCACGACTCAGCCCCGAGTGTCGTGGCTTTGGGTGTGCTAATCGGTGGTAGCAAAGCGCCTTCGTGCACAAACGTCTTGAACTCACCTTTCTCACGCGTAAGGGTTAGCACCATCGCGTATCCATCGATAGTTAATTCCGTTGGTGGGCAATCCGCAACGGGTGTTGGTTTCCTGACGACTGGGACTAGCAAGTGGGCGCTGACACCATACGGCGTTGCAACCTGCACATCGACAAAACCTTGGTACCGCTGGTCATCTGCAATCATAGGATTCTCATGCTCGCCAAGCCGGGTGTCTTTCATGATGGGCAAACCTGGTGGCAGTTGTATTTGCAGGGTTTGTCGGGAGATAAGCGTTGGATTG
>JBJSXX010000290.1:0-51887 GCA_046086605.1 Pirellula sp. | reverse complement strand
GTGCAGGTGCGCCAGGTGCTCCATCTGCGGGTGCATTAGCCACCAGCCCATATTCCATCTCAGGTGCCCCCGCACCCCGCATGCTCATGGATTGAACTCTTCCGAACATCATTCTTGGAGAGATCCTATTTAGTTCCTGGGGGAACCGCCGGTAGGATTCTTCGACTCCGAAGTATTTGCTCGGCAAATTCGAATCGACCACTTGTATCCACAGACTCATGTTTTGGAACTGCGATTGGAGTTGTCCGTGGGACCCCTCGTAGAAATTACCAAGTGGCTCGATCCACTGATGGGACTTGAAGGCATCGAGCGAAGCGTCGTACATGGCCGCTAGCAGTTCCGCTTGGGCGGGTGCAGCATCGGGACCTTTGATTGTCAAAGCCCATTTCTCTTTGGCTCCTGGCTCAAGTTTGTTACGGAACCGTTCCCATTTGAGTGCCAAATCTTTGTTCGTCCACGGAACCGGGATCCCGCGAGTTTCGCTATAGAGTCGGTTTTCGCGAACATAGGTCACACGGACAATGGCCCCCCCTCGCATCGATTCCTCGATCGGAAGTTCGACCAAGTGTTGGGTCTTGTCAGGATCGGTCCAATACGATTTGAGTGATTTGCCGCGATGTTCGATCTCGATCAAAGCGCGACCTGTTGGGTAACCGGTGCCCCAAAGCCCTTTGAATGTTTCGCCTGGCTGATAACTAACTGATTGGATACTAAAAACATGGGGGAGTTTGATACCCAATTTCGCTTGCTCAGGATTAAGCACCATAAGGTTGAGTTCGGAGCGGATCGGCTTGCCGTAGATATCCTTGGACTCCAGCATCGCGCGATAGAGTCCTTCGGGTAATTTCAGTTCGAAGGCCGACTTGCCCTGCGCGTCGGTTTGATACTCTTGTTGGTGAACCATCTCTCCGATGGGCCAATGCCGGTAATCGGTAGGGTCTGGTTTTTGGAGAGGAATGCCGGAAGCGGAGGGTTTGATTTTCCCTTGTCCTGCACCGCGTCGAACTGGTCGGGGGATTGCAGGTATCGATCCCCCGAGAAGATCGGTTCTTGGAACCATCGCCGGTTGGGTGATCTTGTATATTTTAATTTGACCCGCCGAAGCGATTTCTTGACCGTCTAAACTGGAGGTTTTGACTTCGATCTCGACCGGTTTTTGCTCCGTTTGCCACTGATTTGCAGTCAAGTTTGCTTGGGCAGTAACATACCCGACCGAGACGCTTTGGGATCCCGTGCGAGTTTCGCCGGTGGTGTCGGTTACATCTGCAACGATCTCGTATTGGAAAATAGGCAAATCGTCTTCCGGAACCGATCGATCGGGTCTTGCGATAAATTCGATTTGGAAACTTCCGTCAGGATTGGTGTCGGTCCACCCACGAGCGATTTCTTGAGAGCGACCTTGAAAGGGTGCGATTCTCCAGGCAAAGCAGAAGTTGAACCAGTCGGGCCAGCGGACTTGCCGGACGACGCGATAGCGAACCTTGGCACCCTGGATCGGGGCACCGGTATAACTGATGGCCTTGCCAGTGACGGTCACTTGATCATCGAGTTTGACTTGATCTTTCAGTCGATCGAGGGTCACTTGGAATTTTGGGCGTTTGTATTCTTCAACGCTTATCGCGGTATTGAATCCCATGTCCTTGATGGTCAAGAACATCAGGCCGGTTCCACTGTTTCTGGGTGCGGTGAACGAACCGCTAAAGGAACCGTAATCGTTGCTGGCTACATCGAGTGACTCGACGACTTGTCCGTTGGTGTCAAGGAACTGAACCGTCAGCTTAGTACCTGGGACGACTGTATAACGGTTCGTCTTTTGGTCGCTGCTAGTGACAACACCTTTGAAGGAGACGGTTTGCCCGGGCCGGTAGATCGATCGGTCGGTAAAAAGAGCGATCTGCAGTCCACCTGGTTGAGGTTGAAGTCCCAGGTGTACATAAGACTCCTGTTGCGTCGATAGTCGGTCTTCCCCGTGCTCGACTAGCAGCATGTAACTGCCCTGCTCGCCCGGTAGCAATCGGAACAGACCGGTGGGTTCTGTTTGAACTGCGGCTCTTGGTGTCCAACGCGGGTTGCCATCGACCCGCACGAACGCTTGGACCTTCGCACCGGCGATCGGCTCACCGGTTTGATTGTCGACGACAAGTCCTTCGATAGCTTGGCTCTTGAGATCTACATCAACGTCGTTGTACTGGTTGCGAGAGCGTAGGACGAGTCCTAGTTTCGAGACCCACAATTCACAGGCTCCGAGTTGGTTGGATTCTGGAGTGAACTGATCGTTTAAGCTGTACAGGAGAAAGTAATAGCCGGGTTTAAGATCTAGCGGAGCAGGTAGATCATCAGTGGCTTCTTGATAGTCGGTGGTGGGCTCCAGATTTGTCGACCATGCTTTGATGAACGGCATCGAGAAAAGCTCTGTACGGTCTTGGTCGGTGATTTGGTCTGCTCTCCATCTTCCTGGCTGGCCCAATCTTTTTTGCCAGTCGGCTTGGACGATTCGAAAGTTGACTTTGGAAATGTTTTTGTATCTGACGCGGATGTTTGGAGCGGGATTGTTCCAGACGCGTTCGATCGAGACATTAAGAGCTTTAGCGGTGATGTTTTCGATGATGTTGTGACAAAGTCTCCCACCGATGCTCTCGGGAAACGCATTCTTGCCCTGCAGGGCGATTTCGTACGCGGTTTCGAGATCGTTTTGGCCCATAAGAAGTCCGGCCCACTGAGCACGAGCAATCGCACTGAGCGGGTGCTTGGGGTTCGTCTTCGCGAAATCATCGAGCAACGATATTGCTCGAGCTTCTTTTTCTTCGCCGAGAGCATGGTTTTGCGCAAATCGGATACGTTCGAGTTGCACGTGGAGGCGTGCGTCGGGCGATTCATCTTTGGCGTGGAAATTCAGCAGTTCTTGATAGAGCTTGATCGCTTTGAGTTTGGGTGAATCGGCGTCGGTGGTTTGCGGATTCCAGGATAGGAAGTCTTCGGTTGGTCCGAGTGCGGGTGAGTTTGCATCGATTTCAAAGGCGTCATCTCTCTTGACCCCAGCTTGTTCACCTGTGGCATAGAACTCGATCGCTTGGTGGACTAGGAAATCGTAGAAAGTCGGTCGGTAAGAATCTGGATAAGAGCCTGGATCGAGCAGTGGATCGAAGGTGCTTATGGGGGTCGCTTTGAGGGTATCGCTATTCGCTAAAGACGATGTGTATTGTTTGTCGATTTCCTTGAAGATCCGTTTAAGATCCCAAGTGCTGATATCTTCGGAGTTGTCGTCGGCGACCGAGGTGCGTTGTTGAAACCTCCATCGATTGGATTCAAAGTAGGACCAGTACCAATGCCCCAAGATCGCATGCAAGGCGGGCTTGACTTGTTCGGGTGCCGTCTCGATGGCTTTGCGCATGCGGTTGATGTCTTCGCCGGTATCGGCACCTTGGATTTCGCTTTCGATACGAATTTTTCGAGCCAGTGCCAAAGCGGTTTCCGGGTATGCTTTGGATTGAAGTGATTGCTCGATGATTTGGTCAAGTTTTTCGATAGCGGTCTTGGGTAGACCTTTTCCGATGGCATCTTCAACTTGTTTCCACATCGGTATGCGTTCCTTGGGGAATCTGGGTTCGCTGTAACGGTTGACGGTCTGTTCGGGAGGTTGGAAGCTCAGGGCTACTGGAGACAGTGCCGCTGGCGTCAGGGCGATGAAGCTCGATAGGATCAGGAGGAGTTTATGAATAGATTGCATGATTGGCTTATTGTCGTAGATCATGGGACGCGTCGGATGGCCCGAGTCCGAGGAATTCGCGAACCACGGGTCGGTTCAGTAGGTGCGGGTTGACCTGTGGTCTGCAAGCAAGCAGGTGGGCTTGGGCCTCTTGCGGGTTCATGCCTCGGTGTTTGACAAGCCAGCAGATGACGATGGTTGCCGAGCGTGCTCGTCCGGCTTTGCAATGGACGTAGACGCGTTGGTTATTGTTGGTCTTTTGAGCTAGGAATTCTACCCCCTTGTGGACAGCTTCGATCGAAGGTGGGTTAAAGTCGACGGTTGGCAACCAGAGTTGTTCAATGTTGTATTTTTCGTAAGACTGCTTGGGGCCAGGGTATTCCTGGCACATGTTGATTACGCCACGGACGTCGAGTTCCGCAAGTTTGGGGACGTCGCGTTTGAGGGGAAGAGCCCCGAGGATCACGAGTGGGTCGACTGGATCCCACCAGTTTCGACGGTGAAGAACACGACCTAGAAGATAGTTCCAGGCGAAGGTCGGGGCAAACAGGCTGCGGGCAATGAAGGGCCGCATCGTGTGATTAAAAGGATTCAGTGGTGAGCGGATCGGTGTCTCCGCTTCGATCCGAGTCGGTCGAGACCGTCAGATTGGTGTTGTGGAGATCCACGGTGCCAAAGAGTTGAGAATGATGGAGAAACTCAACGAATACTTTTTGGTTGGCCGACGGGGGAACGGCATTGACAGACATTTTCATCGATTTGTGAGAGCGGGTCCAACGAGCGGCAACGACAGTGATGTTGTCAGTACCTCCTCCTTGTTTTGCGAGTTGCACGAGCGATTCGCACATCGATTGAACTTTGCCACCCATGGCAAGTACCTTTTCGATGGTTGTGTCGCTGACGTGTTTGTTTAGACCGTCGCTGCACATCAGAACGATGTCGCCGGGTTCAAGAAGAGAGGTGGCCAAGTCACCTTGGACTCCATCGGCACCGGCACCCAGTGCGTTTACAAGAACGTTTGACCAAGGGGAGCGTTCGTTGTCGTTGAGGTTGAGTTGGCCATTTTTGATCATCTCATTGGCGACGGTATGATCAAGAGTCAGTAGCGATAGCTGGCCGGCTCTAAAGACGTAACAGCGTGTGTCTCCAGCATGGATGAATACCAACTTGGGCCAAACGATGTAGGCCATGGTGAAGGTAGTTCCCATCCCTTTTTTGTCTTCGGAAGCTTCAGAGCTTAGTCGGATCTCTTGGTGGGCATCGCTGAGGATATCTCGAAGATGGCTTAGAAAATGCTCGTGGTCATCAGGAGTGATTGAGGTCGTTGATTGCAAGCGATTAAGGATCGCTGCCATGAAGTACTGGACGGCCAGTTTGCTGGCTTCGTGCCCGGCCTTATGCCCTCCCATGCCGTCGGCGACCATGAGGACTTGCGCCGTCGGGTCTCCCAAGAGGGTTGTGTTGGGGAGGGTCCCAAAGGAGTCTGCTCGCAGACGAATGCCTCGGGAGAGTTCTCCGGCAAAAAACTGATCCTGGTTCTCGGCACGGACCAAGCCCGGATCGGTCAGTCCGCCAATTTCAACTTCGATTGCAGTCATTTGTTTTTGGTTTCTACGCGGATCGCTTGGTTGGATCCGATGATCTCCGAGGCGATGGGATTGCGATGGACTCAAAATACGAGATTCGTTACCCTTCGGAATACTCTATAATAGTACCTGATTCCGCTCAAAAGTGTTCGATAAACCTGTTGCTATGCCAGAAAACCTACCTGAATACCCTATCCGAGTCTACAACACTCTGACGAAAGCCAAGGAGAGCTTTCGGACTTTAACGCCTGGGAAAGTGGGCATGTACCTTTGCGGCCCTACGGTTTACGCCGAGGCGCACATTGGTCACATGGTCGGACCGGTCATTTTCGATACGGTTAAGCGGTACTTGAGTTACTGCGGATACGAAGTCACGTGGGTCGTGAACATTACCGACGTGGACGACAAGTTGATTGTCAAATCCCGTGAAAAGGGGATTTCGATGTTCCAGTTGGCCACACAAATGACGGCCGACTATCTATCGAATTTGCAAGCCTTGGGAGTCGATCAAATTGATCGTATGCCGCGCGCGACCGACAGCATCGGTGAGATCATTGCTTTTGTCGAGGAACTCATCGCCAAAGGATTCGCGTATGCCAGCGATGGGGATGTGTTCTTTGACGTGACGAAGGATCCTGAATACGGTTGCTTGAGCAACCGTTCGGCGGATGACCAACAAGGTGAAGGGGGAGGAGCCGCAAGCCGCAAGCGTTCTGCGGGCGATTTTGCTTTATGGAAATCTGCCAAGCCTGGGGAGCCGAGTTGGCCGAGTCCTTGGGGGCCGGGCCGTCCTGGTTGGCATATCGAATGTTCGGCGATGAGTCGCGGTATACTTGGTCAAACCTTTGACATCCACGGAGGGGGACTTGATCTGGTTTTCCCTCACCACGAAAACGAACTAGCCCAAAGCCGTTGCTGTCACAGTAAGCCAATGGTGACTTACTGGATGCACAATGGGTTGATGCGAGCCTCCAGCGAGGGTGGAAAAGTAGGCGGCCAGAGCGACCGGGGGGATGCGACCGAATCAGATGCATCGGCAGTATCGGGTAAGATCTCGAGGAGTAAGGGTGCTGGCGGATTGGCTAGTTTGATCTCCAAGCATACCGGAGAACGGATCCGGTTTTTTCTGCTGCGGACTCATTATCGTTCGACGAGTGTTTTTGGCGATGAGCCTTTAGCAGAAGCGGGCGCGGCGCTTGAAACCTTCTACCGGCTCTTTGATCGTGCCTCGAAGATTCTAGGCTTCTCGGTTTATGAGATACCTTATGCGGTTCGAAGAAGCGAATTTCATTCGATTGCGAACCCCCCTGCCCTGCTTGCTGAACTGGTCGAACTTCGGAATTCATTTCTTGGGAAGATGGACGACGATTTCAATACCGGTGGCGCGACCGCAGACTTGTTCGAAATGGCCCGGGCGCTGAATCGATACATCGATCAGGCGAAACTCGAGGAGACTCGCAAGCCAGAGGATCTGGAGCTTTTAAAACAAGGCCTTGGAATTCTTCGCGAGATGGCTGCGCTACTAGGGATTTTCCGCAAACCCGTTGCCATTTCGGCTGACAAAGCCGACTCGGCTAGTATCGTCGAGGGGCTTATGGATTTGGTGATCCTTTTACGTGCTGAAGCCCGGACTAAACGGGATTTTGCGACCTCCGATGCGATTCGCGATGGACTGAAAAAAATCGGAATCGCAATCCAAGATGGCAAGCAAGGGACGACTTGGGAAGTTGCAAAGTGAACTATTTCATGGATCGATAGATCTTTGATGCGTTGACAAGGGCGCTGAAGGCCGAGCGGGCTTCTTTGAGTGAGATTTTCGATGTCCCCAGTTTACGTTCCTGGTACACGATAGGTACCTCTGCAACGCGAGCACCGGCTTTGATCAGGTGAGCGAGGATCTCTTCGAGGAATCCATAACCGGTCTCTTTGAGTGCATCGAGTTGGATCTTTTGAAGTGTTTCGATGCGGTAGAGACGGTACGCGCTGCTGCAATCTCGAATCGACCAACCGACCATCGAGCGTGCAAGTTGATTTGCAAACTTACTCAGTGCGATTCGGCGCCACGAGCAACCTTCTAGTCCCCCACCTGGAACGTACCTAGATCCGATGACCAGGTCGTGGGAATCCTTTTTGACAAGCAGTTGAGGGATGACAGCTGGGTTGTGGCTAAGATCTCCATCGAGATTGATTAGCCATGGGTAGCCGTGCTCGATGGCATAGTGCATGCCGGTTTTGATTGCCGACCCCAGTCCGAGTTTCCCGGTGCGTTGGATTAAGTGTACTTTGGGATCGTTTTTTTGCTCTTGCTCTACCCACTGTGCGGATTGGTCTGGCGAGTTATCATCGACGACCAAAATATCGGAATCAGCGCTCACCTGTCGAATGGCTTGAAAAAGTTTCGGCAGGTTTTCGCGCTCGTTGTAGGTACAGATCAGTACCAAGTAATCTGAGTCGGATCGGCGGGTCATTCTTCCGAAGTGTCTTCGGAGTCCTCATCGGCATTTGAGCCTTGTTGATCCGAAGTGGAGGTTGGCGTGGTTGGGGGAGCCTTGGCTGCCTGCTCGCGGGCTTCGGCTTCGACACGAGCCGCTTCGGCTTCGATGTCGGCTGCTGGAACTCGGACGATGGCTGCGAGAGTATCGGACTCATCGAGGCTCATGATGCGTACGCCTTGGGTGTTTCGACCGATGACGCTGATATCGTTTGCCGCGATGCGCTGGATCTTGCCTCTGGATGTCATCATGATCAGCTCGTCGTTATCGTAGACGGCTACGGTTCCGACGACTGGACCATTGCGTTTGCTGGTCTTGATATCGATGATGCCTTTGCCGCCCCTGCGTTGGGTGCGGTACTTGGCCGATGAAGCGTTGTCTTCGGCGGCATTGTCCTCGGTAGATTCGTCTGCGCTGGATTCGTCTTGGGTTGGTGCTTGTTCCGCGACGGTTTGATCGATGGAGTCATCGTCGAGAGTCGCATCTTCGTCTTTGATGACCAATTCGTCTCCGGGTCCGAAATTGGTTCGTTTACCGTAGCCGTTTAGGCAGACGGTAAGGAGTGTTGCGGTTGGGTCTGCGACGACCATCCCGACGACTTCATCGGCTTTCTTTAGCGAGATGCCTTTAACCCCTGAGGTGTTACGGCCCATGGAGCGAGCGTTGTTTTCGGAGAAGCGGATGGCCATACCGCCAGCGGTCGAGAGGACGATTTGGTCTTTTGGTTTAGTAACGACCACATCGACAAGTTCGTCGTCTTCTCGAAGTTTGATTGCAATGATGCCTCCTTTTTTGGGACGGCTGTAAGCTTCGAGTGGAGTTTTTTTGACGATTCCTTTTTTGGTAGCCATCATCAAAAAGTGACCTGGGAGGTTAAAGTCTCTGACCGGGACGCAATCGCGAATTTTCTCTTCGGGGGTTAGGTTCAAAAGGTTGACGATCGCCCTGCCTTTGCTTTCGCGGCTCATTTGGGGAATTTCCCAAACCTTCTGCCAATAGACTTTTCCTTGGTTGGTAAAGAAGAGCAAATAAGCGTGGGTGCTGGCGACAAAGAGGTGTTCGACGGGATCTTCTTCTTCGGCTTTCAAGCCGGTGATTCCCTTACCGCCGCGTTTTTGCGATTTGTAGACCGAAGCCGGTAGACGTTTGATGTATCCTTGGTGGGAGATGGTAACGACCATGGATTCCTCGGTGATGAGGTCTTCCATGTTGTAGTTACCGAGTTCTTCGTCGGAGATCTCGGTGACACGATCACTTCCGTACTTACGCGCGATTTCGACAAGATCCTCTCGGATCATGCTGTAGATCTTGGCCGGGCTGGCAAGGATTTCTCGATATCCTTCGATCTCTTCGAGGATTGCGGTATGTTCTTGTCCGAGTTTTTCTTGTTCCAACCCGGCCAGTTGACCGAGGGTCATTCTCAGGATCGAGTCGGTTTGAACGCTGGTGAGTTTGTAGGTATCGGAGACGCCGCGTTCGAGTTGAAAATCGGCATATCCGCGCTGACCCAGTGCGCGTTGCATCATCGAAGCCGGGCACTCGACGCCCATAAGTTTCTCTTTGGCTTCGGCTTGCGTACGACTCGCTCGGATGATCGCGATGATGCGATCGATATCTGCGAGTGCCAGCAGGAGGCCTTCGATCACATGTTTGCGTTTTCTGGCTGCACCGAGCAAGTGCTGGGTGCGTCGTCGGATGACGGTGAATCTGTGTCGGATGAATTCCTGGAGGAGTTCTTTGATGTTCAGTTCTCGGGGTTTCCCGTCGACGAGTGCCAGCAGGATAATCGAGAAGGTCTCTTGGAGCGGGGAGAACTGAA
Source organism: Pirellula sp. (assembly GCA_046086605.1). Lineage (GTDB taxonomy): Bacteria > Planctomycetota > Planctomycetia > Pirellulales > Pirellulaceae > JBKCUI01. The sequence goes on along the minus strand of JBJSXX010000290.1, from coordinate 42,284 downwards.
AGAGTTGGTTTAAAACGACATTTGGATCGGCGTTCTGTTTGATTTCGATCACGAGTCGAACGGGTTCTTTCAGATCGCTTTCATCGCGGATACCTGAGATTCCCTTGATCTTTTCGTTGCGAACCAGTTCTGCGATTTTTTCGACCACTCGGTCGCGGGCTTGTTGGAACGGAATATCGCGAACGATCAGCTTGGATTTTCTGCCTTCTTCGACGACATCGACGTGGGCCCGAACAACGATCGTCGAGCGACCGGTCATGTAGGCTTGGCGGATGTTGTATCTACCGCAGATGATACCTCCGGTGGGGAAGTCCGGTCCGGGTACGATATCGCACAGTTCGGCTACGGAGACTTCGGGGTCGTCGATGACTTTGACAAGTGCGTTGCAGATCTCTCGCAGATTATGAGGGGGGATGCTTGTGGCCATCCCAACCGCGATACCTTGGGCTCCATTGACGAGCAAGTTCGGGAATCGCGATGGAAGAACGACTGGTTCGGTTCGTCGTTCGTCGTAGGTGGGGATGAAGTCGACGGTGTCGAGTTTGAGGTCCTCGAGCATCATTGCAGCGGGGCCAGCAAGTCGAGCTTCGGTGTACCGCATGGCTGCGGCGGGCAAGCCTGCGATGGATCCAAAGTTACCTTGTTTGTCGATCAGTACGTGGCGCATGTTCCATTCCTGTGCCATACGTACCAAGGTCGGATAGATGATCGCTTCGCCGTGTGGGTGGTAGTTACCCGAGGTGTCCCCGGCGATCTTGGCACACTTGACCCGCGCTGCACCCGGGGTCAAATTCAGATCGTTCATCGCGACCAAGATTCTTCGCTGAGAAGGCTTGAGTCCATCGCGGACGTCAGGTAGCGCGCGGCTGACGATGACGCTCATGGCGTAGGTCAGGTAGCTATCGCGCAATTCGTCTTCGATCGGTTCTTCGATCATCCGTTCGCCACCGCCGCCGTCGTCGGAGGTCGGTAGGCTTGAGGGATCATTCGGGTCAAAATCATCGGGTGGGACGTTCGACACGGATATGTTCGTTTCTGCTCAAAGAAGGCTCGACAAGGTCGATCGCAAGAGGCTTTCACGCACCCCTGAATCGAAAAGAAAAAGTATAGCGTTTATTAAGAAAACCACAATTGGACGAGGGGCTTTTCGGGGGGTAAAGAACCTCAAGAAATCCAATAAAAATGGATGTTTTTTGGGGTGGTTTGAAGACTCCCAAGACAAGCCGGCAGAAGATGCCGGACTGTGGTTGCCTATCACGGCTGAGGGCAGCCGTGATACAAACAAAACCGCACGGCTGAGGACAGCCGTGATACAAACAAAACCGCACGGCTGAGGACAGCCGTGATACAAACAAAACCGCACGGCTGAGGACAGCCGTGCGCGATGGTTAGAACAGATCTTCGAGTTCTTTTCGGCTGAAGGCGTGGATCCAGGCGGCTTCGTCATGGACTTGATCTGTTTTCCCTAATGCCTCGCAGATGCGCATTCGGTGATAGCGCAAAGTGGCATGGGTATCGAGAAACAGTGGGAGTCTGCGCGAAAGCTGAGGGAACTCTTCCAAGAGGGCGTCGAGGCCCCAACCCTTGGGCTTATCGGACGCTTGATCGCCAGCCTGACTCTGGAGCTCGTTTATCTTTGTCAAGCACATCGAAAGAACGCTGTCGGCCGACCAAGCATCTGTGAGTTTCGCAAGGGCTTTATCCATCACTTCGAGGGCTTCGTCGTTGCGTCCCAAGCGATGAAGCACCCAGCCTTTGGTATCCAAGAACGAATCGTTTTCCTGGACTTCGATTGCCGCATCGATTTCGCTGAGAGCTAACTCCAAATCCGTGCCTGCCAGTGCTCTCATGTAGGCGATTTGGTTGTTTTGAGTCGGGGTGCGTTTTGCTTGTTCGGGTAAGTTCTCGCTAAGGATTTGGACCGCTTTGTCGAACTGCTTTCGATTTGAAATCAGCGAGGAAAACATAAATGCCGTTTCTGCGCGATCGTCAGGGTCTTTGATTCTCCGCATCTTCTCTTCTAGCAGAGTCGTAAGGAGATTCGATGCTCCGTCGGCTTTTCCATCGGTTTCGATTCGATCGACTTGGCGCAAGAAATCCTTGTCCTCGATCAAGTCGGGAGATTTGGCGAAAGCTGCTTCGAGAATCTTTTGGGCCTGGGTTACGTTGCCTCGATCGAACTCGTTGGCGGCTTGGGCTAGCATCCAACGGGCCGATGTCGCCGGTCCAAAGTAATCGCTAGCGACGGGCATCGCTGGCAGGCAAATGGCAAGAGCGACGATGAGTTTATTGGACAGTGAGCCCGAATTCATTATGTTTATTCTTGGGGTAAGTCCTGTAGATATCCGAAGAAGGGGTTCGATTCGCAGGTCGTCTTTGGTACGATCTTTTTTTGATGAATGAGTGACCCTTACGCCGGTGATTATCTCCCTTTTATTGCGGTTGGGAAAGGGCTTGAGAGGACCCTCGGTCGATATCTCGGGCGCGAAATCTCCCACCCACCACCAATGCCATGAAGATCGATCTATCCAAAAGCTTTGCTGCATTCGAACGAGCTAAAAAGCTGATTCCTGGGGGGGTAAACTCTCCGGCGCGAGCTTTCGGGGCCGTCGGCGGTCACCCGTTATTCATCGAACACGCCAAGGGGGCTTATCTTTTCGATTTGGACGGCAATCGATTCATCGATTACATCGGCTCTTGGGGGCCCATGATCCTGGGACACGCTCATGAGCAAGTCATCGAATCGATTGTCCGAGCAGCTCAGTTGGGTACCTCTTACGGGGCTCCGACTCAGAACGAATCTCGTATCGCCGAGCTGATACTGGCTGCTTTCCCTAGCATGCAGCGGGTGCGATTGGTGAGTTCTGGAACGGAAGCCACCATGAGTGCGATTCGGGTGGCTCGAGGGTTCACTCGACGCGACCGAATTATCAAATTCTCGGGTTGCTACCATGGCCATGTCGATTCACTGCTCGTTTCGGCAGGCTCAGCAGCAGCAACCTTGGGTGTTCCCGACTCACCCGGGGTGACACCTGGGACTTCGCAAGATACGATTGTTCTGAACTACAACGATTGCCAATCGCTTCGTCAGACGCTTGGTCAACTCGGGCATTCCATCGCTGCAGTGATCCTTGAACCAGTCGTTGGGAACATGGGTACGGTGATTCCGACTCCGGAGTTTCTCAAGACGTTGCGAGAAGAGACCAGACGCCATGGAGTCGTTTTGATTTTCGATGAAGTCATGACTGGGTTTCGAGTCGCTTACGGTGGCGCTCAGGAACTCTTTGGGATCGAGCCTGATATGACAACCTTGGGCAAGATCGTTGGCGGAGGACTTCCTCTGGCCGCTTATGGTGGCCGCTCGGAAATCATGGATCATGTGATGCCGGCTGGCAAGGTTTATCAGGCAGGGACGCTATCTGGTAATCCGCTGGCAACGGCAGCCGGGGCCAAGACGCTCGAGCTTCTCCGCGACGATCCACCGTACGAGTATCTCGAATCGCTCGGTAAGCGATTAGCCGATGGATTGCTTGCGGCTGCCACTAAGCATGGCATAGCCGCTCAGATGCAGCGAGTTGGAAGCATGATGACGCTGTTTTTTAATTCCAATCCAGTGGTCGATTGGCCGAGTGCCGACGGGTCGGATCGTCAACTATTTGCGAAATATTTCTGGGGGCTTATCGAGCGTGGTGTCTATATGCCTTGCAGTCAATTCGAGGCATTGTTCTTTTCGCGAGCGCACACGATTCAAGACATCGATCATACGATCCAGGCCGCCGAGGATTTTTTCGCAAGTTATTGCGGGGCGAGGTAATAAAAAATGCCCGTCAAAGGCCCCCGCACAAGAGTATGACGCTTATGGCTGCTCCACTTAAGTCCTGACCAGATTCACGCTTCCCCCTCGCGAGAGCCCTTGACGGGCACTTGCAAAAGCCGTCCGAAAGTATAGATCGCTTTGCATTCGCGGAAAGCCCAAAAGATTGGTAACCGAGAGGTTTTCTGGTTCGTTACGGCGAAGTTTTCACGTTGCGCAGTTGGCGCAGGAACGTTTCCATGTCGGGCGTACGCAATTCGGGATTCGGATGCATCGCTGCCATGATCGTGTTGGCAAGAACCTTATCGATCTCTGGACGATGTTCACTGATATCTCGGGGGGGAGAGGTGTCGTGCTGCAAGGCTGCGCGGCCGGTGGTATCGGCGATTTGCCATGGGAGATCAAAAGCGATCAGGTGGTAGCACGTCACGGCAAACGAAAAAATATCAACCCGTTTGTCCGTCGAGCGTCGCCGAACGATCTCTGGAGACATGTACAAAGGAGTCCCGGTGCGGTTTCCCGGCGCCATGAAGGCTTTCGTGGCCGGTAGGGTCAATCCAAAATCGATCAGCTTGACCTTGGACATGTCTTTGAGCACGATGTAGTTTCGAGGGCAGATATCGCGGTGGATAAACTCCTTGCGATGCAAATAAGCCAAGGCTTCTGCCATCTGCCCGATGAGTTCGAGTCTTTTTCCTGCGAGTAGCTCTTCTTTGCGATCGGCGATCAACTGGTGTAATCCAGGACCATCGATGTAATCCATGACGATAAATTGCTGTCCTCGATTCGAAGTCCCATACTCGTAGGTTTCGACGATGTTCGAGTGATTGAGTTGGATCGCAATTTCCCCTTCGCTGGGTTTATTGAGCCCTTTAAATCGGCTCTCGAAAAACTGCACCTTGTCGGAATCGCAAAGCTTCACACCCACGACGCGGTTATTATTGTAGCGGTCTTTGGCCACAAAGAAGTTGCTCATCGTGCCGGAAATCGCAGACCGCAGTCGTTCAAAGCGGGCTTCGATGTCGACCGATTTGCTGGCTTTAAGAGACTTTGGTTTTTCGGCTTGCTTGCCTGCCTCGCCGCCGGCGTTCTTCTTGAAAAGGCTGTCAAAAATACCCATGGGTTTTCTGTTTACTCTAGCGGGCTCGGTCGGATCGCTTGTATGAGGTATTATACCATAAGCCCCCGAGGAAGACTTGGGCTAGTCCCAGTCAGGTTAGTCGCAAAGGAGCTTTTCATTGGAACCAGAAGCGAAATCCCATTTGCTAAGCCAGCGGATCAAGATTCGATCTCAACGCTTACGCCCTGCCCAGTCGACCGAGGTGGCGTTGGAGGTCAGCGATGTTCGCAAATCGTATGCTGGAAATGAAGCTCTCTCGGGTGTCACATTTACGGTCCGTGCCGGGGAACGCATCGCGCTGCTTGGGCCAAACGGAGCTGGCAAAACAACGCTTATCCGCTGCATCAGTGGTCGAGTGGAAGTCTCGGCAGGTGAAGTGAAGCTTTTTGGAAAAAAACTGGGGCTTCCCAATGCAACGGCCCAACTGGGCGTTGTTCCGCAAGAGTTGGCGATTTATCCCGACTTATCGGCGAAAGAAAACCTTGAGTGTTTCGCTCGGCTCCATGGATTGAGAGGGCGCAAGTTGCACGATCGGGTCGATTGGGCTCTTCACTGGATTGGCCTGCAAGACCGTGCGGGAGATTTGACGGCCAAGTTTTCCGGTGGGATGAAGCGACGTGTGAATATCGCTTGCGGAGTGATGCATTCCCCGGGATTGTTGCTCTTGGACGAACCCACCGTAGGCGTCGATCCACAGAGCCGTCAACGTATCTTCGATATGCTTGATGAACTTAATCGGGTCGGAACAACAATCCTTCTCACCACTCATCATTTGGATGAAGCTCAGGAGCGAAGCGATCGGATTGTGATTATCGATCATGGCAAAGTGATTGCCGATGGAACGATCGATCAACTCCTCGAGCAAACCGTTGGTAAGCTCAAGCGTGTCTCATTGGAGGTCGAAGGAGCACTCAGTGAAATCCCCGCAGGGCTTGCGTTTCATGCTCCCTCTGGACGAATCGTGGGAGCTTGCGAGAACCTAGCCGACGAACTACCCAAATGGATCGAGAGTCTTGGTGCCTCCGGGGTGCGGATCAAGAATTTAGAGCTTCAAACACCCAACTTGCACCATGTGTTTTTGCATTTAACAGGTCGGGAATTGCGAGAATAGATTTCTCTTGCAACGCAATCACCATTGGCCTTGGATGAACCGAGGCATAAGCTCCCATCCGTTGGGGATCTGAAGTCCGCTTTGCGCCGCAGAGACTTCGTCGTAGGTTCGTGAGCCATCGGCGTGAATCCCTTTTCCGGCGATCGTAAAAGGAACCCAGCCATGGGAATGTTTCTTGGTACTAACGGGTGTGGGATGATCTGGGGTGATCAAAATGCGATAATCCCCATGGTCTTTTAGTGCTTTGAAAAGCGGGCCGACAATTTCCCGGTCGATCGCTTCGAGGGCTTTGACTTTCTCTTCGACACGCCCCTCGTGGCTCGCCTCATCGGGGGCTTCGATATGCACACAAACCAAGTCGTGTTTTTGCAAAGCCGCGATCGCAGTTCGCCCCTTCGAAGCATAGTCGGTGTCCAAATAACCGGTGGCACCAGGAGCTTCGATCCTTTCCCATCCGACAAGGGCAGCCAGACCGCGAAGTAGATCGACGGCAGTGATCATCGAGCCGTTGATGCCGAACCTCTTTGAAAAGTTTTCCAGCGATGGCGTTTTCCCAAGTCCCCAGAGCCAAAGGTGCGTGATCGGTGTGCGACCTTGCTCGAGCCTTGCTGCGTTGACGGGATGGTTGCTGAGGACATCGGAGCTGATTTGCATCCACTCCGAGAGTAAATCGCAACCAGGTCCACGGGGGAAATCGTCGATGACCGATCCGTCGGTCAAGTCGTGTGGGGCTCGGGTCCGGGTTTCTCCGGAGAAAGGTGAAGCGTCGTTGGGCCTGCCTCGATAGATCAGTAGGTTGCGGTAGCTAACGCCCGGCGTGAACTCTAAACGTGGGTCATTCAACGTCGTTTGAACGCTTGCAAGCACATCGCGGGCTTCTTGGTTGCTTGCGTGGTCAGCGGTAAAGTCGACCATGATTTGGTCGAGGATGGTGACGGTATTGCAGCGGATCGCCCAATCGTGTGGACCGAGCACGATGCCTTGGGCTGCCGCTTCGATCGGTGCTCTTCCGGTGAAGTAAACGTTTGGGTCGTAGCCAAAAAGGGTCATGTTGGCGACCTCGCTCCCGGCTGGCAAGTGCAGCGGGACGTTGTCGGATTGACCTACAATTCCAGTTTGAGCCACCGCGTCCATGTTCGGGGTCAAGGCGGCTTGTAATGGCGTTTTTCCACCGAGGGCTTCGACCGGGTAATCGGCACAGCCGTCGGGAATAATGATGACGTATTTCATAGCTAGCGAGATTCGAGCCAGATCCTTGAAACCACCCAAAGCATATAGCCGCCCCAGCAGCCTAGCAGAAGCGAAGCGAGCAAGAACCGCTTATCCATCTTGACTCCCGATGCGTTCGAAGCGGGGCTTGAAGGCTTCGTCGAAGTCGTATTGATCGTCGAAGTCTTGACGTCGGTCGGATTTGCTCTTCCTCATTTCGCGGATGCGGATCAAGTTGTACACGATCTCACCGAAGTCGCCAGTGGTGTGAATCCCCCAGCTATTGAGGACGGTTTTTGCAAGAGCTCCATATTGATCGAGCGCGTATTCGCGAATGGCTTGGCAAAGTTGTTGGCCGGTCAAATGCCGATCCGATTGGCCTTCGTCGTTCTCGTTATCGCCGGTGTACGAAGGGAGTTTCATGACGCGCTGAGCGTAGGCGAGGCTTTCTCGGACGAATTGGTAAGCATCCAAGTGGTAACGTTGATCTTTTGCCAATAGTTCCATCATAGCCAGGACATGTTCGTTCATGAGAGTTCGGTGCCTCGTTTGATGACCGATAGGCATTCATCGGGTGTTATGAGTATTCGTCGGTTGTCCTCGGTAGCGATGAGCATTTGCTGGGCGAGCAGTTCGACATTGAGCACTCGCGCTTTGCCCTCTCGCGTCAGGATTTCGCTCCCCGGTGGCGGGATCTTCGATGCGAGTTCCTCGTAGTGATCGTTCTCGTAGCGAAGGCAGCATTTGAGTCGTCCGCAGCGCCCTGAAAGCTTGTTCGGATCGAGCGTGGCTTTTTGAAGTTTCGCCATGCGCATGGTCACTGGGGGCATCTGTTGAAGGTAACCTGAGCAACAAAGGGGACGCCCGCAATCTCCGTAATCACCAAGCAGTTTCGCTTCGTCTCTAGCACCGATTTGCCTCATCTCGATGCGGGACTGAAACTTGGCCGCAAGTCTCTTGACGAGCTCGCGAAAGTCGACGCGTTCAGCGGCAGTGAAGTAGATCGTGACGATCTCACCGCCGAAGATCCTTTCGACATCGACAACCGACATGGGTAATCCGAGGCTGTCGATTTGCGATTGGCATTCCGTCGCATCCTCTTGCGATTGTCGTTTCAATTGAGCAACGGTCGCTAGCTCATTTGCGCCGGCTGGGCGTTGAATCGTTCCACCGGCGAGTTTTTCGGTGGAGGCTTCATTCTGTGGGGTGATTTCACAGAGGATTTCACCGAGTTCCAGACCACGATTGGATCTGGCGATGACTTGATCCCCCCGCTTGTGCTCAGACCTTGAGTTCATGGAAAAGATCGTTCGATTCATTCCACATCGAACCACATAGCGGTAGGTCGACTGGCCGTTCATGATCCGCTCCCTAGGACGCATCGAGCGTGGCTCGATCGATCCAAGAATAGGTTTTCGCTCGAGAGCAAGTCCATGACTCTTTGGGCATGGTATTCAGGGGAATGCTTGCTTGAGTCGAGTGTCAGGGCGGGAGCTTCGGGAGGCTCGTAGGGATCGGAGATTCCTGTAAAAAAAGGGATCTTTCCTTCGCGAGCTTGGCGATAGAGACCTTTGGGGTCGCGTGCCTCGCATACATCCAGAGGTGCATCGACGAAGACTTCAAAGAAACGAAACTGACCGGATTGCTCGACGATGCTTTTTACTCTTTCTCGGTCTTTGCGATAAGGGCTCACAAAAGCGCTCAAGCAGATCAATCCAGCGGAGGCCAGCAAGCAAGCGACCTGGCCGATTCGGCGAATATTCTCTTCGCGGTCCTGCGGGGAAAACCCCAATCCGAATCGTTCCGAAAACGGTTCACCGTAAATGGATTTTAGGATATTTGGCGTAGCGCACAGGCCATGACGAATATTGTCTCCATCGAGAAGCAAACTCGGGTGGCCGTTTTGTAACAGCATTTGATCCAGAGCGTTGGCTATGGTCGATTTGCCTGAACCGCTAAGTCCTGTAAACCAAACCACACAACCAACTTGGCCCAAAAGCTTACTGCGATCCATCGGACTGACCGAGCCTGCGTGCCAAACCACTTTTGGGGCATCTGTCTTTGAAGAAGGCTCGGATGACATAATCGGAACAAATCGATTGAAACAGAGAAGATCTTAGGGCGTGCTCGGTTAGGAGACACCTAAGGTTTTTTTGATGCGAGCGATCATATCGCTTTCGGATTTGGTCGTCGCACCAAAGCCTAGCAGTCCTCCGCTTGCGCGAGCTACCTCGTCGACTTCTTCGACAAGCTGATGTTTGAGGGATTTACTTTGTGTCGCATCGATCGACGAGAAGACAGCTTCGGCACACGACTCCCATGTCGTTAGCATTTCTGTCGAAGGCCGTTCCTTGAGCCATCTTTCCAAAAGTTTCGATGCTTCGGAGCCTTTGGCCAAGTATCGCTCGGCGATCATACGTACGGCGGTGACTTCCTGTTGGTCAGCGTGGCCATCTGCCCAAGCGACTGCGGCCAAAGGGAAAATCCTAAAGGCCGATAGGGCTTGTGGGGTGACTCCAAGTCCATGGAGGGCTCGAAGAGCCGCATCGTCTTTGATCCCCGACTCGGCACGAAGATTCGTGATAGCCTCTTCGACAGATAGCTTTTCCTGTAGTTCCCGGATGAGCTTTTGATCTAGATCGGAGAAGAAAGCATTTTCGAGCGAGCGGCATCGATTTTGGAAAGCATCTGCGTCGGCCATAAGACAATCACTTCCTTTAATTTCACAAGTTCAATTGGGCATTGCGCTATCGGAGGGAGTAGGTTACTATACACCAGTCTTCTTCAAAAGATCAGAGGATAAAATTTTCACCGGAACTTTATCGGTTCGCATCAATAAAAGACAACGAAAACCCACACAAATCAGGCAGTTATGACCCACTCGACACCGAGTCACCACCGGCCCAGAACGATGTTCCAGAAGATTTGGGACCAACACGTCGTTCATCATGAATCTGGGAAACAAGCGATCTTGTACATTGACCTGCACTTGGTGCATGAGGTCACCAGTGCCCAGGCCTTCGAAGGTTTGAGATTAGCGGGCCGCAAAGTCCGACGGCCCGAGCGAACGATTGCTACACCGGATCACAACGTGCCGACGACCGACCGATCCTTGCCCATCGCTGATGCGATCTCCCGCCAACAGGTCGACACCCTTCGCAACAACTGTCGAGAGTTTGGCATCCGTCTTTACGATTTGAACGATACGAATCAGGGAATTGTTCATATCATCGGCCCTGAGCTTGGCTACACGCAGCCAGGCATGACGATTGTTTGTGGCGATTCGCACACCGCGACCCACGGTGCCTTTGGTGCTCTAGCCTTTGGGATCGGAACGAGCGAAGTCGAGCATGTGCTTGCGACCCAAACTCTTTTGCAGTACTCGCCTAAGACTTATGAACTCAGAGTCGATGGGGCCTTGGCTCCCGGGGTGACCGCTAAGGATTTAATCCTCTATCTGATCGGAAAGCTGACTACCTCTGGAGGGACCGGTTATGTGCTCGAATACACCGGTGAGGTGATTCGAGGTCTTTCGATGGAAGAGCGCATGACGGTTTGCAATATGTCAATCGAGGCTGGGGCCCGAGCCGGAATGATCGCTCCTGATCAGACCACGTTCGATTACTTGAGGGGTAGACCTTTTGGCACCAAGGATTTCGATCGGGCTGTGGAACTTTGGCGACAACTCCCTTCGGATCCTGGAGCTCTGTACGATCGAGTTGATCTGTATCGCGGTCAAGATATCGAGCCGCAGATAACCTGGGGAACCAATCCAGGCCAAGTCATCTCGGTCAACACTCCGGTTCCATCCCCAGAAGATTTTCAGGATGAGACGGAGCGCAAGTCGACTGCTAGCGCTTTGGAATACATGGGACTCAAAGCTGGATCGAAGCTAACCGATACACAAGTCCAGCGTGTCTTTATCGGCTCGTGTACCAACGCACGGATCGAAGACTTGCGAGCTGCTGCGAAAGTCGTTCAAGGGTATCGGGTCTCGAACCAAGTCCATGCGATGGTTGTGCCCGGAAGTGGGCAGGTAAAAAGACAGGCCGAAAAAGAGGGGCTGGATCAGGTTTTCAAACAAGCAGGATTCGATTGGCGAGAAGCCGGTTGCAGCATGTGTTTGGCGATGAATCCAGATCGCTTGGAACCCGGAGAGCGATGCGCTTCGACATCCAACCGAAACTTTGAAGGACGTCAAGGCAAAGGAGGCCGAACACATCTGGTCTCTCCTGCGATGGCCGCCGCTGCGGCGATTGCCGGCCGTTTTATCGATATTCGCGACTGGCGATACCACGGCTAACGTCCGCAAAATCTAAAAAAAGCAATCCAATAAGGCTAACTATGAAAGCGTTTACTAAAGTCACCGGCATTGTTGCTGCGATGGATCGAGCGAATGTGGATACCGATCAGATCATCCCCAAGCAGTTTCTCAAAAGGATCGAGCGGAGCGGGTTTGGCCAGTTTCTTTTCTTTGATTGGCGGTTTTTGGAAAATGGCGATCCGAACCCGAACTTTGAGTTGAACATAGATCGCAATGCAGGGGCCTCGATCCTTATCGCTCGTCGTAATTTCGGTAGTGGGTCTTCGCGTGAGCACGCCGTTTGGGCGATCGAGGACTTTGGAATTCGGGCCGTGATCGCTCCCTCATTTGCCGATATTTTTTACAACAATTGTTTTAAAAACGGTGTCTTGCCAATCGCGCTCTCGGAGCAACTTGTCGAAGAGCTATTTCGAAGGCATGCATCGAGCCAAGGCTATCAACTGACGATCGATCTTGAGCAGAACCAAGTCTTTGATCAAAGCGGGTTTCGTGCGACTTTTGAAGTCGAGCCATTTAGGCGACATTGCTTGCTTCATGGCTTGGATGATATCGGTCTGACGCTCGAACATGAGTCGAAGATCACCGCTTACGAGCTTGAGCACCGTCCGCTGTAGCCGGAACTTGGAAGAAGAGGGCAAAAAGATTTGAGGGCAAAAAGATTTGGCTGGGGTTATTGATTGCATTGAAGGAATGTTGCGCAGGTGAGTTGGGCTTTTTCTACAAGGCTAGTTAGGTCGATCCATTCTTGATCGCTGTGAAGTGCATCACCACGGGGCCCTAGGGTATCGATGTTCGGGAGACCGAGGGCTTGGAGCTTGTTTCCGTCGCTGGCTCCTCCGGATTCTTTCCAATGGATGGATTGACCGAGTTGGCCGGCAGCGAGTTCGATTTTTTCTTTGAGTCTTTGTGTTGGTTCGTCGCAGGTTTTTGCTGGTGCATGGATACCACCCGATAATTCGACGCGCAAGCCGTTTTGAGGCTGGTCGAAGGTGTTTGTTAGTTCCTTGAGTTGCTGTTCGACCCAGTGTTGGTCTTGGGAGTCGGCGATGCGGACGTTGACCCGCAGGACGGCAGTGTCCGGGACGACATTGACGGCGTTGCCGCCTCGGATACGACCGATGTTGATCGTAACAGTTGGGCGATGGCCGTTGAGTTGGTGGATTTTGGATGCCAGTTCGCAGCCGTGAACGATGGCGTTTCGCCCTTCGTGAAAGTTGCGTCCTGCGTGAGCTGCCTTGCCTCGAATGACGAAGATAAAAGTGCCTGTACCCTTGCGGGCTTGAACGAGACTTCCGTCTGCCATGGTTGGCTCGAAAAGAAATGCGGAATGGAAGTCCTTGGCGATCGATTGCCACAGTCCAAGAGACGATGGAGAGCCAATTTCCTCATCGGGTGTCAGTAGGATTGTCAGGCGAGCGTTGGATAGATCGGCGAACTGCTTAAGGGCTAAGGCGGCGTAGCGCATGATGACGATTCCGCCTTTGGCATCGATGACACCGGGGCCTTGCAATTTATTGTTTGGCAAAAGATTGCAAGACTGGAACGGGTCGTCTTTGCCGTAGACCGTATCGTAGTGGATCGTCCAGAGGATGCCTTTGGTCGAGGCCGCCCCAAGATCCCAACGAAGAGCCGGTCCGGTATCGTAAGTGGATTCCTTGGCGGTATCGTCCAAGAGTCGGTAGGGTGGCAAATCGATTCTTTGGCAAGGTACCGATAAGGGTGAGAAGAAGTTTTCGAGCCAATTGGCGGCGCGATCGAGGCCTTGCGGGTTGTCGGAACCGGAGTTAATGTTGCAAAGTTCGATCAGATCCTTTGCCATTTGGTCGGCTTGAGAATCGAGCCAGTGGAGACCTTGCCAGGATTTCGTGTTCATAGTGAAGGCAGTATGTTTGGGTGTAAAAAAAGGTTCGGCCCGATTTGATCGAGCCGAACCTTGTGGATTTTACAGAGAAGTCGTCGGTTGTGACTACTTGGATTTGAGATCGAAGTTGAGTTGATCTGAACCTTTATCTGGTACTGTGATGACCAATTCCGAACTTCCGATACTGGCGTATTTGGTGGGAAGTTCGTTACGAAGATTCACGACCGCTTCACCAGAGGGGGAACCGCTGGCGTTTACAATCACGGACTTGGAAATCTCGACTTTGTAATCACCCGGGCATGCCCCTTCCTTACCGTTGTATTCATCCCTCGATACGCGCATTGCGAATTTGCCTTGTGCGTTCGTGTTTCCGACGGCATGGTAGTCGGTCCTTTCGGAGATGAAGGCAATGGTCGCATTTTCGACTGGATTTCCGTCGAGTGTGACCGTCCCCTCTGCTTTTACGATCGTAGGGAGCCTCTTATTGTTGCAACCAACGGTAAGAGTGCTTAGGCATAAAAGTAGAGTTGGGAGTGCAACAATATGAGTGTAGCGATTTAGCATGATTCGGTAGTTCTAAGATGAAGATAGATCATTCGTAATCGACAGGGGTTTCTCCACCTGCCTTGGAGCCTAGGGCTCCCCATACTCCGTAGGGGCTCATGCCACTGCTGAGGGTTGGAGCGACTGCACCGAGGTTTCCTGAGTCGATGCTATCGCTAATGAATCTTACCGAGCCATCTCCCAGAGAGATCTGAACACCGCCGCCGTGTTCGCTGGTGGGAGTCCAGATTCCAGGGAACCAGTGAGGAGAAACCGAGCCGGTGCTGACCATACAGACGGCGTTATTGGGAGGAAGAATTGTCGAAACACCATTGAAGAACGCTTTACCTTCCCATGCTCGGTATCCAGGCATCGTATCGCTAGTGAAGATCAAACCTGGATTAACGTATTTATTTCCGATCAGCTGAGCTTTGCAACTAAGTGGAGCATAGGTTGCAGCGTCAGAAGCGATGAGGACAACGGCACCTTTGGTGTTGACATCTCTGGGTCTTTGGCGTTCGGCAAGCATGATTGTGTTGCTCAAACCATCTTTGACGTGGCCCAGTGGATGGTAAGATGCTCGGCCAAACATCCCTCGGTTGATAATCGCCCGCTTTTGGAGAGCGAGCGTCAAGTCGCTCCTCTCTTCGGTTCCGTTTACCACGATTTGAGAGGCGGCCATGTTATCGCCTACGCACATGCCATAGCTCGAAAGTCCTCGGGTGCGGTTTGGATTAACCGGCTCGTCGGTACCTGCATCGCTCGGGCATTCGAGCCACGCAGCCCTTTCTCGATAGGCAGCGTTGCCGTTCCATGGCTCAAGTCCGAATCCATTGTTGAGGCCATTGATTCGATCATAAAGCGTAGTGCCTTCGATATATGGCAGGATCTCCCACCAACCGGCCATAGCGAATCGTTGCTGGGTTTGAACGATGTTTCCACTTCCGGATTGGAGTGATGGAAGTCGTTTGTAGGATGCCTCGTAGTTGAGAACTCCGAGGGCTTGTTGTTTCATGTTGTTGCTGCACTGCATGCGTCGGGCGGCCTCACGTGCCGCTTGGACTGCCGGAAGTAACAGACCCACCAAAATACCGATGATGGCGATGACCACCAAAAGCTCTACGAGAGTAAAGCCAGAAGACGACCTTTTACGCATGATACAGCTCCAGTAACGATAAGATAAAGGAAAAAATGAAACCCTCCTTATTTGTTATTTAACTTTTCAGAAAGGCAGAGTCAAGCAAGCCTGAGCCTTGGGAACCGAATAATGTCCGGAAAAGTCCCTTTCGGGGGGGCTTAAGGATTGAGAAATCGTCCTGAGATAGCCAGCAGGCTTGGTTCAGTTATAGGGTTTGAATTCCCAGATGATAGACCGCGAAAGGGTTCGTTTCAGGTAGTGAGATCCCTGAGGCTTTCGCGTTCTAGACGCGGTCTTGGCGGCGGCCCAAGGACCGTTTTTTGGCGCACTGGTCGCAGGTGCCTTGGATGATAAAGCGATGGTCTTTGACGCGGAAGCGGTGGGTTCTGGCGACTTCATCCCGGATTCGAACGAGTTCATCGCTGGTAAATTCGATGAGTTGACGACACTTGGTGCAGTACAAGTGGTCGTGCTCGGGGTATCCGTAGTTAAGTTCGTACATGCTTCGACCGTCGAGTTCGAAGCGATGGAGCAGACCTGCGTCGACGAATTCCTTGAGGGTTCGATAGACGGTTGGGCGGGAGACGTAGTTGGTAGCACCCCTGGAGGGGAGTTGATCGATCAGCAGATCGGCATCGAAATGCTCGTGTCGATTGAAAACTTGTTCGAGCAAGAACTTTTTTTGGGAGGTGTTCCTAAGTCCACGGGCTTGGAGGAACTCCTCGTAGCGTTGCAAAGGCGTCATCGAAACCTTGACGGCCTGGAGCGGTTCGGAGTCGTGTTTCGAGTGGTTGGCCATCTTCAAAGGTCGCTTAGCTCTGTTCTCTATAGAGTTACCCTACTATAACTTGCTGGTTTCATTTGGCGAGTCAGGGGAGCGAGGATGAATTCTGAATTCGAAGGAAAACTCTTGCTGTTTCGGGTGCTATTGCCACTGGTCTTTGGTGCGCTGTCGGCTTGGTTTTTGCGACATCGCCTCGGATTGCCGGCGACGACGGACGGACAGTCTGGGCTAGAGACCAGGCGTCCAAAAATCCGTGTATTGGGGTGGGCTTTGGGGTGCGTCTTGGTGTGGGTGGCATTTTGGGTCTCCGAATTAGGAAGTCGGGGGATTCTGCTGACTCCCCAGCAGTGGACTAGTTGGGAGGCTCGCGAACGTTGGATGCATTGGGTTATGATAGGGCCGCTGGTGTTGAGCGGTTGGATCGCGCTAAAAGCCATCATGAAAAGTTCGCCATTTGCGAGCGCAGTGATTGCCCTTTTCATGGGTCTTGCGATGGCCCTGATGGCATGGTTCATGTTTCCTGATGGGCCAGGCTACGCCGATCAAAGAACTTGGTTCAGTGTCTTGAGCCTATTGAGTTTGGTTTTTGCTCTTTCGAATATCGCGTTGGTCCACTGGCGGCAAGAGACCGCTGGTAGTGTTTGGTTTGGCTGGGTGCATGTTATGCAACTTGGGTGCGTCGCGGCGGTTGTTTTGCAGAGTTACGCCTCGCTTGGAGAGTGGATGGTTTTTAGTGGGTCGATGATGGCAGGAGTGATGTTGGTACTTGGGCTATCCAAGCAAGCTTGGTGTGAGTCGAGCCTGACTCCTCTGCTTGCTTTTAGTGCTGTTGCGGGCCTTAGTCTCTCGCGGGCTTATTCTTGGAGTCCCTTGCCAACAGGAGTCTTGGTTTTGCTTTTGGGCATCCCATCGCTAGCAGCGCTGGTCGATGGGTTTGTTTGTCGATTCTTTAAAGGATCCTTCGTTGTTCGAGTTGCGATCCTTTTCGTGATCTTGGGTGTTGCTCTGGGGATTATTTATGCATTTGTCGTGAGAAATGAGCCCCAGTGGTAACAAACCGGTTTTAAGCGAACTCGAAAAGAAAAGCTTTTGCGGGTAGAATGCAAAGCGTCATGAGGTTCCTTGCAAAACTCAAAAACTGGTTTTCCTTTAAGCTCACCCATTACTACCTGATCCATTTGCTTCTGCTTTTGTCGTTCGGTTGGATGGCGATGGGAGGGGTGGGGCTCTTGGTGGCTTTCTGGGTCGTGTTGCTTTGGTTTTCCGCTTGGCAGCGACCCATGAGACCCGAGTTTTTTTTCTTGGCGGGGTTTGGTCTTTTGGCTGCAGCCCGCTTTCTTCCAAGCGGTTTGTGGGATAATGTGTTTTGGCTCTTTGGTTTTTTGCTGGTTGCTGCCAGCCCTTTAATCGACTTTATATCTCCGATGTTTCGAAATGGATCACAGTGACGTTACAGCCGAGAGTCTTTTGAAGTCGCTTCGCCAGGAGCGAACTTCGGGCATCGCTTTGGATCAACAATCTGCGCCGGTTTCGTCGCCAGCGATCAGCCCATCGGTTCGTCGTACGAGCATCGATGTGTTTCGCGGGATGGTCATGTTCCTGATGCTTGCCGAGGTCCTCGAATGGGGCAAGTTGCTAGCGGTCAAGGATCGTTTTTCGGAGAATGTTCAAAAGGCTTTGGAGTGGATCGATTTCCACACGTCGCATGTTGCATGGGGTGGTTGTTCGTTGCACGACATGATCCAACCGGCGTTTTCGTTTTTGGTCGGCACATCGTTGGCTTTCTCGTTCTCGAAGCGATCGCGCGAGGGGCAGTCTTGGGAGTGGATGTTCTTTCATGCACTTGTGAGAAGTTTGATTCTGGTTTTCTTGGGGATCTTCTTGCGCAGTTTAGGAAAGCCTTCGACGAACTTTACGTTTGACGACACGCTGACTCAGATTGGATTGGGGTATGGGCTATTGTTCTTTTTCGCAGATCGCAAGCCGTTAGCGATCGCGCTGGGTGCGGTCGGAGTTTTGGTTTCTTACTGGTTGGTTTTCGCGTTGTATCCGTTGCCCGCAAGCAGTTTTAATTACGCTGCTGTGGGGGTGCCCGAGAGTTGGGAGCATCATGCCAAGGGGTTTGCGGGTCATTGGAACAAAAACTCCAATGCGGCTTGGGCATTCGATGTTTGGTGGATGAATCTGTTTCCTAGGGAGAAGAGGTTTGAGTTCTCGGCCGGTGGATACTGCACGTTGAGTTTCATTCCGACGTTGGGGACAATGCTCCTTGGGTTGTTGGCTGGGAGTTGGATGCGGGATATCGAGCAAACGGGTCGGCGGAGTGCGATTTTTTTAACGACCGCTGCGGTCTGTTTCGCAGGTGCCTTGGCCTTAGATCACTTTGGGATTTGTCCGATTGTCAAGCGGATCTGGACACCCAGTTGGGTTCTTTGGAGTGGGGCGATCTGTTTCTTGTGGTTGCTCGTACTGAGTTGGATTTGCGATGATGCTCGACTGACGAGTTGGTCGTTTTTCTTTAGAGTTATCGGAGCAAACTCGATCGTCGCTTATGTGATGAGCTGGACGGTTGAGGGTTGGCTCAAGCAGGCTATTGAGCGGCATTTCGGTTTTGCTATACGGGCTTGGGTGCCCGAGCCCTACCGAGCATTTTTCTTGGGATGCTTGGTTTTGCTTATTTTCTGGCTGATTTTGCTGTGGCTCTACAGGCGTAAGATCTTCGTGAGGATCTGAGGATTCATGCCGACTGGACGAGTGGTTATACTAACGAGTTAATCTCGCGTGATTCTGGCGGTTATTCCCGGATTGCGACGAAATTTGTTGTTTACTCTTAAGATTTCTAAGGATTTCCGTAGAAATGAAGAAGCATTTTATTGGAGCGTTTCTGGTAGGTTTGGCCCTGCCGGTGGCTGGCTTGTGTGCTGATAGCGTCAAGCTTGGAGACCCGAGTTTGACGGCTGGGGTTCCAGGTTCGGGAGCTCTGAGCTCTGCGGACGCCAAGAAGTATCTGGAGAACCCAGCCAACCATGCTGTTTTGAGCGTGGAGTTGCCCGAGGGACTCTCGGCTGGCACCGGAGCGATTTACATTCCCGAGGGCAATCCCTTGACCCGAGCCAAGGTCGAGTTGGGGCGGCAGCTGTACTTTGACAAGCGGCTTTCGAAGAACGCAACGGTCAGTTGTGCCGACTGCCATAGTCCTTCGGCGGGCTATGGGGCCCACACGCAGTTTGGGGTTGGTATCAATGGCCAGACCGGTGGTCGCAACTCACCGACCTCATTCAATCGAATTTTGAGCAAGGCTCAGTTTTGGGATGGCCGAGCGGGGAGTCTCGAAGCTCAAGCTGTTGGGCCAATTGCCAACCCAATTGAAATGGGAAACACGCATGAGGGTGTGGTCAAATTTTTGACAGCCAACGAAGTGTATCGCATCCAGTTCGAGAAGATCTTTGGCGCAGCACCGAACATCGACAACGTGGGCAAAGCCATTGCGGCATTTGAGCGAACGATCGTTACAGGGACCTCTCCCTATGACGCTTACGAACCACTGCGCAAATTCACCGAGGCCTTCAGTGAAGAAATCGAGGATCTCGAAGACTTCAAGAAGGATGATCCAGCCAATTTTGCTAAGTACGAGGAACTCAAGAAGAAGAGCGACTCGAATCCGATGAGTGATTCGGCCAAACGAGGGCGCGATCTGTTCTTCAGCACCAAGTCGAATTGCTCGGCATGCCATGCAGGAGCAAATTTCACCGATGAGCTGTATCACAATTTAGGTGTCGGTATGGCCGCAGAGAAGCCTGATTTGGGGCGTTACGAGCAGACCAAGCAGGACAAGGACAAGGGTGCTTTCAAGACCCCGACACTCAGAAACGTCGCCTTGAATGCACCTTACATGCACGACGGCAGCCAAGCGACTCTCGAGGAAGTTGTGGAGTGGTATGCCAAGGGTGGGCATCCGAATCCTTACTTGAGCGACAAGATCAAGAAGTTGGAATTGTCGGCACAAGACAAAGCCGATTTGGTCGAGTTCATGAAGGCGCTGACGGGACCATTGCCAGTGGTCAACGAAGGTCGCTTGCCTCAATAGAGGCTGGTCTTTGAAAAACGTTGTTCGCATCCAATAAAAAAATCGGCTCGTTTTCACGAGCCGATTTTCATTTCGCTTGTACCTTAACCCTAGCTAACCTTGCTCGCAATTAGCGAACTCGGGTGCTGCTAGCTTGAATGATACCGCGATTGGTGTTCAGGTAAGCATGTGGATCGACTACTGGAGCTGGAGCAGCAGCAGGAGCGGCAGCAGGAGCGCTTCCGCAGGAGCTGCAACCCGAGTCACAAGCAGCAGCGTCACAGCTTGACTTGCTCTTGAAAATCTTTCCGAGCAGTCCGCAAGAACGCTTGGCAGCTCCGAAACCGCTGTCGCAACCTGCAGCAGCACCGCTGCAAGGATCGCTAGCAGCGAGTTCAGCACCGCAAGAAGGACCACGACCGAGGAGGCCACCTTTTCCGCAACCGCCGGCGATTTCAGCACCGCAGCTTGGACCAGCACCGCAACCGCCAGCGATTTCAGCGCCGCAGCTTGGACCAGCAACTTCGGCTCCGCAGCTTGGAGCGGTAACCTTACAAGCATGCTTTGCAGCCAAACGCGAGTGCAGGTTAGCAGCAGCGTTGTGGATGCGGTTCATGTTGTCCACATGAGCTGCGTGCAGTTTGCACTTCAGACCCTTGAGGCCATCGAGAACTGGAGTACGGCAAACAGGAGCAGGAGCACAGCCAGCGGTTTCAACTCCGCAGCTAGGTCCAACTACACCGCCGTTGTTACCTGCACAAGCATCGCTAGCAGCGATTTCGCTTCCGCAGCTAGGTCCACGCTTTCCTAGAAGACCGCAACCAGCCTTACCAGCTCCGATACCAGCACCGGCTCCGGCACATGGATCGCAAGCAGGAGCAGCGATTTCGGTTCCGCAGCTTGGGCCACGTCCGCAACCAGCCATTTCGGCTCCGCAGCTAGGATCAACAACCGAGGTATCACAGCAAGAGCTCTTGGCTCCAACGCCGTTTCCACCCAACAGACGATGGATTAGATCACCGCCGAAGCTTTGTCCGCTAAGGCATGCTCCCAAAACCATCGATCCAACAAAAATGTTCCACTTCATCTAAACTAACTCCCTATGTACATTGGGTTACTGACTACCACAGACATTTCGCAGCATAACGGAGTTGAGACCGGTTTCGGCGTACGAAGTCGTCGCCGAAACCGCCCTCTACATGCGCGGCTAAACGATCGCCACAAGGGCGATCGGTGTGACTTCGTAGGCCCCACTTCCTTTGGCTCGATCCATCCGTACTTGGATCGTGGCCAACCATGTTGCTCGATGTTTGAACCCGTTTAACCGAGTTGCGTTTGCAGTAGTTGCCGGCCGAGCCATCCATAGACTCGATCAGTTCTGGGCCACCGGCAATATCGCACACCATCTGACCTGCCTACGGATTGAAGCCAGGTAAGATGGGACGACGAGGAAGCTATCGGCCAAGCGGGGAAAATAGCTTGAACCCCCTCGTGCATTTTTCAGAAAATGAGCCCCCGAAAGAACTTACGTAAGATTTAACGGAAGGCTAAGCGTTGTCGAATGCAACGAAATTCAGCTGGAATAAATTACCTAATTTGTCATATTCAACGGTGCGTTTTACCGATGTGATACAATCGATAAAGTCGTATGGATCCCGGCCTCGCATCACGCTTACCCAAGAATCAGGACTCGATGAGAATAACCTATTTGACCGCAGGCGCTGCCGGGATGTTTTGCGGTTCGTGCATGAATGACAACGCCGTGGCTCAAGAGTTGATCAAGGCCGGGCACGATTGCGTGCTTATGCCCGTCTACACTCCCATCCGTACCGATGTCGAGGACATGAGTGTTGATCGAGTCTTCCTCGGAGGAGTCAATGTCTATCTGGCCCAAAAGATTCCGCTGGTTAGATACATGCCTCGATGGATGGTCGGTTGGATCGATCATCCTTGGGTGATCAAGGCGTTGACGTCCAAGGCCGGAAAAACAAGTCCAGAATTATTGGGGGAGCTGACTCTCTCGATGCTTGACGGGCTCGGGGGCTATCAACGCCAGGAGTTTCAGGATCTGCTGAACTTCCTACAAACCAACATACGCCCCGACGCGATTGTCTTGACGAACCTGCTCATCGGAGGGGTGATACCTCAGATGGCAAGCAATGCGGATGTTTGGGTGATGCTCCAGGGTGACGATATCTTCCTGGATTCTCTGAGTTCATCGCACCGCGCCCAGGCAGTCGATAAGATGCGGAGATTGGTGGCGCAAACGAAAGGTTTCATTTGTCACTCGGAGGCTTATACCAAGACCATGCGCGAGTTGCTCGGGATCCCTCCGGCAAAGATGCATGTGGTACCCTTGGGCGTTGCCACTTCGGATTTTTTGACCGATTCAGCGTTGGCTATGAGGCCGTCGGTCTCGAAACAAAATGAGAATAGCACGCCGGACGATTCAATCCATTTGGGTTATTTGGCTCGGATGGCTCCTGAGAAAGGTCTGCATCGGATCGTCGATGCATTCATCGAGCTCAAGCGAAATTCTCGATGGAAATCATTGCGTTTGTCGTTGGCCGGTTGGATGGGGCCTCAGCATGCTGGGTACTGGAAAGAGCAGCAGATCAAATTGAAGCAAGCTGGATTGGATGGTCAATGGAATTACGCTGGGACATTGAATCGAGAACAAAAGGTCGAGTACTTGCGTGGCTTAGACCTTTTTTGCGTACCGACCGAGTATGCCGATCCGAAGGGGATTTTTTTGCTTGAGGCCGTCTCTGCGGGGCTTCCCTATGTCATGCCCGACCATGGAGCATTTCCAGAGTTGCATCGAAGGATCCAAGAGTTCCATCCGGAGGGGGTTGCGGGCGCTTTGTACCGCCATGATTCCCAAGACGATTTGGTTTCCAACTTGGAGCGGGCCCTGGATCGGTTGCCAAAAAGGGTTCCTCCCGGAATCGAGCTGATCGGCGAGTTGGATATTTCAACTCATGCCAAGCGGCTAATAGGGATATTGCAAGGGAAATCAGCTTCCTTGTAGCCTAGGGCAGCGATTCGTGTAGTCGAACAAGAGCCAGTCGCTATAATCTTGCGTTTTCCCGCTGGCCACCTTTGACACGGATCAGAATGAACAGCCCGCAATCGAATCTCACCGATACCCATCCGGAAAACAATCCAAAGAACACGACCTTGTCGTCGGATCCGTTGCAGAACGAACGGGTTTTGGTGCTGGACTTCGGTTCTCAGTTCGCCCAGCTTATCGCCCGACGTGTGCGAGATCAAAACGTCTACTGCGAAATCGTAAGGCACGATATCTCCGCCCAGAGCGTTTTGGCGCGCAAGCCGATGGCATTGATTTTTTCCGGGGGGCCCTCGAGCGTTTACGACGACAAGGCTCCGAAGTGCGATCCGAAGTTGTTTGAGCTAGGAATTCCGATTCTTGGGATTTGCTATGGCATGCAACTGACGGCACACACACTTGGGGGAGCCGTTCAGGCTTGTCCGGCCCGAGAGTATGGCAGAGCTCGTCTTTCGATTAAGAACATGGAGAAGCTCTTTGCTGGGTTTCCTTCGGAGATCGATGTTTGGATGAGTCATGGCGACCAAGTCCAAAAACTGCCAGATGGATTTGAGACTCTAGCCGGCACGACGACTTGTCCACATGCAGCCGTCAAGCACCGCTCGCTTCCCATTTATGGACTTCAGTTTCATCCTGAGGTCTCCCACACGGCCTTGGGCGGTACCCTGATCCATAACTTTCTTTACAACGTCGTCGGGTGCCAAGGACGCTGGCATTTGTCGAACTTCGCGGAACAAACGATTTCGCAACTTAGAAACAAGATCGGTTCCGACAGGGTTATTTGCGGTCTTTCTGGCGGCGTTGATTCATCGGTAACGGCCGCCCTGCTCTACAAGGCGATCGGCCCACAATTGACCTGTATCTTGATCGACAACGGGCTACTGCGTAAAGACGAGCAATCGGCGGTGATTCAGGAGTTTACCGATCACTTTCATGCCGACTTGCGAGTGGTCAATGCCAGTGAGCAATTCCTTGCAACGCTTGCGGGCATCCGAGATCCGCAGGAAAAGCGTCGGCGGATCGGTCATGCATTCATCGAGTGTTTCAAGCAAGAGGCGCTGAAGATTAATGGAGCAAAGTATCTTGCCCAAGGCACCTTGTATCCCGATGTGATTGAGAGTGGAGCGGCTCCTGATGGCCCTGCAGCGACGATCAAACTCCATCACAACGTTGGTGGTTTGCCTGAGCAACTAGGCTTTGATCTAGTCGAACCGCTTCGAGATCTGTTTAAGGACGAGGTTCGGAAGTTGGGGATCGAACTCGGATTGCCAGAGCATTTGGTTTGGAGACATCCTTTCCCAGGCCCAGGGCTTGCCGTGCGGTGCTTAGGAGATATCACTCAGGCGAAGCTCGATGTGCTTCGCGAAGCCGATGAGATTCTCATTACCGAAATCAGAAACGCGAATTTGTATCGCGAAACATCCCAGGCCTTTGTCGTTCTCTTGGAATCCCAAAGCGTCGGAGTGATGGGCGACTCGAGGACTTACGAAAACGCCGTTGCAGTCCGGTGTGTCAACACCGACGATTTTATGACCGCAGACTGGAGTCGTTTGCCCTACGATTTGCTTGCTCGAGTCTCGACGCGAATCATCAACGAAGTCAGGGGTGTCAATCGCGTTTGTTACGATATCAGTTCCAAGCCTCCGGCAACCATCGAGTGGGAGTAACCACAGCAAGACGTCTATGAATCGGCAATACATATTCCAAATTGAAAAGCTCACCAAACGGCATGGTCAAAAAGAGGTCCTCAAAGACATCTGGCTAGCCTTTTATCCAGGGGCGAAAATCGGTGTTCTGGGATCCAACGGCGCTGGAAAAAGTACTTTGCTCCGGATCATGGCTGGCATCGATAAAAACTTCGATGGAACAGCAAGGCTCAGCAACGGTTTTACTGCAGGTTACTTGCCCCAGGAACCCCAGCTCGATCCAACCAAGAACGTTCAGGAAAACGTTGAACAAGCCGTTGCGCCGAAGCGTAAAGTACTCGATCGATTCAATGAGATCTCAGGATTGCTCGGCGAGGTCACCGATGACATTCAGATGCAAAAGCTTTGCGACGAAATGGCAAAGCTTCAAGACATCATCGACGCGCAGAACCTGTGGGAATTGGATCGTCAAGTTGAGATGTCGATGGCCGTGATGAATCTCCCCCCGGGTGATGCGGATGTAACCAAGCTTTCCGGTGGGGAACGTCGCCGGGTTGCGCTGTGCAAGTTGCTTTTAGAGCAACCTGATTTGCTGCTACTCGATGAACCGACGAACCACTTGGATGCCGAAGCTGTTCATTGGTTAGAACAACACTTGGCTCAGTATCCTGGAACGGTCGTGGCTGTTACGCACGATCGTTATTTCTTGGACAATGTCGCGCAGTGGATCCTAGAGCTCGATCGAGGTTCAGGGTTTCCCTTCGAAGGCAATTACACTTCTTGGTTGGAGCAAAAGCAAAAGCGACTGCAAATTGAGCAAAAGTCAGCGGCTGCACGCCAGAAAACACTCGATCGAGAGCTCGAGTGGATCCGGATGTCGCCCCGTGCCCGCCAAGCCAAGAATAAGGCACGTATCAGCGCCTACGAGCAATTGGCAGCACAGCAATTCGAGGAGCGACCTGACGAATTGGAAATCCAGATTCCACCAGGAAAGCATCTTGGTGAAGTCGTCGTCGAGGCCGAACATGTCTCGAAGTCTTTTGGAGATCGGGTGCTCTTCGAGAATCTCGATTTCCGACTGCCGCCAGGTGGAATCGTCGGCGTTATCGGCCCCAACGGCGCCGGTAAGACGACCTTGTTTCGCATGATGATAGGCCAAGAGAAACCAGACGGTGGAACGATACGAGTTGGCGATACCGTTGAACTAGGGTACGTCGATCAGTCGCGCGACTCCTTGACCGCAACGAATTCGATCTTCCAGGAGATCTCTGGCGGAGTTGATTGGTTAGAGATGGGGGGCAAGCGGATGAACTCGCGAGCCTATGTTTCTAAATTCAATTTCAAGGGGACCGACCAAGAGAAGAAGGTTGGAGATCTTTCCGGTGGTGAACGCAACCGAGTTCATTTGGCCAAGCTTCTGCGCAGGGGATGCAACGTCTTGCTTTTGGATGAACCGACCAACGATTTGGATGTCGACACGTTGCGAGCTTTGGAAGAAGCCATCTTGAATTTCGCCGGTTGCGTGGTGGTTATTACCCACGATCGTTGGTTTTTGGATCGTATCGCGACCCATATTCTTGCTTTTGAGGGGGATGGATATGTCCACTGGTGCGAAGGCAATTTTCAAACCTATGAAGATCAGCGGAAAGAGCGACTTGGGATCTCCAACGACGAGCCCCGCCGTTTCCGTTATCGCAAATTGACCAATTAGTTGCCGATCCGCTCGGCCCATGGGAAAAAAGACGGGGCGTTTGTTATACTTTGAAATCCATGGTTTTTGACACAGGTTTCCTTTCCTAAAGCTTTGCCAGAAGGTGCAATTAGCATGAATCCTTTCGATATCCTCACTGAAATCCTCAACGCAGGTGCTCAGCAACAGCAACAGCCAAAACAACAGCAACCTCAAGGTGGCGGCCAGCGCCGTAGCGGTCCCTCGGGAGTCGACATCCTCAAGGATATCCTCGGCGGTGGTGCTCCAAGTGGATCGAGTTCCGGAGGGGTTCAATTCCCTGGTGTGCTCAAGGACGGACGAGGCAATCCCAGGACACCATCGGCATCTGAACTCGAAGATATGCTTGGTGTGGGCAACAAGGCTCCGACGCAAGCTCCAACCCAGCAACGTCAACCGGCTCCGACCGGGAATGCGGGCAGCCAAGGAGACATCTTCGGACAACAGCAGCCCAAGCAATCCCCACCGCAGCTTTCCCAAGCCGAACAAGAGCAGATGGTCGTTTTGATACGTGCCATGATCTATGCGGGTAAAGCCGATGGTCGGATCGATGCCAAAGAGCAGCAAGCGATTCTTGAACGCGTTGGCAACACCAATGAATCCACCATCCAATTTTTGCGTCAAGAATTCAATAACACCACAAGCGTCCGCGATTTCGCTTGGTCGGTTCCCTTGGGCATGGAGGCTGCTGTTTATGCTGCTTCGCTTTCGACGATTGATGTCGATACCAAGGAAGAGATCGAGTACCTTCGTGAACTCGCTCATGGACTTCGATTGCAGCCCAAGCTTTGCAATCAGATCCATCAGCAGTACGGTATTAAGCCGATTTTTTAGTTGCTAAACCGTGATCCATTTGTTTTAAGCGAATTCAAGTATCGTGACCCATCCAGCGGAAAACCCAGAGTCTCATCACCACAAAAACTTCATTGAGGTCGAAGTCGAAAAGGACTTTGCAAGCAAGGAGTCTTTGCAGGGTAAGACAATTCAGACCCGTTTTCCGCCGGAACCCAACGGGTATCTGCACATTGGGCATGCCAAGAGTATTTGTTTGAACTTTGGCTTGGCGCGGAATTATGGCGGTAAATGCAATCTTCGTTTCGACGATACTAATCCGAGCAAGGAGAGTCAGGAGTACGTCGACTCGATACAGCGCGATGTTCAGTGGCTGGGTTTTCAGTGGGATAATCTTTTTTACGCTTCGGACTACTTCCAGCAGCTCTACGATTGGGCGTTGCAATTGATTCGCGAAGGGCATGCCTATGTGTGTGACCTGAGCGCCGATCAGATGCGGCAGTACCGAGGAACGCTAACAGAACCCGGAAAAAACAGCCCTTATCGAGACCGCAGTGTCCAGGAGAACCTCGATCTATTTGTGCGAATGAAAAATGGCGAGTTCGCGGAGGGAACTCGGACGCTTAGGGCCAAGATCGACATGAGCTCGCCGAATTTCAATTTGCGAGACCCTGTGCTCTATCGCATCATGAACGCCCATCACCATCGGACCGGCTCGCAGTGGTGTATTTACCCGATGTACGACTGGGCGCACGGCCAATCTGATTCCATCGAAGGCATCACCCATTCGATCTGCACATTGGAATTCGAGAATCATCGGCCTTTGTACGATTGGTTTTGCAGAACGCTGAGGATTTTTCATCCTAGGCAAGTTGAATTCGCTCGATTGAACCTGTCGTATACCGTGATGAGCAAGCGCAAGTTGTTGCAGCTTGTTACCGAAAAGCATGTTGAAGGTTGGGATGATCCACGAATGCCGACGATCAGCGGTTATCGGAGGCGCGGATACACGCCAGAGTCGATACGTCATTTCTGTGAGACGATTGGGGTAGCACGATTCAATGGTGTGATCGATGTGCTTGTTTTAGAGAACGCTGTCCGAGATCACCTGAACAAAATTGCCTCGAGGTATATGGCGATCCTTGATCCGATCAAGGTGACGTTGACGAATTACCCGGAGGATCAAGTCGAAGAGCTCGATGCGGTCAACAACCCTGAGGATCCAGCGGCAGGAAATCGAAAGCTCCCGTTTTCTAGGACGCTATTTATTGAGCGTGAGGATTTCATGGAGAATGCACCTTCGAAATTCTTCAGGCTCAAGCCTGGCGGTGAAGTTCGCTTGAGGTATGCCTACATCATCGAGTGTCAGGAGGTGATCAAGGACGCGTCGGGTAAGGTTGTGGAGCTCAAGTGCACTTATGATCCTCAGACCAAGAGTGGCAGTGGTCCGGCAGCAGAGCGAAAGGTCAAGGGTACGATTCACTGGGTGAGTGCTTCAACAGGTCACTGCGCCGAAGTCCGCCTTTACGATCGGCTGTTTCTGTCCGAATCTCCCGAGGAGGCACCTGAGGGCAAGACTTTCCTTGACAACATCAATCCAAACAGCAAGACTGTGATCCATGCGGTGATCGAACCTGCTTTGGCAGAGCTAGCGGCAGGAACTCGCGTTCAATTAGAGCGCAACGGATATTACTTCATTGATCCGATCGATTCGAAACCTGGATCGCCTGTCTTTAACCGGATAGTGACTCTCAAAGATACATGGGCCAAGATCGCCGCGAAGGACCGTTGATTGAAAACGGTTAACCTAAGGTAGAACGGCTGTCCTCAGCCGTTTTTCTAGTCGCTTTAGCGACGCGTCTTGGGCTGTTCCCCGTAAGATAATTTCTCCGGGATCATCCCAGCGTTACAAGTCTATCATCCAAAGGTTGGGATCCGGTGCGATTAGTAAGCTCCTGGGGTAGTAAGCTCCTGGGGTAGTCCGGGTCTCTGACCCGGCGTTGTTTATGGTAAGAACGCGTTGCGGGTCAGAGCCCCGCGTTACGAGTCCATCACCCAAAAAAGGCCTATGCCACGCATCGAGGTGTTTGTGATACAATAGAGCTTCCTTCCCGGAACGTCCTGTTCCTATTTACAAACACTTTTTCTCTCGATTCGATTATGAGATTTCCTCGTTTGGCCTTTAGGCTTCCCCAAATTACCGCTTTTTGCTTGGCCACAATCGGATTGCTTGTGGGGGCCGCCCAATCCGCCCCGCCTTTGCAATTGCGCAAGGGGGATCATATCGCCTACATCGGCAATGCCACAGCCGACCGAATGCAACATACGGCTTGGCTCGAGACCTATATCCATGCGATGTTTCCCGAGTACGACCTGACCGTCCGGAACCTAGGCTATCCGGGCGATGAGCTCAAAGTCCGTAATCGCGAAGACAACTTCGGTAGCCCCGACGAGTGGCTCACAAAGGTCAAAGCCAACGTCGTGTTTTGTTTCTTCGGTTACAACGAAGCCCTTAAAGGCCCTGGTGCCCTCGAAGGCTTCAAAAAGGATCTTGCCGAAACAATCGACGGCATGCTGGCCCAAAAATACGATGGCCAATCTCCCCCACGTTTGGTCTTCTTCTCCCCTATCGCTCACGAAGATCTCAAAGATCCAAATCTCCCAAACGGTGAAGAGAACAACGCGAAACTCGCTCTCTATACCCAAGCCATGCGGGATGTATGCGAAAACAAGAACGTTCTCTTTGTCGATATTTTCACCCCATCGAAAGAGCTCTATGCCAGCGCTTCATCCAAAGGCCAAAAGCCCTTGACGATCAACGGCATCCACTTGGAGGATAACGGAGACCAAGCCGTCTCGGCGGTGATCGCGAAAACCTTGTTCCCCAACGAGACGTTACGTCTGGACAACAGCGGAATCAAGAAACTGCGAGATGCTATCCTCGATAAAAATTACCACTGGTTTAGCCGTTACCGCGTCGTCGATGGTTACAACGTCTTCGGCGGTCGCTCCAAACTCGCTTGGTTCGGCCAATCCAATGCCGATGTGATGATGCGCGAAATGGAAATCTTCGACGTTAAAACCACCAACCGAGACCAACGCGTCTGGACCGTGGCCAAAGGCAAAGAAATCGATGTCAAAGACGACAACCTCCCACCTGAACTGACTGTCAAAACCAATATTCCCGGTGCATTGTCCGAAGGTAAACACAAGTATCTTGGCGGCGAAGAAGCGATCGGGAAGATGAAAGTTGCCCAAGGGATGAAAGTCAATCTCTTTGCCAGCGAAGAGATGTTTCCCGAGCTGATCAACCCGGTTCAAATGGCCGTCGATCCCGATGGACGGCTCTTTGCGTCTGTTTGGCCCTCCTATCCTCACTGGAATCCAACCCAACCCCGTCGCGACAAAATCATCTGCTTGCCCGATGACAATGGTGACGGTGTGGCTGACCGATGCGTCACCTTCGCCGATGAACTCAATAGCGTCACCGGGTTCGAATTCTGGAACGGTGGCATGCTGGTTGCCGCCCTCCCTGAGATTTGGTTCCTTAAAGACACCGACGGGGACGACAAAGCGGATCTCAAGATCCGCATGCTCCAAGGTGTATGCAGCGCAGACTCTCACCACTCAGCAAACGCCATGCTGATGGGACCCGACGGTTGGCTCTACTGGTCTCGTGGTATCTTCAACATCGCCGCTATGGAAACGCCCACCAAAACCGTTCGATCGGGTGAAAGCGGTGTGCACCGATTCAACCCAAGAACGTTCGAAATGGAATTCCATTTCCCGATTGGTCCAAACCCCCACGGCGATGTCTTCGACCAATGGGGCTACCAATTCGCCAACGATGGTACCAGCGGAACCGGATCCTACGTGAACATCGGAAAAGGGATCGGAAACAAGCAGTGGTTCAAGATGCGGGTGCGCCCCGTGGCTGCCACAGGCATTCTCTCGAGCAGTCTGTTCCCAGAGAAAAACCAAGGCAACTTTTTGATTTGCAATTGCATCGGATTCCTCGGAGTCCTTCAACACGAAGTCAAATACAACGGGGCCGACATCACCTGCGAGGAAGTCGAACCGATCGTTGTGTCAAGCGACCCGAATTTCCGCCCCAGCGATGTCGAAGTCGGTGGCGATGGAGCGCTCTACATCGCCGACTGGCAAAATGCCATCATCGGCCACATGCAGCACAACATGCGCGACCCCAACCGAGATGACCAGCACGGTCGTATCTATCGCGTGACTCCTGAAGGCAAACAAGCTCTAAAGCCGGCGAAGCTCAAAGGCAAACCGATTGCTGAGGTCTTGGCTGCATTCATGTCCAAGGAGAACGGTACACGCTACCGAGCCCGCTTGGAACTCAGCAGCCGAAAAGCAGACGAAGTCGTTACGGCGTTGAACGCTTGGTCGAAAACACTCGATCCTGCGAATCCTACTCATGCCCAAGCCCTCCTCGAAGGACTCTGGGTTCTTGAAGAACACCGCAAACCCGATCTTGGTTGGATCGCCAAAACCTATAAAGCCGCCGAGCCTCGCGTTCGCGCCGCCGCGGTTCGAACTCTAGGCCATTGGGCAGGACGAATCCAAGACTGGGGACCGGTTCTCTTGACGGCGGCCAAGGATGATGCTGCTCTGGTTCGGGCCGAAGCAGTCAAGTCCGCCGTCGAGTTCGATGGTTACGATGCGATCGAAGCGATCTTTGAAGCTTCCGTGCGTCCGACGGATCCGGAACTCGATACGGTGATTCGCTATGCGAAACAAAGGGCGAAAATCGATCAGGGACTCCAGGATGCGATCGCATCAAATAAGAAGCTTTCCGATGCGGCCATGGAGTATGCTCTCAAGAACGCTAGCCCCGAAGCGCTCCTGAAATTGCCCAAGGCAGAACGTGTTTACCAGGCCATCCTCGATCGCACCAATGCGTCGACCGGATCGCTTCGAGAAGCCCTCAAAGGCCTCTCGGAAATGCGCAAAGAGAGCTCGATCCCAGTGATTCTCAAGCTCGTCGGAGATCGAGATCAAGCCGGACAAACCGAAGCCCTCAAGGGACTTCGGGAACTCTTGCTCGAACAACCACTCGCTGAGATTCGCAAGAACCGAGGCGCACTTCAAAACTTGGCGACCAAGGCCAAGCAGGCCGAGACCCGTCAATTGGGCTACGCCGCTTGGGCAACCGCCGAAGGCAATGGTGATGCGCCCTTTGCAACTGCTTCGACCAGCAAAGAAGGCTTGCGGGATCTGCTCAAAGCAATCCCCGGAATCGCCAACGCGGATCTGAAGAAAAATCTCTTTGCTTCGGCCCGAACGCTCATGTTCGATCTGCCATCAGCACTCGAAGCCGAACCGAAGGGGACTGGATTGCAACAAGCCGGCATCCAGGTCGATTACTTCTACCCTGCTCCCGACAATGTCGCCGCAGAGACGCTAGCGGCCATCAAACCGACCGACAGCGGCATCGTTCCTCAAATCGTCATGAATGTGCCTCAGCGTAAACAAGCCGATGATTTTGCCCTTCGTTTCACCGGCAACATCATCATTCCTAAAGCCGGCAAGTACACGTTCTTTGTCGCTTCGGATGACGGTTCGAGAATCTACGTCGACGACAAACTCCTGGTCGACAACGATCGGCTCCAAGGGATGACCGAAAGGTCTGGATCTGTTGAGCTTACTGCAGGTCCTCATAAACTCATGGTCACCTACTTCGATAACGGTGGCGGTGATGGACTGAGTGTCGCATGGAGCGGTCCAGGGATTCAAAAGCAAGCGATCCCTGCCGATCGACTCACTGCAGGAGGAGTCGGAGAGACGCTCCATGACTTGGCCATCCAAGCCGTCGCTGCGATCCCTGGGTACGAGAAGGAAAAATTCGCGGATCTAACGAAACTTATCAAGTCCGATCGCCAGCGCTCCACAGCCATTGAGGTTCTGCGAACTTTGCCCGATACGAGCTGGGATACCAAGGAACTGCCGAGCTTGGTCGATAACCTCGTCGGCTATCTGAGTTCGATTCCTGCGAAGCTTCGCACAAGCGGGCCTGCGACCGATACGGTCGAATTGGTCAAATCGCTTTCGAGCAAACTGTCGCCGGAATTGGCCAAGGCCGTTTCCGAACGCTTGCAAAATCTGGATGTTCGCACGATCGCTATTGGCACCGTCGTTGAGCGGATGATCTACGACAAAGAAAGGATCGTTGTCGAAGCTGGCAAGCCTGTCGAGTTTCGATTTGCGAACACCGACAATATGCCCCACAATTTCGTGATCCTCAAGCCCGGTGCTCTCGAAGAGATTGGACTCAAGTCGGATGCAGAGGCACAGGATCCAGATGCCCGCGAACGAAATTTCATCCCGAAGTCCGATAAGGTGTTGATCGCAAGCAAACTCATCGGCCCAGGGGAATCCCAGTCGCTGAGCTTCGAGGTCCCCAAGGAACCCGGGATGTATCCTTATGTCTGCACCTACCCAGGCCACTGGAGACGCATGTTCGGTGTCCTGGTTGTTGTCCCGAACCTCGAACAATACAACAGCAATCCGGAAGCTTACCTTGCTGCCAATCCGATGGAAATTCGGGATGAACTCTTAAAATCCGTCGGGCGCAATACCGAGTGGAAGATTGAGGACCTAGCCGGAGAACTCAAGAGCCTAAAAGCCGGGCGATCCTACGAGGTTGGCAAGAGTCTCTTCGCAGCCGCCAGTTGCGTTGGATGCCATAAACTCGGTGGTGAGGGCAAAGAGTTCGGTCCTGATTTGACCAAACTCGACGATAAGAAGATGAATGCCGAATACGTACTTAAGTCTCTGCTGATGCCTTCTGCAGACATTGAGGACAAGTACCGGGCAAGGATCTTCCAAATGGATTCTGATGCGATCATCACCGGTATGGTCGTCGAGGAGAACGACAAGTCGATCAAGGTGATGGTCGATCCGCTTGCCAAGGGTGAGCCGACGGTTTTGGATAAGGATGAGATTGTCGGGCAGAAAGTCTCGGCAGTTTCGACGATGCCTCAAGGATTGCTCAACAAATTGACGAAGGAAGAGATTTTGGATCTGATGGCTTATGTCCTCTCGCGGGGAGACAAAAAGAATCCTGCGTTTCACGGGCATGACCATGGCGGTCACGGGGATCATTAGTCGTAGTTGATCATTCGTATTTCAGGACGTAATTCCTCGTCCTCGTACTCGAAAGGATGCAAATGTCAGAGCCAATATTCGACCACGAACGACTCGACGTTGCACCGAAGTTGGCAATCGAGAGCAGGGTATGAAACCAGGATTGCAACCGGGAGCTATCGGCGAGCTGATTTGGAACGTCGATAGCTCGATGGTGATCACGCTCGGAGGCGATCCTAGGGCGACAGTATTCTCGACCCCGAACATGATCATGCTTATGGAGCGTTCGGCCAGGGAAGCTCTTAGGCCTTACCTTGAGTCGGGTGAAGAATCTGTCGGAACCGACGTTCAGATCCAGCATGTTAGCGGTGCAGGGATCGGTTCGGTAGTTCGAGGCGAAGCTCGCATAACGGGTATCGATGGCAAGCGGATTCATTTCGATGTGTCTGCTTGGTGTGGCGAGCGGCAACTGGGTTTCGGCACGCATACCAGAGCGCTGGTGAAGCTTGAGCGTCTCATAGAAAATCTTGATAAGCAAAGTCAGGAGGGCCCAAGGGCGATGAATCTTATTCCTAACGATGGAGCGTTGCCCTCGATGCAAACATTGCTGGTCGAGCAATCTGGACCGATCGCGACGGTGACACTCAATCGGCCCCGATCGCTCAATGCGGTCAATGCCGAGATGACTAGCGATTTTGAGAAACTCGTCAGTTGGTTGCTTGGACACAAAGAAGAGCTTCGCGTGGTCTTATTGCGCGGGGCTGGAGACTCTTTTTGCGCCGGGGACGATATCAAGGAGTTGCCTGGCTTTACGCCCGAGTTCGCAAGGGAATTGAGCCTTAGGCAGGCCGAGATGTACTTGGCCTGGGAGCGATTGCCGCAGATCCTCATTGCGATGGTCCATGGAGACGCGATGGGTGGCGGATGCGTTGCAGCATATTCGGCTGATTTCCGCTTGGCATCCCACGATGCTCGATTTGGGATGCCGGAGATCAAGTTGGGGTGGCCGCCAGGTTATGGCATCGCTCAGCTTACGAATCTCATCGGTAAGTCGAGGGCTTTGGAGATGTGTCTATTGGGTGAGCCAATCGCGGCTCAAAAGGCTTTCGAATGGGGATTGGTACACGAGTTAGTGCCCAGGGGGCAGTTAGAAAAGAGAGCCATGGCTTGGGCCGAGCGACTATTGAAACTTCCAGCCGAAGCGATGCGTCAAACGAAGATGCTCTTGCATCTGGACGAAGGCTCGCAGCCCAAGGTGGCTTATCGGGCCGATACCGAGGCCTACATTCGTTGCCTGCAGTTGGACGACGCGACCGAGGGCATACGAGCGTTTGTCGAGAAGCGAACGGCGGAGTTCGGTCGCAAACGTTGATCTATTCGATCGCTCTTAACAATGCTTGGCGTAGCGTGTAAAGGTAGGTTGATTCCGTGATCTTATTGCCATTGGAATCGTTGACATAAAACACATCGACGACCTGATCCAAGTGCGTGCTGACTTTGGCAACCTGCAGATCGAGTTGGAAATCGAAGAGGATCCTTGAGATATCGTATAGGAGTCCGATGCGATCATAGGCAAAGATCGTGATGATCGTAAAATTCTCAGAACTGGAATTATCAAAACGAACTTGGGTCGGTTGCAAGCGGGATGCTTGAGACTCCTCGGAACCTTGTCCTTTCCAAGTCCGCTTGAAGGTCGGTGGCATTGGTTCGACCGACTCGACTGCCCTGGTGATCGCTTGGCAGACCTGGCTCAGGCGGCTCGGAACCGGTGCACCTTGAAAGTCCGGATCGTCGACTAAAAATCGATCCCAAGCTGCGTTGTCAGGTAGAGATTGAATCTCTGCCGACAGGATACTCAATCTCTGAGTTGCCATTGCGCCTGTGATACGGTGGAACAAACCTGTGGTACGGCTCGGATGCACTGCAATGATGTATTCGGTGGCATCGCGATCGGCCAAGTACTCGGCCCAAACTTCAACGGGGTGCTCTTCGGAGAGGTTGTGGATTCGGCGAAGTTCGGCCACCAACTCCGGTGGCTTGCTTTGGAATAAATAAGTCGTTGGTATCGCAGCAACCCGCTCTCTCCAGACCTCGCTGTTTTTTTCCTCGGAAGACAGAAGGTCGAAGACCGCTTTGCGATTG
This sequence comes from Pirellula sp., assembly GCA_046086605.1. Taxonomy (GTDB): domain Bacteria; phylum Planctomycetota; class Planctomycetia; order Pirellulales; family Pirellulaceae; genus JBKCUI01. Next base: position 5,828 of record JBJSXX010000290.1, on the reverse strand, counting down.
TTTTCTTTTGCCGACGTTTGGTGTTCGAGGGGTTCACCGGTCTGCAACTGCGAGGCTGTCGCATCGTAGAGTTGGTGAAGTAGATTCAGTTTCCAATCGTTGAGTGCACCTGGTCCGACGGCGGCAAGATCTGCACAGGAAAGGAGGGTTAGCAATTGGAGTCTTTCAAGAGATCCGACTTGCTGAGCGAATTTAACGATTGTCGAGAGTTGAGTCAGATCGAAGCGGAATGCCGTGAGGGTCATGATCAAATGCTGATGCACTAGAAAGCAGATCAGTTCGCGATCGGCTTCGGAAAGTCCGAGGATATGCGACGTTTCATCCGCGATCCGCAAGCCGACCTCCGAGTGGTCTTCGACAAACCCCTTACCCAGATCGTGCAGCAGGAGTGCTAAGTGCAAGATGAGTTTTTGCTTGGATTTCCGATACAGCTCGCCTAGAAAGTCGTTTCTCTTGGCGAATTCCACGACGCACTCGACGCTTTTGATGCAGTGAGCATCGACCGTGTACTTGTGGTACTCGTTGAATTGAAGCAGCGAGCGCGTATGGCGAACGGCGGGAATGATTTGTTCGAGCACTCGCAGTTCGTGGAGTCGCCTGAGTATTTCACCGAGTCTGCCGGGGGTGCTCATTAGACCTAGGAAGCGGCTGATGGCTTCGGGCCCCACGGGCTTATCGATCCGCCTGAGCATTCCTTTGCGGATTGTTCGCCATGTCTTGTGCTCGATACGCTTCTGATGTCGGTTGGCGATTTGCATGAGTTCGAGAACCATGCCTGGATCATCGCCTATACGTTCGAGTCCTTTGCGTGTGGCCCATACTTCTTTGAGTCCGAGCCTAAGTCCCTTGCCAGCAGAGAGGCTCAGGAAACGGTAGAGAAATCCGAACGGAGTCAGACGAGATCGGGCCATACCGACGAAGTTGGCGGAACTGTATCGAAGCTCGCTAGTAAGATCAAAAAATTGTGTCATGAATTCTTCGACCGGCAGAACTCCTTCGCGTCCTTGGAAGCCCATCCACTTGGCCAACTCCATCTGCTTGGATCGATCCAGAGAGTCCAGGGCTCGCCCCGCCATGAAATGCAATTGATTTCTGAGTCGTAGCAAATAGGCATACCCGTCGCGAATCGGAGTATAGTCCTCTTCGGCTAGCAGTCCGACATCCCGAAGCTGCTCGGGGCTTTTTTCGCCAAAGCAAACAAATCCGATCCAGCGAACAATCTGAACATCCCTCAAACAACCACGAGATCGTTTGACATTCGGATGGAGCAGAAACTCAGTTTCACCATACTTTTGTCGTTCTTCAAAACGTTCCCGTTCGATCATCCCTGCTAGCGATCGCCAGCGGAGTTTTGCCCCGTTTTTGAAGGAATTCTCGAACGAGTTAAAGAGCGACTCGGATCCATACACAAGCCGCATCTCGACGAGCGATGTCAAGACTTGGGCATCCGTCCAAGCCAATTGTCGACATTGAAACGGAGTGCGTACGGAGAATCCGAGTTGGAATCCCGAATCGCCAATCATCTGGGAAGCTTTTCGCGCTAAACCTTGAAGCTTTGCTTCGGGAAGATTGTTGTGCAAAAGCATCAGATCCAAGTCGGAGTAAGGGGCGAGGTCCCGACGCCCATAACCTCCTAAGGCCAAAAAGGCAAACTTGGTCGGATCCACATTCTCTTCTTGGCAAGCAACCGAAAGCAGTCGATGAACGATCGCATCGACTGAATCGGCCCAAGCAAGACAGACCTGAGGTCCAGTATTTCCAGACGCGTGCAAATTCGCCGACTTGAGCCGAGCTTCGGCGAGTTGTTGCCTGGACTCAATGACCTGGGGATGAAGAGAGGACAAGTCTTATTCGACGGATGCTAGAGGGTAAGAAAGTTCGCTACAGAGCGTCCTCTCCCTGTTCCCCAGTGCGGATTCGGATCGCGTTTTCCAGGGTGGAAACGAAGATCTTTCCATCTCCGATCTGCCCGGTCTGTGCGGTCTTTACGATCATATCGATCACCGACTGAAGATTGGAATCAGAGCACACAACTTCAATCTTGACCTTCGGGACAAAATCCACCGCGTACTCGGTACCCCGATAGATTTCGGTGTGACCCTTTTGACGTCCGAAACCTCGAACCTCAGTGACGGTCATCCCGTGGATCCCTCGCTCGGTCAGCGCGTTTTTGACGTCTTCAAGTTTGAAGTGGCGAACAACAGCTTCAACTTTTTTCATTCGACGAACTCCAGGTTGTCTTACACGCCCCAAATTCAAGGGGCGATCTTCCATTGGAAAAAACGCGGGACCGCCTGTGCAATTTCTGCACTCCCACTAAGCGCCAAAACGGGCACTTATACCTCAAGTGTACCGTAGAACGAATCGACGAAACAAGCCTTAGCCTAGCTTCAAGCCAAAATGTTTTGCGGAAGTATCGAATTAGCTAATTCTAAGTGCGTCACGGAGTTGGATCGTTCCTTCGTACAAGGCTCGTCCGATGATCGCCCCATGGGTTCCTTGATCTACCAATCGCTTCAGATCATCAAGTGTTGTCACTCCTCCTGAGGCGATCACAGGAAAAGGGGAAACCTTTTGAATTTCGGCCAGGCTCTGGAAATTCGGGCCTTCCATCATCCCGTCTTTTTCGATGTCGGTGTAAACGACCGCAGCGCACTGATCGGTGTGCTGTGCAACTTGATCGATCAGTTCAGTCGCCGGGGTTTTCGAAACGTCCAACCAGCCTTCTGTGGCCACCATTCCTGATTTCGCGTCGAGTCCCAAGACCAATCGGTTCGGGAACGCTTGGCACATGGCTCCGAACCATTGGGGATCTTTGAGGGCTGCAGTTCCGACGATCAATCGCGAGAGTCCAAGATCGAAGAGTCTGCGGATTGACTCCTCACTGCGTACCCCGCCCCCGAGTTGTACCGTTTTGCCGTCGGCGGCCTTGAGTATTTGCCGGACGGCTTGGTGATTGACAAGGCTTCCGGATTTCGCACCGTCCAAATCAACGCAGTGGAGGAAGTCGGCTCCGGCATCAAACCAGGTCTTAGCTACTAGGCCAGGATCTTGGCTAAAGACCGTATTTTGAGAGTAATCTCCTTGCCTGAGACGGACGCAATTGCCCCCGAGCAGGTCGATGGCAGGCCAAATTTCCATGTGGGATCAACGCTTTCGTCAAAGGCACCGGAGGCACAAAACATTCGCGACCGGAAAATATTACCTTCTCGGGGCCCGGCTGCCATGGGCAAAGCTCCGGATTAAGCCCGGATCCTGTTCCCAAAGCTCATCGGGTAACGCTACAATTGCGACCCGTAAGCCAAGTTGCGATCCAGCAAGCATAAGCCAATCCTTACACCCACCCCGTATTCCAGTGGACCTATGAGCACCGTAGACGAACGTTACAGCCAAGCTGAAAAACTCAAAGATTCGGGGCAAGCCGAAGAGGCTCGAGACATGCTCTTAAGTATCCTCGAAGAGTCCCCTGAGCATGTGCTGAGTCACTTAACGTTAGCTCGCATTTTCACAAGCCTCGGAGAGCATCATCGGGCTGTTGCTCATGCCGAGAAAGCTTGTCAAATAGAACCGAACGAAGGTTTCAATTTCACACTTTTAAGTGTCACCTATCAACGTGCCTATGCAGGGACGGGTGATACGAGTTTCATTCGCATGGCAGAAGACGCGATGGCTCGCTCGCGGATGCTGTAAAATGGATCTCTTTTTCAAGGTTCCTTCCATCACACTCCTTACGATTCCTTGTTAGTTTTTGAAGGGTTTTCTAGATGCCTTTAGCACCGTGGTCCATTGGCGTATTTACCAGCATCGATGCTGGACTCGGGGTTCATTTGGATGTGGCTCGCGAGCTAGGGGTGCCTTCGATCCAATTGCACACACCGCATGCATCGGGGAGAACGCCTACGGCTGCCGAAGCGTTCCTGAAAAAGTTAGATGACTATGGAATTGAATTGACTTGTGTGTTTGGTGGCTTCGATGGAGAAAGCTACGCAGATATCCCTACCGTCGAGCGAACGATTGGATTGGTCCCTACCGAAACCCGTGCGGCACGACTCAAAGAGATGAAAGAGATCGCTGACTTCGCAAGGCTCTTAGGTTGTGACGTTGTCGGGTTGCACATCGGAGTGGTTCCACACGATACCAAGAGCAAGGATTACGCTGAGGTAATCGAAGTGACTCGAAACTTATGCGATCATGCCGCGAAAAACGAACAAGCGATCCATTTAGAAACTGGCCAAGAGACTGCCGATGCGCTGCTGCAGTTTATTTCCGATACGCAGCGTTCGAACTTGTTTATCAATTTCGATCCTGCGAACATGATTCTCTACGGCATGGGAGAACCGATCGAAGCGTTGCGTAAGGTTGGCAAGTATGTTCGAAGTGTGCATTGCAAGGATGCCACATGGAGCGACCAGCCGGGGAAAACCTGGGGAGCCGAAGTCCCCTTGGGTAAAGGGCAAGTCAACATCGGACTCTATTTGCAAACCCTCAAGGAGATCGGTTATACCGGGCCGCTAACGATCGAGCGTGAAATCCCACAGGAACCCGATCGGCAGAAAGCGGAGATCCAACACGCAGTGGAACTCCTGAACTCCATCAAGTCGTCGATGGGCATGAAAACGGCTTGAAGCACCAGTCCCTCTTTTCCTTTGGAAAGAAATAGCATGTAGCATGGGCTTGCTGCCCGTGCCCCTCAAGGCACCCTACGTTCTTTTGCGAATATCCGTTGAACCCGCATCCAACGGCCTGGAATCTGATATATGCCCCTACGATGCGTTGGTTTGGGCCCAATCGCAGGAGTATTCTTGTGGTGTTTGGGTAGGATCGAATGTTTCGATGGTGTCGTTTGGTGGGGTAGTCATGATCCTGTGGGTCGCACGGGTCGGAAGGACAATTGGTAGTTTTCACAACTTAGGTCATAATCAGTCAACCAACAATCCTATACGGAGCGATCCTACTATGCAGACCCATCGTACTAGCCATCTCGAGCGCAAGACCGCCGAGACCCAAATTGAACTGAAAATCAACCTCGATGGTACCGGTAAACACTCGATCCAAACCGGTGTCGGATTCCTCGACCACATGCTTGTCCTGTTCTCCAAGCATGCTCTTATCGATCTAGAAATCCACGCCACTGGCGATCTGCATATCGATGCTCACCATACGACCGAAGATGTCGGTATCTGCCTGGGCCAAGCTCTTCGCGATTGCCTTGGCGATAAGTCTGGTATTCGACGCTACGGTCATATCGTCTTGCCGATGGAAGAAACCCTCGTTACAACCGCCGTTGACTTTAGTGGTCGTAGCTATTTGGTCTTCAACGCACCGATGCCCTCCCCAAAAATCGGTGACTTTGACAGTGAACTCGTCGAAGACTTTTGGCAAGCATTCGCCAACAATGCACAATGCAATCTCCACGTCCTCTTGCATTACGGACGAAACACGCACCATATCGCCGAAGCGATCTTCAAGTCGACGGCGCGTGCGATCCGAAACGCGATCGAAATCGATCCGCGTCAACAGGGTATTCCAAGCTCCAAAGGAGTCCTATAAATGTTCCGATGCACTCAATACCTTATTATCGCTTTTGCTCTTGCCACCTTCTGTGTTTTTTTCGACGCTCCAACCCTCGCACAAGATACGGCGCAAGCCGACGCGGGACTTGCGACGCGGTTCCAGGAATGGCTCGACGATCAATGCAAACGCCATCCCATGTTTGCAACCTATTTAGGAAATCATGATTACGATCATGAACTCGATGATCTTTCGCCCCAAGCCCGGGCAGAGGATCTTCAAAACGACAAGAAAGTTTTGGCCGAACTGCAACAGCA
>JBJSXX010000289.1:0-16515 GCA_046086605.1 Pirellula sp. | reverse complement strand
GACCAAGCCCGCTTGGGCGATAGCCGATTCGGCTTGTTGGACATCATCGATAGAGAGTTGGCCGTTGGCACCCGGAACGACGATGATTGAGTTCTCGCTTTCATCATCCACTGCAACGATGGCTAATCCGCTGGAACCCTCCTTGGTCGTGACCCATTCTAGGTCGATTCCTTCTTGCAAGAGATTAGCTCGTAGGGTTGCAGAAAAAGCATCGGAGCCCAGGGCACCGAGCATTGCTACTTTTCCTCCTAGTCTTGCAACCGCGACTGCTTGGTTGGCTCCTTTGCCGCCTGAGACATATTCAAGTCCGTGGGCTGTGAGGGTTTGCCCTGGCGTTGGGAGCGTTGGCGTTCGGACCACTAGATCCATGTTGATCGATCCGCACACAAGAATTTTTTTGCTTGGTGGTTTGTCAGCGTCACTTGTCATGATTTGCTCAATTGGTCATGGAAACCCGGTAGCTTGGTTAGATTACGCAAAACGATGGTTCGGTTTTGCGACAGTGGATCATCGCATAGAAGTTCTATCCAGAGAGTATTTTTGGGCATGCATTCGATGAACCTATCGGCCCATTCGATGATAGTGATTGCAGGTTGTTCGAAGAGTTCTTCGATCCCTAATTCTAGGAACTCATCGCTGTCGTGGATACGATAGGCATCGATATGATAGATTTGGGGATTGGTATCGATCGGATGGATCAGTACAAAGGTTGGGCTGATGACGTCTTGGGCATGAGCCCCTAGAGACTCTGCAAGAAACTTGACCCATTGGGTTTTTCCGGCACCCAGGGTACCGACGAGTCCGACGGTACGAGGTAGTTTTTGGGTGAGAATCTGAGCGACGGTATGGGCAAATGATTTGCAATCATCGAGGGTTTCGAGTGTTACTCGGCAAGTGTCATCGTTGATGAACTGGTATTGGAGTGTCGCTTTATTCATCTTCCAATTGTTCTTGGAGCTCGGCCCATCGGGTTTCTGCAGCATCGAGTTCGTCGGAGACTTTCGTCAATTCTTCATGGAGTTTTAATGCGGCTTGAGGGTCGCTGGTTTCCATCAATTGCTGATTGAGTTCTTTTTTTTGTTGATCTAGTTTAGCGATTGTTTTTTCAAGGTTCCCGATCTGTTTACGGACGGTTCGCTGATCGATTTGCGGGGTAGCTTTGGTGGATTGGTTTTTTGTGGCTGATTTCGAAGCGTTGTTGGCTGACGAGGATTTTTTGGGAGCCCCGCCGTGCCGTGTGGATTCAGCATCATCGATTTCCTTTTGAACCATGTACATATAAGCGTCATAGTCACCACGATACTGGGTAACTTTTCCGTCGCGGACTTCGATGTAGGTGGTAGCGACACGCTTGAGGAAATGCCGATCGTGGGATGTGAAAATAACGGTGCCTTGGTAATCGATCAGTGCATCGGCGAGAGCTTCGACTGTCTCGACATCGAGGTGGTTGCCTGGCTCGTCGAGGATCAGGATATTGGCTTTGCCAAGCAGAAGTGCGGCCATGCACAACCGAGCCCGTTCGCCACCGCTTAGGACTCGAACCTTTTTGTTGACGGCTGTTCCTCGAAAGAGCATGGCACCGGCGGTATCAAGGATGGTTTGATTCTTTGTTCCGGGGATGGCCTCGTACTCAAGATGTTCGAGTACGGTCTTATTTTCAGGGAGGCTTGTATAGACGTGTTGTGCATAGGTTCCAAGTTCGCTGCCGTATCCCCATTTAACTTCGCCGCTTACGGGCTCAAGTGAGTTTACGAGAGTTCTAAGGAGAGTTGTTTTGCCTTGGCCGTTATCGCCAACGATCGCGGCGCGGGTTCCGTGGTCGATTTCCAAGCCGACGTTGGTGGCGATGGTTCTGTCGGTGTATCCGATCGAAAGGTCTCGTGTGCGAAGTGCTGGACCTTGTCGCCGCTCGACAACGGGTGCTCGGATCACGGCATTGGCATGGTCGGCGGCCGATTCTTTGACTTCGAGACGTTCGAGCATTTTGCTTTTGGATTTTGCGCGGGTGGCGGTGCTAGCACGAGCGCGGTTTCGGTCGATGAAGTCTTGAAGTTGTTTTCGCTTGGCGGCGATCGAGGCGTTGGTTCTCTCGTCGTGTTCGCGTAGACCTTGTTGGTATTCGAGGTACTCGTCGACTTTGCCCGGAAACAGGGTTAGTTCACCCATAGAGAGATCGAGGGTCGAATCGCAAGTCGCATTGAGGAAGGCTCGGTCGTGAGAGACGATCAAGCAGGCTTCTTGGAACGAGCGCAGGAAATGTTCCAAAAGGATTTGGGTACGAAGATCGAGGAAGTTGGTAGGTTCGTCCAGGAGCAGCAAGTTAGGTTCGTGCAGAAGTAGGGCCGCGAGTTTGACGCGTGTTTGCCAACCTCCCGAGAGATTTTGCATAGGGGTTTCGAGCATCTTGCCTTTGATTTCAAATTCCCCAGAGACTTCTCCGCATTTCCAGTCAGGCTGGTTGCTGTCACGCATGAGGAACTCTAGCGCCGTTTCGCCGGGGAGAAATGGGTCGTGCTGGCGAAGGTATCCGATCCGAAGTTTCGGGTGTCGAATGATTTCTCCAGTGTCGAGTTCGTCATCGCCGAGGATGCACTTAAGGAGGGTCGATTTGCCAGCCCCGTTGCGACCGATGAAGCCGACTTTATTGTTTCCTCCCAGGGTACATTCGGCACCGTCGAGAAGAATTTGATCACCGTACCGCTTATGTGCGTTTCGGATCTGTAGCAGAACGGTCATGAATACACCAAGGCGACTTAGAAATAGAACGGTAGAGGCCCTGAAAATTTCACCCATCTTTGGTATGTTATCAACCCCAAAGGGACAGGTTTGGGTAGGGAAAGGCGTTTGGACGCGGGGATCAGACCATCGATGGCAGAGATATCGCAGTCGGTCACAGAGCTCATTGGGCAATTGGGCCGTTTGCCTGGGATCGGAAAAAAGACGGCCGAACGGCTGGCTTACCACATCCTGCGCGTGCATGTTTCCGAGGCGATCGCGCTTGCCGATGCGATTCGCAAGGTGCGGGAGAATGTTCGTTACTGTTCGACGTGTTTTAATCTTTCTGAAGATCCGCTCTGTGGGATCTGCTTAAATCCTCAGCGAGACTCGACGCTGCTGTGCATTGTCGAGCAACCTCGGGATCTGATCGCCCTGGAACAGACCGGCGTGTACAAGGGAATGTACCATGTGCTACTGGGACGTATTGCGCCTCTTGATGGCATTGGGCCAGATCAGTTGACCATTGAAGCTCTTGTCGATCGGGTGAGGACAGGGAACTTCAAGGAGGTGGTTTTAGCGACCAATCCTAACGTCGAGGGGGATGGTACGGCGATGTTCATCTCGAATCAACTGGCACCTTTTCCGGTACAACTGACCCGATTGGCCAGGGGTGTTACCAGCGGAAGCGTCTTGGAATTCACCAACAAAGAAATCCTTTCGGATGCTTTGTCAGGGCGACAGAAGTTCTGAGTTGTGATGGTTTTGATGGATCCATCGGCCTGAAAAGTCACCTAAGGTATTGTTTGGGCTCTTTTCCGCAGGGTTGCTCTAGAGGACAATAGACATAAGTGGGGTTGTCCACTGCCTACCACGTAGTCGATGGTTTCAAGGATCGTTCGATGCATAGTTCAACGTTTCGGCTTAGGTCGCTGATCATTGCTGTTCTTGGGTGGGTCGTTAGTAGCGGCTTGGCTCATACTCAGGATTTGCAGAAACCTACGGATATCGATTCGGTTCGAGTCGCCGTCAAGCGTGCCGAGGATTTGTTCAAAGAGAAGAACTTTGAGCAGAGTGCTAAGTACATCGATATCTGCAGTACGAACTTCGTCGATTTGGTTCTTGCTGGAGAGAGAAAAGACATCGCGGAGTGGGAACGTATTCATCGAAAGTTATCAAAGGCCGCCGAAGTTTTGGCGATCGAGGGAGCAGAGCTTAGCCCGCTACCGGCTTGGGGAGAGATCACCGCCAAGCTCAAGGAGATGAAAGAGGGGGCGAAAAATCCTGCGAGCAAGGATACGCCTAAGGATCCCAAGGCCAAGACCGAGGGGATTAGTTTTAGTAAGGATGTAGCTCCGGTTTTGGTTCAGCACTGTGGCCGGTGCCATGTTGATAAAACCACTGGTGGCTTCACGATGCCAACCTATGAAGGGCTCATGAAGGGTTCGCGTGCAGGTGTTGTGCTCTTTGCCGGGGATCCTGATGGAAGCCCGTTGGTCGAAGCGATGGCCAGCGGCACGATGCCTCCGAGTGGCAACAAAGTCCCCGAGGAACAGCTCAATGCGATTAAGGCATGGGTTAAAGCGGGTGCGAAGTTTGACGGCGAGGATCCAAAGGCCAACCTGCGTGTGCTGGTCGGCGGACCGGATGCCAAGCCACCAGAACCGCCCAAGCCGGTCGAAGTCATGGAGAGCACGGGCAAGGAGACAGTCAGTTTTGCAAACGACATTGCACCGATCTTGGTAGCCAACTGCAATGGATGTCATTACGGTGGGAATCGTCCTTCTGGGGGATTGAACTTCACCAACTTTGCAGGGTTGCTACGAGGTGGAACGACTGGAGCGGCGATCGAGCCTAAGAAGGGAAAAGAAAGCTTGCTAGTGAAAAAAATCTTGGGGGAGGCAGGCCAACGCATGCCGGCTGGAGGGCGTCCGGCACTTAAGCCCGAGGAGATCGAGAAAATCACCAAGTGGATTGATGAGGGGGCAACCTTTGATGGTGGTGAGCGCGAGAGTCAACTCGAAAGCGTCATTGCCAAGTCGTGGGCGGCCAAGGCGAGCCATACCGAACTGATGGACAAGCGTATGTCGAGGGCCAGAGATCGTTGGAAGATCGTTTCGCCGACGGTGGTGGCAGAGGAAAAATCCAGCGATGAATTCCATGTGTTGGGCAATGCAGGGCCGGCTGTTTTAGAGCAAGTCATGGCTGCGGCAGAGTCGGCGGCCAAGTCGGTTCGCAAGCAATATCGCTTGAGTCCTAAGGATCCGATCGTGCGAGGGGGGATTACCATTTACGCACTCAAATCGCGGTACGATTATAGCGAACTAGGAAAGATGCTTGAAAAACGCTCACTGCCCCAAGAGTGGTCATCGCACTGGAAACGCGACGTGCTCGATATGTACATCGCGATCGTACCCGATAAGTCCAATGCCAAACTTAATGAATCCGCATTGGTTCAGCAGATCACTAGCGTTTGGATGGCTTCTCATGAAGGGGTTCCGAAATGGTTTGCAGATGGAGCAGGGAGGGCTGCTTTGGCCCAAGCCGTTGGCCCCAACGATGAGCGAGTAAAACCTTGGATACAAAAACTCCCTGTGGTCGTTGGGGAGATCAAGGATGTAAAGCCGCTGATGGAAGGGAAACTCAACGACGAGGACGAAGCGATTGTCGGCTTTGCCTTGGTAAGAAATATGCAGAGCAGTGCGATGAAAAAGCAATACGACTCGATCGTCCGAGCCATTAGCAGTGGCTCATCCTTTGATGATGCCTTTGCCAAATCGATCGGTCCGATAGATAAGTTCTTAAACGTGGCGCTCGGTAAGTCCAAGAAGTAGGGTTCTTGAAGTTTCTTATTTCCCGAACATAGGCTGAGCGTATCCTGGTGGATAGCCTGCTGAAGTGGTACCGGGGATCGGTTGGCCGTAGACAGGTGGTTGCCCGTAGGTTGGTTGGCCATAAGCGGGCTGTCCATAAGCGGGTTGTCCGTAGGTTGGCAGTCCAACGGCAGGGGGTGGGGCAACTCCAGGTGCCATCCCTGTGGGCGCCATGGTTGTTGGAGCGGGCGCGGCACCTGCGGTTGGGTAAGGCTGAGGGTAGGCGGGGTATCCTGGATAGCTTGGGTAAGGGGTCATGCCGGGGTTCTGAGGTTGAGTGCAACTGGTACCAGCGCAACCCGAGAGAATCGTCGTCGACAAGAGCAAGAATGCGAAGCAAACAGCGGTTTGATCTTGTTTCATCATTGATGTAGCCTGTGGATATACAAAGGTTATGGGCAAACCGAGTGTTTGCTATCGAATGCGATAGTCCAACTTTCCTTTGTCGGTGTCTATATCAATTTGGGCTCTTGAGGAATTATTATGGCTAGCCCCTTCTAGTTCAGCCCGCAGTTTTTCTGGACTCGATGGAGAACCTCGCGTGCAACTTGCCTTGCCCGCTGAGCGCCCTGCTCCAAGGCTCGGGAGACATAAGCGTCGTCGTTGGCCAGTTCTGCTCTTTTGGCTCGAAGCGGGTTGAGGAATTCATCGGCTACGTCGGCCAACCGTTTCTTGATGTCCCCGTATCCAAACCCACCCTTAAGATAGATTTCTCTTACTTCCTGGCGCTGCTCGGGGCTCGCAAACAAAGCATAGAGTTGATACAGATGGTCGGTATCAGGATCCTTGGCCTCTTCCATCGGTCTGGAATCGGTGCTGATTCGCATGATCTTCTTACGCAATTCCTTTGCATCCTCGAACAAGCCCAAGGTGTTACCGTAACTCTTGCTCATCTTCTGACCGTCGGTGCCCGGCACCTTGGCGGTGTCTTTGACGATCCTCGCCGTAGGCATCACAAAGGTTTCGCCATAATGTGCATTGAAGCTCTTTGCCAAATCGCGGCACACCTCGATGTGCTGGTTTTGATCTTCGCCCACCGGCACGCATTGGGAATCATAAGCGAGGATATCGGCTGCCATGAGAACTGGATAGGTAAAGAGCCCCGCATCGGCTTTGATACCCCGAGCCTCTTTGTCTTTGAAGGCCACGCATCGTTCCAGCAAACCCAGCGGCGCTCCGGTCATAAGTATCCAATACAACTCCGACACTTCAGGGATATGCGACTGGACAAACAGAGTTGCTTTCTCTGGATTCAATCCCAGCGCCAATAAGTCCAAGGCAGCATCCTTGACATTGGCACGCAATTCGGCGGGATTTCGTATCGTGGTTAGGGCATGCAAATCGGCGATGAAATAGAATCCATCATGCTCGTGTTGCAACTCGATATACTGCTTGATCGCCCCGAAATAATTGCCCCAGTGGAACCGTCCTGTGGGTTGTATCCCGCTTAATACTCTCATCGACAACCTGTTTGGAATTTCATGTCTAAGTTGATTGGGCTTGCGAAACAAACGACACGTTGGTCATTTCGCGACCGGTGTAGGCAATTGTAGAGTTCTTACACATTCCCGGATGCTACGATACCCCAGTTCCCGTACTGCACTGGGTAATTGCTCGATCAATCGAACGCTGACTAAAGGATCGTAGTAGTTGGCCGTTCCGATTTGGATCGCACTGGCTCCAGCCACGATGAACTCCATCATGTCATCGATCGTTGCGATCCCTCCGACACCTACGATCGGAACTGGCACTGCCGATGCAACTTGATGAACACACCGAAGCGCCACAGGTTTGATCGCCGGACCACTGATCCCGCCAACGGTGTTGGCGAGCATCGGCTTTCGCCGTCGCCAGTCGATCGACATTCCCAAGACGGTGTTGATGCATGTGACCGCATCGGTTCCTGCTTCGTAGGCCGCTTTGGCAATCGTTGCGATGCTTGTAACGTTTGGCGTCAGCTTGGTTAAGATCGGACAATCGATCACATCGCGAACTCCCGATACGACCTTGTAACAGGCTAAAGCGTCGGTTCCAAAATCAATCCCGCCTGAGACATTTGGACAAGAGACATTCAACTCTAAGGCGAACAGGCCGAGGGGTGCGAGTCGTTGGGCTAAATAGACGAAGTCCTCGTGCGACTTACCGGCGATGCTCACAACGATATCCGCGCCGGTTGACTTCAAATAAGGCCAATGGTTGGCGATGAAATAATCGATTCCATCATTATCCAATCCGATGGCGTTGAGAAGTCCCGAGGAGACTTCTACCGTCCGCCAGGGGGCATTGCCTGCACGCGAATCGCGAGTGATTGTCTTGGGAAGAACTCCGCCTAAGGAGCCAAGGTCGACAATGTCAGCCATCTCCTTGGCATAGCCAAAGGTGCCAGAGGCCACCATCACGGGATTCTTGAGTCTTAAGCGTCCGAGTTGGACGCTCAAGTCGATGGGGTTCTCGTTGGAGACAGTGTTTTCCAAAGCAGTAGACATGAAGAATCTAGGTAGGGTTGGCTTTGCCGAGTCGCCGCGCGATCGCCTCTGCGGGTAGCGGAATTACCGTCGCATTGGCCATCAAATCGGTCGAGAGAATATCGCTGGACTCCTCCACCGACTCGGTAGGTTCGTAAGTCACGATAAACGCCCCTACTTGGAGATAGTTGTGATGGTAAACAGGAGGCCAGAAATCTTCCGCGCGATGTGCAAGTGTCCTAGCCAGCAGGCGGGTCGCTCGACCAGAAAATCCGCTTAGCACCATATCGAGGCGTCCCAAGGATTCCCGGAAAATGTAGAACACCAACGCTGCATCGCGACTTGCGCTATTGCCTCCTGCAAACTTCCATGTTCCATCGGCTTGCTCGTAATAGAGACCAGCCTCTGACACTTTTTCCGATTTGCTCAATTGCAATCCCGCCGAACAGGCCGGTGGGTGAGGATCCCTATCGCGGTATCGCAAGAAAAACGGTAGCGATCGGTCTGTAGCTTTAGCGACATTATCCTGGGAGACAAAAGGATCGCAACCGAAAGCTTCGCCTAAAACCAACTCGACTGTCGGATTGCTTTTAACGCTCCCCAAACAAACGATCGCCTTGTCACCGGCAACGTCTCCGAACTCTTCATAAACGTCTCTGGCCCTGGCATGAACTTGCTCGGCTCCCATCGTCCCAGGACTCCAAACAAGTGTCTGTCGCAAATGCTCGATGTGCGGAATGTCCTTGACCGATGTTCGCTTCATCGCCTTGGCCGTACCACCCAAGGTAGATACTCCGTTGAGTACCTCTCCGGCCAAAACGTTGTCCGATGCGACGATCCAAGCCGTATCGGCACTGTCGTCTTCGGGAGGTTTTCGAACACCGACGCAAATCTCCAAACGAGATCTTCGGGCCAAGAGCTCCCAAAAATTTTCGGGAGTTACCGCGAACAAGGCACCGGGCAACTCGTCAGCCCGTGCATGACCGTGCTCGATCAAATAATCGCACAGACGCGAGAGAGCCTCAAGCGGTATGTACTTGGCTTCATTCTTCAAAAGGGCGGCGACTTGATGCCGATCCAGCCCCGTGTATTCAACGATCGCCTTGATCGTTCCGGGCCGTTTCTTGCGGTCGGGCGTATGGCCCAGCAGTTCGGCTAATCGGAATGCGTACCTCATGGTCGGCTCGTGTGGGTTAGTGGCAGATTCGTAGAAACGAAGGAATCTCGCATTAATGCGCGCATTCCTGCCGTTAGCATACCAAGAATCTTGTTATCCGCCGACCCAACGTTGATAAATTTTCCTCGCAATCGCGGGATCTTCGGTACCGTGAACCATGGCCCGGCCATCTGCGAACACTGTCAGCGTGCAGTTATCCTTGGAAAAACGAACCAGGAATGGAGTCTCGACGACATCCCCTTCCAATCGGAGTTTTTGAGCAAGTTCGTGCAATTGAACGCGGATTCCCGAAGGAACTTGAACCTGAACCGCATTCTTACCGCACATCACTTGGGCATCGGTGCTGTGCTTGCCTTCCAAGAATGGGAATTGTTTCTCTTGGCAGCATGGACAGTTGGGTACTCGATGCAATTGGATCTTGCGGACATCCCCGAGCCAAAGGTCAAAGACCGTCAGCACACTTGGTCTCTTGGCCGGATCCTGATCCTTGCGCTCGACGATCCACTGGAGAGCCAAGAGCGACTGCCAGCTTGCGATCACACCAACGGCGGGACCGATGACGCCGACGGTATCACAGGATCCGGCGGTATTCGCTGGCGGTGCATCGGGCAGTAGGCATCGGAAACACGCGGTGTGATCTGGTTCGATGAGCATGGCTTGGCCGGCTGCCCCTACGATCCCTCCGTGGACCCAGGGTAACCCTAAGGCGACACAGGCATCATTGATCAGGTATCGGACTTCGAAGTTGTCTGTCCCATCGACGACGATGTCGATCCCTTCGAGGAGCTTGCGAATGTTCTTGTGGGTCACATCTGCGACGATCGGATCGAGTTTGGTCGTCGGGTCGATTGCAGAAAGATGCCCAGCCGCAGCCATCGCCTTGGTCGAGTGGTACTCGGCATCGTGCAGTGTGTAGAGTGCTTGTCGGGGTAGGTTATCGAGTTCAACCCAATCGCGATCGATCAGACGTAAATAGCCCACACCGCAACGAACAAGACGTTCTGCTATGGTCGAACCAAGCGCGCCGAGTCCGATGACTGCGACATGTGCGTTAGCGAGCATGCGTTGGCCATCGACACCGACCGGTTTGAAGGCGATTTGCCGGCGAAACCGATCTTGGTTGTTGTTCATAGCACTTGTGTCTTGCCAGAGTGATCTGTTACTTGCGACGTCGGAGAGCTTCGGCAACCGCAGCGCCCATTTCGGCAGGAGATGGTGCAACGACGATCCCGGCCTCTTCGAGTGCTTTGACTTTCTCGGCAGCGGTTCCTTTGCCACCGGTGATGATCGCACCGGCATGTCCCATACGTTTGCCTGGAGGAGCAGTTCGTCCTGCGATGAACGCTGCGACCGGTTTGGTCACATGTTCCTTGACGTACTGAGCGGCTTTTTCTTCGGCGTCTCCCCCAATCTCTCCGATCATGAGGATGACTTCGGTTTGCGGATCCTTTTCGAATCGTTCGAAGAGTTCGATGTACGAAGTACCGACGATGGGGTCGCCTCCAAGACCGATGCAACTGGATTGCCCGAGTTTCAGATTGGAGGTTTGCCAAACGGCTTCGTAGGTCAGCGTCCCGCTTCGGGACATGATCCCGACCTTGCCGGGTTGGTGGATATATCCAGGCATAATACCGATCTTGCACTCGCCTGGGGTGATTACGCCAGGGCAGTTCGGACCGATAAGAACCGAATTGCTTCTTTTCACAACATCGTAGACATGAACCATGTCCAACACAGGTACGCCTTCGGTGATTGCGCAGATGACTTCGATCCCCGCATCGACGGCTTCGAGGATCGCATCGGCCGTGAACGGAGGTGGGACAAAGATCATCGTAGCGTTTGCACCGGTCTGCTTGACGGCTTCTTCGACGGTGTCAAAAACGGGCAACCCTTCGACGGTTTCACCGGACTTTCCGGGTGTTACTCCGCCGACCATTTTAGTTCCGTACTCTTTGCAGCCTTTGGTGTGAAAGGCTCCGGATTTGCCAGTGATTCCTTGGCAGATAACCCGTGTATTTTTATTGACCAGAATACTCATGACTTTGTAATTCGCTTATTGTCTTTGATGGTGGTGCTGTTTTGGGTTATTTGCCGACGGAGGCGACGACCTTCTTGGCTGCATCGGTCAGATCGTCTGCCGAGATAATCGCAAGCCCGCTTTCGCGAAGCATCTTCTTGCCTTCTTCGACCTCGGTTCCTTCGAGTCGAACGACAAGCGGAACCTTGAATCCCACTTCTTTCGAAGCATCGATGATGGCTTGTGCAATCGTCGTGCAACGGGCGATCCCACCGAAGATATTCACCAAGATGGCTTTGACATTTGGATCCGACAGGATGATTCGAAATGCCTCGGTGACTTGTTGGGTATTGGCCCCGCCACCGACATCTAGGAAGTTTGCCGGAGCACCTCCGTGGTACTTTATGATATCCATGGTGGCCATCGCGAGCCCTGCACCATTGACCAGGCAACCGATGTTGCCTTCGAGTTTCACGAAGCTCAAGCCGCTGTTGGATGCTCGTAATTCAGCCGGTTCTTCTTCGGCCACATCACGCAGTTCTTTGACGTCTGGGTGTCGGTACAGAGCGTTGTCATCGAAAGTGATCTTGGCATCCAATGCGATCATCTTGTCGTCTTTCGTAATGACCAGAGGATTGATTTCGGCCATCGAGCAATCGAGCTTCACAAAGACGTCGCAGAGTTTGCGGAAGAACAGGTCGGCGCTCTTGGCTGCATTGCCGGAGATATTGAGTTTCTTGCACAGCTTGCGGACTTGGAATGGCATCAAACCATGGGCAGGATCGAAGTGTTCGCGAAGGATCTTCTCTGGAGTTTCTTCAGCGACCTTTTCGATTTCGACGCCACCTTCGCTCGATACCATCAGCAATGGCAACTTTGCTGCGCGATCCAGGACGACCGCTGCATAGAGTTCGCGAGCGATATCGCACCCTTGTTCGAGAAAGACTTGGTTGACGGGCGATCCGCCAGGGCCGGTTTGAACCGTAAAGAGTCGATTGCCGATCATGTTCTTGGCTGCTGCAGCGGCCTCTTGTCCGCTTCTTACCAATTGCACCCCTCGCTGTGTAGGAACCTCGATGAAGGTCCCTTTACCTCGCCCACCGGCGTGCAACTGGGCTTTGATGACAGCCAGTGTGCCACCGAGTTTATCGTAGGCAGCTTGAGCCTCCTCTGGGGATCGGGCCACAAAGCCTTGAAGAATGGGGACTTGGAATGCGCGAAAGAGTTCTTTCGCTTGATACTCGTGGATTTTCATCGAGTGATACTCAGCAAGTGCTAAAGGAAAATTTGTTGGATCAACAGAAGCGGAGATTATCGGAGGGGCTTTCGAGTCGGTCAAGGCGTTCTGGAGCACCCAGGGAGAGGCAATCGAGTCAGATTGCCCGTACTTTTCGAGTCTGATCAAAAGTAGACCTGTAGAGACTTTTGTCTGGTAGGATTATCATCTCTAAGCGTGATCGATGAAATGCTACTTGTAGTCGTCAAGAAGCTGTGGACTCAAGGGTTTCGAGAACGAGTACGTTTACCGAGTACCACGTTGCTGAGTACGGGGTTACTGAGTACGGAAAATCAAAGAATGACCCACAAAAAGGTGCGTGCGATGGGTATGGACGGCAGATCGATCGATTTCGAGTCGCTCTCTCGACGCAGTATGCTCGAGTCGCTCGGGCATGGGTTCGGGGGGCTCGCCCTAGGTGCGATGCTTCAGGCCGAATCCGGATTGGGTAAAGAGACATCCGACTCTGAACAAGGTAGTCTTCATCCGTTGCATCATCGGCCAAAAGCCAAGCGAGTTGTGCAGTTGTTCATGGCTGGCGCTGCAAGCCACATCGACTTGTTTGACTTTAAACCTGAGTTGGTCAAGCGGCATGGCCAAGACAGCGACTTCGGGGAACCGGTCGAAGCATTCCAAAACGGACTTGGCCCATGGCTCAAACCGATTTGGGACTTTAAGGCATACGGTCAAAGCGGCAAGTTGCTCTCCGAACCCGTTTCGGAATTGGGAAAGGTCGTTGATCAGTTGGCTTTTGTTCACAATGTTGTCGGCAAGACCGGCGTACACAGCCAAGCGACCTTGCTACAAGCCACTGGCTTTCAGTTGCCCGGTTTCCCAGGCATGGGTTCTTGGGTCAGCTATGGACTCGGGAGCATGAACGACAATCTCCCAACATTCGTGGTATTTCCAGACCATCGAGGCTTGGCGAGCAATGGTACGAAAAATTGGGACTCCGCGTTTTTGCCAGCGCAGCACAGTGGAACGGTCATCTATCCAGGCTCAGAAAATCCAATCGCTGATTTGCGTCCGCACAAGTCCGGGCATTATGTCAACGACGCAAGCGAAAAGGCTGGACATGGCTTGTTGGCTCAGCTCAATCGACAACATGCCCAGCAACGACTCGGAGACCAACGTCTCGAATCGAGGATCCGTAGTTATGAGCTCGCAGCCAGAATGCAACTGGCTGCTCCGGAGGCTTTGGACTTTTCTAAGGAACCTGAGCACATACTGAAACTCTATGGCTTGGATCAAATCCCCGCGTCGTTCGATAAGGAAATCAATCCGCTCGAAGAGACCATTCATTTTTCTCGCAAGTGTCTTGCAGCCCGAAGGATGCTCGAACGAGGAGTCCGGTTCGTTCAGATTTGGTCGGGTAATGACAATGGATTCCCAAGACGCAATTGGGATTCGCACGAGGACATTCATCGCGATCACGGCCCACTTGCCACCGGTATGGCCCGCGGAGCTACGGCCCTGATTCAAGATTTACAGCAACGTGGGATGCTTGAGGATACCATCGTTTTGTGGACTACCGAGTTCGGTAGGATGCCAAGCTCACAAGGGGGCAAAGGAAGAGACCACAATCCTTACTGCTTTACCAACTGGCTATGTGGTGGGGGCATCCGCGGAGGAGTCACTCATGGGCCGAGCGACCCTTTTGGCTACAAGCCGCTGGATCGAGAGAACCCAACCCAGGTCTATGATATCCACGCAACCATTCTTCATCTGCTGGGCATAGACCACACTCGATTGACCGTTCGCCACAACGGGATCGACCGTCGGCTGACGGATGTCCATGGGCATCTCATCACAGAATTGCTAGCTTAGCAAAGATATCTAAGCCATGAATGTTGGCTTTTCTGGCTGATCTTGCAAAACTGTCTAGAACTTCTTTACCGACGATAACGGTAACCTAGAGTATCGGCAGGATCGCGAATTGCTGTATTAGGAAAGTCGATGGCCGGAGTGGTCACCGACGCTAGCGAAGCTTTGAGAATGATTCGTTCGATTTTTGTCCGGAACATAGGATTATCGTCGGTACTGAAGCTTGCCTCATTCTTGCTCCAGTTCCTGATGCTGCCGCTTTTGGTCAAAGCGCTTGGGAAGGGGGAGTACGGGGTTTGGGTTGCGATGCAATCGTTGGTTGTTTGGGTAGTGATTTTGGAGTTCGGGCTCGGAAAGGGAGTTCGCAACAAGGTGATTGAGTCGCTAAGTCACGACCGGCTGGAAAGCGCAAGGATGTACATATCGTCGACGTTTTTCGGGCAGATAATCCTTTGGGGTGGGATCGCTATTTTTTTAGGACTGGTTTTGTTTTTCGGCGAATTGCCATTGGCTAGGTGGTTCAAGAGTGCTGGCTCCGACCGGAGTTTAGCTTTGGGAATTTTCTTTTCGTTCATGGCTTTAGCCTTGAATCAGATTTCTGGGGTCACCAATGCGGTCTTGTACGCCAAGCATTGGAATAGTGCCACATCGCTGGTTGGATTTTTGAGTTCCTTGGGTTTATTTCTATGGATCTGGTTTGCAACTCAGTTGGGTTTCCGTTTGGATTTACCCACTTTGGCGTTGGTTAATCTACTGATGTTTGCAGGTGCCTACGCGACTCTGGCCGGCTATCTGTTTCGAAGGTTTCCAGAGCTACGACCTGTATGGAGCGATACAACGTGGGGCTCGTTTCGTGAGGTGGTATCGATTGGCCTGCCGTTTATCGTCATCGAGGTGACCTATATCGTTATCTTCATGATGGATCGATGGATTGTGTTGAGAGCTTTTGATGCGGCGGCTGTGGCTGAGTTTGACATTATGCTGAGGCTTTCGGCTTTGGTGACCACTGGCTATTCGATGTGCGTGGGCCCAATTTGGGCTTTGTCTGGAACCGCTTGGGCCAAGCGAGATCTGGCGATGCTCGACAAGCTATGGCGAATCGTGACAAGCTTGATGGTTCCCTTTGCAGTCCTATCCGTTGTGATAGGGCTGGGTATCAACTCTTTGATTCATGTATGGATTGACCCGAGCATTACTTTGAGTCCACTGACACGGTGCTCGATGGTGATCTATACATGGGTCATCCTATGGGGGAATTCCTACGTCAATTTGCTCAATGGCATCGGCCGCACGCGGGAGCAGATGTTTTGTTCTCTTGTCGCCTGTTTTTTGAATATACCACTTGCGATTTACCTTTGCAGTTTGAATGGCATAGGTATCGCCGGGGTGCTCATAGCAAGTACGATTTCATTGTCTTTTTTCGCGTTGATCGCACCATTTGCGTGGTTTGATTCACGTAAGGCTTGTTCGAAGTCTGCATGAGAGTCAGCACAGTCATACCGGTTCATAATCGTCGAGAGATGGTTTGCAAGGCCATCGAGTCTGCCCAAGTGCAGAACATTGATGGACACCAGATTGTTCTGATAGACAACTGCAGCACCGATGGCACTTGGGAAA
Source organism: Pirellula sp. (assembly GCA_046086605.1). GTDB lineage: Bacteria > Planctomycetota > Planctomycetia > Pirellulales > Pirellulaceae > JBKCUI01. The sequence goes on along the minus strand of JBJSXX010000289.1, from coordinate 551 downwards.
CCCTTCAGCAGTACGCTTCTGAAGATCATCGAATCAAAGTGATCCAAAACCGGGAGAATGTCGGGCCGGTTCGAAATTGGAGACTGGGGATCCAAGCTTCCGAAGGCGAATATTGCCACTTGTTGTTTTCTGACGACGCGCTCGAACCTGGTTTCCTCGCGTCCGCACTTGAGCGATTCGACGATCAAACAGCATTTGTCATGGTTGGACATGCTTTGGTCGATTCGAATGGGATCATCGAGGAATCGAGTTTCCAAGTGCAACCTTCGATCTCCGTAAAAGAGTTCTATGAGTCGGCGATATTTCTGAACCCCAAGGGAATACAGGTAACGACTCCGATAAGCGGGCTGTTTCGCAGAGAGGAACTCCTCGATAGCATCCTGATAGATATCCCGAATCCCTTTGGAATCGATTATAGCGATCATGGTGCTGGCCCCGACCAACTGATATTCCTGTTGGTCGCACGAAAGTACCCCTGGATACGATGTGTCAACCGTCGTATGGTTGCAATGCGAGCCCACGATGGTTCGCTCACATTCACAACGCGTCAT
>JBJSXX010000288.1:0-6769 GCA_046086605.1 Pirellula sp. | reverse complement strand
CCAACCCGAAAGATGGCTGGTTAAACTTTACGCTTCGATTCGCAATTTCCACCAAATCCCTCCGCCCCCTGCTCCCATGCGACTGTTTTTAGCAATCCGAGCCTTTTTTGGCATCCTGTTCAACAGGCACGTTGCCCAAGGTGTCCGCGATGTTCTAACTCTGGAAACTTCGACGAAGAAATACTCCTCGGGAAGATCCAAGCGGAGTGGCAAGAAGTCGACACTGACAATTCCGGCCACTCCGGGGCTGGGCAAAGGCTATTACAGCAGTAGCAGGGAGGATCCCGACGAAGCCAAAGAGCCAGGTTCCGACCCGAAAGGAAACAGTTCTTCGAGGAGCACTCGACGAAGCGAAGCCATCACGCTCCTTGCGTTGTTACAACGTCGCGCCGGACTGGTGGATCTGATCTATGAGGATCTCGAGGGACTCACCGACGAGCAGATCGGTAAAATGGCTCGCAATGTTTTGGATGCAACTCACCAATGTCTCGAAGAGTGCCTTCAAGTCACGACCATCGTCGAACAGGAGGAAGGTGAACTCATTGACATCCCAGATGCTGCATCTCCAAATCGGTGGAATCTCGTGGGAGATATAGCCAGCGAACGAGGTAGGTTGATGCACCCGGGTTGGATCGCGAACACTTTGGAACTACCCGGTTGGCGAGGCTCCCAAGAGAACGTATTGGTTATCGCGCCCGTGAAGGTCGACACGGCTGCACCCATTCGACTCAAAGACAGTGCCACACAAAACTGACATCAGCCCCCATGTTGGTCGCTTAGTCGAAGCCTACAGCAGGCTTCACTTTGGGCTGCTTGAAATCCATCCCGGTGCTCCACACTGCTTCGGCGGCATCGGATTGATGGTCGATAAGCCATCTGCTTGCTTGTCAGTATCGGCCAATTCGATCGAGGATCCCGCTCAATGCATCGATCCTTGTCTAGACTGGGAGGATCCTTACTGGAAAGATAGGTTCCATCGGGTCTATGCAAACTTTCGATCAAGAAACGACAGTATAGCCATCCCTCCGGTCAAGCTCCGGAAAGCCCCGACACCCCATATTGGCTTAGGCTCAGGCACTCAGTTCGCCTGCGCTGCCTCCGCGCTCCTGAATTCGTTCCAGGATGGCAATCAACCACAAGAAAATCAGGGATCTGATTTTTGGATCATCGATAGCGGACGTGGTCTACGTTCTCACATCGGTTTGCATGGATTTTTGCATGGTGGATTGATCGTCGACCTAGGGCAATCAAGTGTACTTTCGCATTTGGATCCTGAGCGAACGCGATCCCACCGTTTTCCAATGCCCTGGCAGGTCGTTTTGCTCCATGAGCCAATCTATCAGGGGGACTCAGGAGCTAGCGAACAAGCGATCTTCGATCATTGCTCAGCACACGAAAATCCTAATCGGGATAGGATGCTCGAACTGATTCAACAACAAATTCTCCCTGCGATTAGCGATGAGGACTTTCCTCAAGCCACTCGAGCCATAGGACAGTACGGAGAGCTCGCAGGTAACGTGTTTTCTTCTGCCGTTGGTGATGCGTATCGAACACCGCGAATTCGTCATTGGATCGATCGATTCCGTAGCATGGGACTCGAAGGTGTTGGACAATCGAGTTGGGGCCCGGTGGTTTTCGTCATGGTTCAAGATGCCAACGAGGCTAGTTGGTTGGTCGATAAGATCCGTCCGGAAGTGCAAGAGAACGGATGGGTATGCTCGACGCGCGTTGCAGGGCCCGCAAGGATCGAAGTCGACCCTTAGTCGTCTAGTCGTCTTTGGGTTTGCGCTGCATCTCCGAACGCATGTCAAACTCACGGACTTCTTTTCCAAAGATCCCAACTCCAAGGACGATACACAGCGTCGCAACACCACCAAGGACGACGCTCCGTACGAGTCCGAGCCAATGAGCGGCAAGTCCGCTTTCGAGTTCTCCGAGTTCGTTTGAGGCACCGATAAATATCGAGTTCACAGCGGCGATCCGTCCACGCATCCCCTCGGGCGAATAGAGTCTCAAAATTGATTTTCTGATGACGACACTAACGCCATCGAGCACACCGCTGAAGAAAAGGGCCACCACCGATAGAGCTAGGTTCTTCGACAGGGCAAAAACAATCATGCACAGCCCAAATCCAAAAACACTCACCAGAAGTATTTTTCCTGCATGAGCTCTTGGAGGAAATCGAATGCAAATGATCGCACAGATCAAAGCGCCAAGCATTGGTGAGGCGCTTAGTACCCCCAATCCGATCGGACCTGTATGAAGGATTTGGTCGGCATACAAGGGCAGCATCGCGATCGCTCCACCGAAGAGCACAGCAAACAAGTCCAAAGCCATCGAGTTCCATAGGATCCTACGATTGATCACAAATCGCCATCCAGCCGTGATCGCTTGACCAAAAGGTTCTCTTGGGCCTGTCTGTGGCCTTGGCTTGGGTGAAATCCAAGACACCAAGGCGATCGAGAGACTTGAACAACCAATCGCCAACACAAACGGAGCGATGTAGCCAACCTGCTGAATCAATGCGCCTGCAAGCAGAGGGGCGATGACAGCACAAGCATGCCAAACGATGGTTGTCCAAGTCGCAGCGCTAAGGGCAGCCATCCGTGGGACAATCTGCGCTTCGAGACTAGGCATCGTCGGATCTGCAAAGCCCCTAGCAACCCCCAAAAAAAACATGCTAACAAAGATAACCGACAACCTAACCCAACCATCGGTGAAGACCGATGCGCTCATCCCCAAAGCGCACAACCATTGAAGCGTGTAGGAATATCTCAAAAGATTCCGGCGGTCGAGAAAGTCCGCGAGGTGGCCACCCAATAAAGCGAGGCTCAGCGCCGGAATCGCTTGGACCAATCCCAAGAGCCCCAGGTACAGAGGTTCTTCCGGATAGGCCTTGGCTATCGCAAAGGGAGCCCAGAAGAACAAGATCCTCGTACAGACCGTTGCGCAGCCATGCGCCCCCAGAAGCCATCGAAATTCAGGGTAATCCGTCGCATGAACCATCGATGCTTCACCACTTGCTCATGACATTGTAAACAACCCAAGCACCGATGTAGGCTAGGGTGGTCATATACACAAATGAGAAAACAGGCCACCGCCACGAGTTTGTTTCGCGACGTATTGTTACAAGTGTCGAGACACACTGGGCGCAAAGAGCAAAAAAGACCATGATCGAGCAAGCCGTGGCAAGCGAGTAAACCTGCCGGCCATCAGGCCAGGTCTCACTCCGCATCTGTTGAACTAAACCTTGGCTGTTCTCGTCCTGATCTGCCCCTAAGGAGTAAATGGTTCCTAAAGTCGCGACGACCACCTCCCGAGCAGGGAAGGATGCTAAGACAGCGATACCGATTTTCCCATCCCACCCCAAAGGTCTGACGATCGGTTCGATCCAGTGACCTGCCATTCCGAGATAGCTCTGCGAAATCAAATCGCTCCGTTGCTTATTGACCTGCATTTCTAGCGACTCCAACTTCGACGCATCAGGACTTGGGCTCGCCTCCTCGGCACGCAACTGTGCCACAGTACGTTCGAGTTGGCTATGGTCTCCGGGGAAGTATGCTGCCGCCCAAATCAGTACCGAGGTCAGGAAGATCAACGATCCTGCTCTAGCTAAGAATGCGATGACTCTCTCCCAAACACGCATTGCAACCACTCGGAAACTTGGCCATTTGTAGCTCGATAGCTCCATGATAAATGTGGATGGTTCTCCCGGAAAAACAAACCGCTTGAGCAACCAAGCGACGGGAATCGCAACCAGAGCCCCTACGCACATCATCCCAAATAACACGGCTCCTTGTAAACCTACCCATCCGCCAAGGTAAGTGTTATCGGGCACAAATGCGCTGACCATCAATACATACACCGGCCAACGCGCCGAACAACTCATCAGCGGAGCAATCAACAGAGTTACCATTCTGTCTCGTCGATTCTCGATCGTTCGAGTCGCCATGATCCCAGGTATCGCACAAGCAAACGAAGACATCAAGGGCAAGAATGATTTACCACTCATTCCGATGGCCGACATGAATTTATCCATCATGAATGCGGCCCTAGACATGTAACCGCAATCCTCAAGGATCGCGATAAAGAAAAACAAGATCGCGATTTGGGGTAGAAACACCAATACCGAACCCACACCGGCCACGATCCCATCGCTTAGAAGACTCTGAAGAGGTCCTGGAGGCAACACGCCTTGAATGAAATCCCCTAACCAACCGCTCGCAAACTCAATTCCCTTCATGGGCCAATCAGCAAACCGTGTGATCGATTGGAAGATAAAAAACATCAAGCCAAAGAAAAAAAGCAAACCTATCCAACGATGTGTTAGCCATCGATCGATTCGATCGCTGATCGTTTTCTTGTGCTCGCGAGGTTTGCGTTCGATAACGCCGACCACCTGCTGTTTGATCCATCCATATCGGGCTCGCGTTTCAAACAAAGGGATTGCAACACCTTGCTGGCTAAGCGATTTGCGAGACTCCGAGATTCGCTCAGCAACCGCAGTCGCTAGTCCCTTGGGAATAACGCGATACGAATGGCCCTGCGCGTCGTCGATAAGCAAACGTTCGATTTGGAATCGGGGTAAGCAAACACCTTGGGATTCAAACCATTGTGACAACGCTTCGACGCTTCGATGGAACGCTTCGGGAAAGGATGCCGATGCAAGCTTGTCGCTCGATAGAATGCCTAAAGTCGGAGACTGCAACAGATTTTCGAGGGCCGAGTGAAGCTCTGAGATTCCCTGTCGCTTCGATGCACTCGTGCAGACCACCAGAACGCCTAGTGATTTCGATAGAGAATCTACGTCTATCGAAACACCCTCGGATTGAGTCCGATCCCACATGTTCAACGCCACAAGCGTCGGAATCTTCAACTCCAAAACTTGGCTTAACAAATAGAGATTGCGCTCGAGATTCGTCGCATCGAGAATCACAATCACTGCATCGGGTCGCGATACACCCGGCATCTCGCCCGAAAGAACTTCAACCGATACGGCTTCGTCTGCAGATCGAGCACTCAGCGAATAAGTCCCAGGTAAATCAACAAGCTCGATCGCTCGTTGCTTGTCGCCCCCAAGGAGCATTCGTGCAGACTTGTGCTCGACGGTGACCCCAGGGTAATTGCCCACTCGGGCCTGACCACCGCATAACGCGTTAAAGAGACTACTCTTTCCCGTATTCGGATTTCCGATCAACGCAACAGTTGCATGCAAGTCCGCCTTAGCCCGGGTTGCCATTCGATGCGATCCACCTAGGCCCTTTCGATCCGGACTCGGCGAGCCTCGGCACGCCTCAAACTCAAACGATATCCCACAACCTGATACTCTACCGGATCACCCATGGGAGCTTGGCCGACCATCTCGACATACTCACCCGGAATAAGCCCCATCTCCATGAGCCTTGCTGACAAGGAATCACTTCCCTGAATCTCTAGAACCATGCCCCGCTGACCTTCTTTCAAATCATCCAGAGTCGTAGGAACCATAGAGAATCAAATCCCCTTTGCTTGCAAATGGTTCCCGATTTTGATCCCTAACATCGTCGAGATCAGGGAGTCAGTGGATGAACGAGAATCTCTGCGGTTGTTCCTAGCCGCAGGCACATCTTCTTACCCTCGATCGCCAAAAGGCAAGTCTCACCTGGGCACAGCATCCGAATCTTACAACCACATCGGATGCCCAATTCCTCGAGCCGATGAACATTTCGCTCTTCGCCACACAAATCGACGACAACCCCTTCGGCTTCGGGAGCCAGAAACTCAACCGGTACTGCTTGAGGGTTATTTGGAAGCGTCATGGGGACGAACCAGACTCGGAAGGGTCGGTGACACAAAGCAAAAAACAGGTCTCGATGAATTCATCGTCCTTAAAGCTTATCTTAATTGAGACTGAATTTCAATAAGCCAAATCCCTCGAAGCGTCCACTTCCTTGATTTTTTTCATGTCTCATTGCGAAAAAGCTGTGCTTATCCCGCGAGGGCTGCATAAGCCTATCCTGGTCTTGGTCTATCCTTGAGAGGGCAACGAATCGTGGGCTTTGAGCCACTCCCAGAGCGACTCCAACGACATTGCGTCCTGCTTGGGGATCGATTTTTTGGCGTATGCCATTCGGCTGACCATCAAGCCCAAGCTCGTAAGCGACTCGGCGATCTCTGAGTACTTCCTGCCTAAACGCCTAGAGTACTCGTCGGGAGTCTCATCCTCAGTCCTGGCGACTCGGTGCTCTTTACCCCAGATCGATACGGCTTGAAACAACGATCGAACGATTGCATCAGGGTCATTGCGATGAACCCTAAACGGATTCTCAATCTCACAGAACCGTAGCGATGGAGTCGAAGCGGTAACACCAGACGGCGCACTTACAGCCTCCTGCTCTGGGGTCTGGCCGAACCAGGAGAGCCACTGTCGAAAGTACTTCACTCCGAAGACCAAAGCGATCAGGGCCAGGGTTGCGATGATCAGCCATCGAAGAGTAGCTCCAAGGTTCCAATCGATCGTTGGCGGCTTCCAATTTTGCTGAGGCGGCGGAGTTGCTGGTTGCTGTGCCTGTGGTCGCTGAACTTGCGGTTGTTGGCCTTGTGGTTGTTGGCCCTGTGGTTGTTGTGCCTGGGGTTGTTGTGCCTGGGGTTGTTGTGCCTGGGGTTGTTGTGCCTGGGGTTGCTGGCCCTGGGGTTGCTGGCCTTGTGGTTGCTGACCTTGTGGTTGCTGGCCCTGGGGTTGCTGGCCTTGTAGTTGCTGGCCTTGTAGTTGCTGGCCTTGTAGTTGCTG
>JBJSXX010000287.1:0-13235 GCA_046086605.1 Pirellula sp. | reverse complement strand
GGGCTTATCGGACTTATCGGGCGGATCGGGCTTATCGGACTTATCGGACGGATCGGACGGATCGGACGGATCAGACGGATCGGACTTATCGGACGGATCGGACGGATCGGACTTATCAGACGGATCGGACTTATCGGGCTTCGAAGGCTTGTCTTTTTCGTCGGTCAGATCCATTTGAGATTTTTCGAGCTGCTTTTCTAGATCGGCTTGATCCTTTGCCGCCGTCTCCTTGTCCTGGCCCGCTTCGGTTCGACCGCGCGTTGCCTTTTGAATGTTCTCGATGCGACGAATGTCCTTGAGGACATCCTCGAGCTTCTTTCGCTCATCCTTGATCCGAGACGAACGGTTCTCGCTCTGCAAGAGTTCCAAGAGCTTTTTCAAATTGTCTCGACTGGCCTCTTGTTCGGGAATGGCTCGCGAATACTGACCCTTGGCCAAAAATTCGCTCGCTTGAATCATTCGCTGTTGGGTTGCAAGCTGCTTGCTCATCTGTGCTGCTTGCAACAATAGAGCCGCTCGCGTCGGGTTGGTCGCCGCCTCGAGCTGACTCATCCGCAAGAAAATCTCTTCAAGATTTGCATACTGTACGGCAAGCGCCTTTTGCTCCTTTTGCAGCTCTCCAACCGCCCCCGAAGGTGATTGGCAACGAGCCGGCGAGGCCATGCATGTGCCTAACAGCAGGCATGCGATCAGGACGACTCGATGGATTTGGTTTGTGTTCATCGGAGACTCCATGCACTTGGCTATTTCAAAAGATCCAGCGTGCTTTTCTTTTGCTCTTGTTTGGAACGATCGAGATACTTCGACTGCTGGTCGAGCAGTCCTCGAACCCGATCGATGATTTCGTTGAGGTCTTGGATTTCAATCATATCGGCGAGGATCGCATTGAGTGTTGCGATGATATCGTTGTTGTTTGCGATCGATTGGTCAATCTGCACGGAGAGTTCCTCTGCCGTCAGCTTGCCAATCGTTCCTTCGAGTTGATTGATCTGCATGGCAAATGGCTTCCACTTCGACTCGAGCATCCCTTCTAACGGAAGTTTGATTTTTTGTCCGAGCCTTTCTCGGCGATCCTTGCTATCGATTCGGTTGTTGACCAGTTCCGCCACGAGCATCGAGATCTCCGATAACACGCCCTTGAGTTCCCCTTCGGATTTCGAGACTTGAGCTGACGCTTGTTGGCTGCGCAGCAGGAGTATTCGAGATCGGGTTTGTGCGGGAGTTTCTTTGCCCTCTTTGGTCCCAGAGGTTTCCTCTTCTGCCTGCTCCTGGACTTGCTTGTTGTTTTTATTGGTCAGGATCAGTAGGTCTCGAAGTTGTCCGAGTTCGCTGATGATTTGCTCGAGCCTGCGCCGCATGGCGGCTTCACGCCTATCGAGCAATATCAAGAATTGATCTTCGGTAACAACGCTCAGTTGAATCGGTGTCGATCGACCTACGTGAGCAATGGCGGGTGCCTGAGCACTAGGCGGCACGTCAAAAAAATCGGAGGCTCCCACCATCAGCGAGAAGACCGAACCGACGCTCGGAGTACTAAGGCCCGAATCCTTCATCGCCTTAAGATCGATGTCCAAATCCCCGCTTCCTTGTGCATCGACTTGCAATTCGGTCTTGATGATCTCTTGCTCGTCGATTCTCGATTCGACCCAAGCTTGATTCAGATCGTAATCGTCTTTGATCTTGCTTCGAACAGGAAGCTTGGCATTCTCGGTGATGGCCGTCGAGATCCCTTCGAGCACAAAGTCGATCTCGGGGACTTTGTCGGCTGTAGCCGCGACGACATACTGTTGGACACGGGTGGAACAGAGTCCAAGCTCGTCCCAGAGCCTTAGTTCTACAAACAGATTGCCCAGCAGTACCGTCGCCGGAAGGGCGAATTCCAACGCTGGTTTTTCCAGTTCCACTGTAAACTGCTTGGTCGAGTCTTCCCCTGCAGTCCCAGTGACTTGCATCACATCGACTTTGCGAATCGGTTTGTTGGCTCGAATCCAAAAACCAACTTGGGTGCCTTGGGGTAATCGCATCCCATTTCGAAATTCGAGCCGCTCGTTGCCCCAGGTCGTCTTGGTCGACCGTTGTAAGTAACTCGGGTAGGAAACATCCAGATCGGTCGATAGAGCCAAGGGAGCATCGACGGTTTCGAGAACTAAGTTCGAGAGCCTAGCGTCCCCTCCGACGATCGAAAACCAAAGATTGTCATTGATCGCTTCGAGTGGTGGACCATCGAGGACGAACTCACGCGGATTGGAATTGGAATAGCTGAGCATGCTGGCTCGGCCTCGATTCCCGGCTCGATCGCGGTAATGCAAGGCGCATTTATCATAGGGCTCGGCCAACAAATCCTTGGCCGTTGCGCGAAGACGCACCGAGGAACCTTTGGGGGCCAAGAGCCGATTGTTTTCCATCGGCACCAAGTACCGATCTCGTGTCGGTGTGTTGGTAAACGGCGGAACATCGAGTTCCAATCCAACCACTCCCAGCGAGGTACGCCTGGGCCAAGGTGCATCGGACAAATTAAAAAGCCGTTTGGACCAGTGCGATACTAAATCAGGATAAGCCAGCGAGCCGACTCCAAAGAGCCCGAGGGTTGCAGCAAGCAGTCCTAGTTCCCATTGAAGTGTCGAGAGTTGTACCAAGGATCGTACATCGATCGAGGTGATTTTCTCGACAGCCTTGCGAGCCGCAAGCTCGATCATCCCCGGTCGATTCGGATGCTCGATCGCATCGAGATCTTTCGATCGCAATTTGGACGAAGGATTTGCAGCTTGGACCGTGGTGACCAAAGTGCTTTGAAATTCCGGATAACGCCGCTCGATGGCAAGGGCCAATGCCGAGTCGCTCCAACGCACCAACCAACGATTCCAAAAATAATGGTATAAGATACCTAGCGTTCCTGCTGCGATGATCAGCAACATGATCAAGCGAACGATGCGAGGTGATTCGTCGGCTCCAAATCGGGTCGGCAGATAATCGATCAGTCCAAAGGCGATAAAAGACCCAAGCAACCAAATCAAAAGCACCGCGATTCCTTGGGTCGCGATGACACGGCTGATCAAGCCTCGAAGTTCCGAAAGCTTGTGCCGGATCGGTGTTGGGAGTTTCAAAGTGCTGGCAGTGCTCATAGAATCCAATTGTAACAAGAAATACTAAAAGGTTCTTTGCATTTTGAACTCTAGCTCCAGCGAAAACTCCATCAATCCCTGGGAGTCGACCGACTATGCCAGCGAATCGGAACCATCGAGTTTCGCTGGTGACCGGTTCGTGACCAACTTCAGCGGCGATCTCGATGTTTTACGGATCGCAAATCACTTTGGCTCTAGTTTGCATATCGGCTGTATTTTGCCGCTGGTACTGGTCTCTGTCGTGATTTGGGGTGCGATCCTGTCTTTTGGACTGGGTGTGTTGGGCTTGGCTGCCGTAGCGATTGCTGCATTGCTGGTTCTGTGGTTTGTTTGGATCCGATATGTCGGCAGGAACCACGCCAAGCGATTGCTCAAGCGTAGGCCGTGGTTGGCAGGTCCCCTGCATGGAGTGGTAACCAGCGGTCGATTGACGGTGTGGCACAACGATCTGTGCTTGCAATCCAAAATGCAAGGGTACATGGTCAACACCAAGCGAGGAATGATCAGCTACCCGGATACCGAAAGCGCTCTTCCATGGGCGATGATCCCAAGCACCTGTTTTTTCCATGATCAGTGGTATGACCTCCTGTCGACCCTTAGCCGTCATCGCAGAGCAGAAGGTTTGATCGTCCAGGCTGCTCCTGCGGGTTCCTGGGACTGCATCCTTGCGCCTCAACGGAGTCTTGCTCTGAAAAACCGCACCAAGGCTCTTTCGTTTAGACCCAACGGTGGAGTGTTTTTGATCCTTTTAGTGCTCAGTATTTGGCTGAGTTTTATTCCGATGAGCCTAAACTATGAAACTTCGTTTTTCGCGGTGCCGGCGGTATTTCTAGGTGTCTACGTCGTGATGGAACTTCTAAGGTTCTCTTATGCTAGATTTCAAGTCGTGCGACAATTCGCAGAAAACAATGTCGAGGCCTATCGTAGTGTCCCTGTTGGCCAAGAACCCCAGTTGCAATGGTTCTCCAAGGAGCATGTCCTGTTTTCGGATACCAACCATTGGGTCTTGTGTCCGATTAAGTATGTCCAGAAAGTGAAGGTTCGCGTTTGCTGGATCGAATTTCGAATTGGTGACGAACCGGTGTTATTCCACCGAGAGGGTTTTGCAGACGAAACAAGCTGGAGAGGAGCTTGCCAAGATGCTCTTGCCATCGGACAAGAGCTTGGTCTGAGATAGCTTATTTGGAATCACGAACCACGAGGATCAAGTAGCCCTCGTCTTGATTTGAAGGGCGTTTCCCATTGGGCTTTTGGGGATTGGCATCCTTAAGAGCATCGCGAAGACCATCGAGTTGCCCAACCATGTCCAAGACGATCGGGCTTAAAGTCATTGATAATTGATAATCAGGGAAGTCTGCTTTCTGTTTTTGAACATCCTGACTGAATGAATCGATTCTCGCCAGACTACTTTTGACGACATAGAGTTTTGCATCCTTCACATTCAGATCGGCTTTGAGCTTAACGATCAGTGAGTCGGCAAACTCCTGACGAGCTTCGTCTTTCAGAACGACATCTTCGCTGTAGATGATTTCATACTGATCCAACAGTTGGGTCAGCATTCCATTTTCCCGAGCGACCTTATCGACCGAGACGAATGCGACCAACGAGGTTATGATTTTCGGGGGCAATTGCTTCACGCCTTTATTTGGCACCGCTTGCGGCGCCTCTGCAATCTTCTCTGGCGAGTTGGATGCAGGCGACTTGGATCCGGGCAACTCGGGCATCAGCTTGGGAATCGTCGGGTTGTTTTGCTCCTCGGATTCAGCGATTAGATCGTTGCTTGGTTTTTCTGGAGTCGGAGATTCCTGAGGGATTGAATCCGGAATTGTCCCGGAGCCTTCAGAGGTGCTTGGGTTTTTAGTTACTGTTACATCCGAGCCATTGCGAGGCAGGAACAATACCAAGGCACAAAGAGCCAGAACCACGGCGAGCGAAGGTAGCCAAATTCTGAGGAAACGATCGGCTGGCGTTGCTGCTGCTGGCTCATGTCCAGTGCCCATAATGCCGTTGATCCTTGGTGTGGTCGAACCATCCGAGGCAACCAGTTCAACAGACAATGGAGCGGAGCGTTCCGAGGGCAATTCGTCTTCTTGCCAAAGCGTGTCCTGGGTTCGAGGGGCTACGGCATTCGGGGCATCGGGAAGAACCCAAGCAGGCGGGGCATCCATCTCAGAGGCCCGATTGCGGGCAGCTTGGACAATCTTCGTTGAGAAATCCGATCCCAATCGGCCAACTGAGCGGCCTTGTAAAAGGGCGCGTCGGAGGTTGGTCATCTCTTCGAGTCGCTCAGCGATCGAAGGGTCGTTACGCATGGCAGAGTCCAAGTCGCGTTGCTCTTGCTCGGAGAGTTCTCCGTCGAGCAGACCGCTCAGCCATTCTTCAATTTGTCGGGGATCTGGAGGCATCATGATTGTGGGTAACCAAAATTCGTGTACCTCTCCGAGTCCAGTGTGGCTGGAAAAGTTCCGTCGCTCTGCGTTAGAATATCGATGCTGGAAGCCAAAAGTAACGCGAGAGCCTGCGATTCTATGCTCTTTTGGCTCTTTTTTCTTCCCAAATTCCCTGTTCAACCAACGTTTTTTCCACCGCAGGGGACCAACCGCGGTTGGCAGCAGGTGAAGCTGGGCTGGGATGGAGGATTCTGAGGATTTTAACGCCTTTTTCCCCCGATCCGTCTCCCAAGCCGATCCCTGAATTCTTACAGACCCTGGTCAAACACATCTCTGCAAATTGCCCCACCCCAACCAAAAACCTGGGTTTAAGAATCTGAATCATTTCGGCTAAGTGCCGATCGCAATGCTCGGATAAAGGACCCATTTCACGGGCGGGTAATTTATCCGGAGTCAGATTCCTTGCTCCCTGATCCATAAAAACCAGGGGGCAGTAGTTTGTCACAAAATGCTGAGCAAAAAACGCTTTTGGAGTCCCAAAACGCTCCTGAAACAACCCCCACATCCGCTTGCCCGAGACCTCCGAACGGTTGCATCCAAGCCCCTCGATCGGCCTTTTGGGGTGCTCAAGCACAGGTTTGCCTATCGCGGCATCGATCTTGAGAAACTCTCGAACCGCTTGGACTTCACCAAAAGGGACCCCCGTTTGAGCCATCCCCCAAGGCCCCGGATTCATCCCCAAAAACAAGACCCGCTTCGGACCGGAGGCATACCTCGCTAAATACTGCTCATGTGCAGGCCAAGCGTATTCGAGCGGGTTGTAGACCGTGTGCACGGGCTCGGAAAACTTCAGCCCACGCAAGTCTCGAACCATTTTTTGTGCGATTTCGATCAGAGCCTCGGAAGTTTTGGTCAACGCATGGTTCCTTTCCGCTTGCGAGCTACTGGCGATTTGCCCTAAAACCCCTTTTGGATCGAACGAGCTGGGGAAGGCGCATGCTAGCAAATAAACCGGTTCCTTTCGATCACCCGTCGGGCTCGGTCCCGGGTTTCCATTTTCCAATCCCTGATCTTATGATGATCCCCGCAAGCCCCTGCCAGGGGATTCCTTTTCAGTCGAGATTCTGTTTATGGTATGGACGATCCTTCAGGTTAGTTTTCGACGATTGAAGAACAATCGGTCGGAATTGCTTCTGACCTTCCTCGTCCCAATCCTGTTTTTCAGCATCTTTGCGCTGATCTTTGGTTCGCGGGGCACCTCGGGAGCATCGATTCCAAAGATCAAAGTCGCATTGGCCGACAGGGCCGACTCGGCGATCTCAAGGCGTGCGATCGAGTTGCTGCGAGAACAGCAGTCCTTGCGGATTACCGATGCGCATTCGGCCCTCATGCATGCCGATTCGGTCCAGAAGGATCTTGCTCAATTGGTTGATCCGAGCGTTGCCGAAGAACTTGTGCGGCGGGGAAGCATTTCGGCGGCGGTGATCTTTTCTGAACCAGCAAGCCAAGGGTCTTTTCCCGAGATTCAATTGCTATCGGATTCTTACGATCAAGTTTCGGGGCAAGTCCTTTCAGCCTTGGTCCAAAAATCAGTCATGACAGCGTTTTCCGAAGAGCAACGTAAAGCTGTGCCCCAAGGGCCACCCTCGGGGGTTCAAGCCGCTGCATTTACTACTGGCGAAGCCAACTCGATGCCGCCGGTTGCGTCTTTTGCCGAACCTCCATCGATCCAGTGTGTCGATGTTTTGGGTGGCAAGAAGACCAACCCAGTGATCGCGATGTACGCAGCAGGTATTGCAGTGATGTTTTTATTGTTCTCGGCGACGACCGCAAGCGGTTCGCTCTTGGAGGAGCGTGAAAATTCCACCCTGGATCGACTCCTTTGCAGCCGCTTGAGCATGGATCAGTTGCTGCTAGGCAAATGGTCCTATCTGACGATCGTCGGGATTCTTCAGATGGTCTTGATGTTCAGTTGGGGGAGTCTGGTCTTTGGGATCGATTTGGTGAATCACCTCGAAGGCTTCATCGCAATGACGCTCGTGACGGCCGGAGCCTCGTCCAGTTTCGCACTGCTGCTTGCATCGCTTTGCAAATCCCGAACGCAGCTTAGCTGGGTCTCGACCATCGTCGTCCTGAGTATGTCGGCCCTTGGAGGAAGTATGGTTCCTCGTTACCTGATGAGCGAATCGATGCAGCGAGCCGGCATGCTGACCTTCAATGCTTGGGCTCTGGAAGGTTACAACAAGATCTTTTGGCGAGATCTCCAATTGCCCGATATCGAACTCGAACTCGGCGTGCTGACCCTGTGCGGTTTTTGCTTTATCGTGGCCGCAAGAATATTCGCTATCCGCTGGGAACGGACATGAGCTTGAACTCCCAAGCTCCCATCGACACTGGGCGTCTGTTGCGTCATGATTCGACCCGATTGGCCAGGCAATGGGCAAGGCTCCAGCGGGTCAGCCCCGAACGATTCGATCAGGATTTGCAACGATGGCAATCGGCACTCGATGCCTCGTATGCACGCTTTGATCAGCGGCTCGCGACTCCCTATCGGATCGATTACGATCCGGAATTGCCGATCTTCAACCACCGCGAGGAAATCCTCGATATCTTGGCCAATCGCCAAACGATGATTGTCTGCGGTGAGACCGGATCGGGCAAAAGCACCCAGCTCCCGAAACTCTGCCTGCAGGCGGGATTGTTTCGTCACGGTTGGATCGGTCATACGCAACCTCGACGACTCGCTGCGCGATCGATCGCCAATCGGCTCGCCGAAGAACTCGATACCCAGTTAGGTCAAGTCGTCGGATACAAGATTCGTTTCCAAGATCGCACGCAGGAATCGTCGCTTGTGAAACTCATGACCGACGGAATTCTCCTGGCTGAAATTCAGCGAGATCCTCTTCTGGAAGCTTACGATTGCATCATCGTCGACGAAGCCCACGAGCGATCGATCCAAATCGATATGCTCATGGCCTACCTTGCAGACCTTGTCCATCGTCGACCTGAGCTCAGGCTGATCATCACCAGTGCCACGATCGATGCGGAGCGGTTCTCGGAACACTTCTACGACACGCTTGGACCCGCACCTATCTTGACCATACAAGGTCGCAGTTATCCGGTCGAGATTCGCTACCGTGGTGTTCAAAGCTTAGCCGATTCACCATCCATCGACTCCGATACCGGCCAGCTCGATCGGCTCTGCATGGCCGTCGATGAACTCTTTAGCGAAGGCCGAGGCGATATCCTTGCGTTCTTTCCGACCGAACGAGATATCCGGGATGCGAGCCGACGACTTCGAGGGCACCTGACCCATCGCGGTCTGCAAGACTCGATCGAAGTTCTACCTCTGTATGCAAGGCTCACGGAGGCCGAACAGCAGCGTATCTTTCAACCCCATCGGCAAACTCGAATCGTACTTGCCACCAACGTCGCAGAGTCATCGCTGACGGTTCCTGGAATCCGTTATGTGATCGATACAGGTACGGCTCGCGTCTCACGCTATGCACCAAGAAGCCGCGTGCAGCGATTGCCGATCGAGCCGATTTGCCAAGCCTCCGCCAATCAGCGTTCGGGGCGATGCGGTCGCCTTGGGCCCGGCATCGCCATCAGGCTCTATGACGAATCGGATTACCACTCGCGGGCTGGTTTCGCCCAGCCTGAAATCATGCGATGCGATTTGGCTGCCACGATTCTCCATGCCAAGTCCCTGAGGATCGACGATATCGAATCGCTCGCTTGGCTCGATCCACCAAGGCCCGAGAGTATCCGCGAAGGACTCCAAACATTGCGTGAGATCGAGGCGATCGAGGAGTCTGGAAGCTTAACGCGCATCGGTCGAACTTTGTCGACTTGGCCGGTCTCACCCCGCATTGGACGCATGCTCTTGGCCGCGGACCAAAACGGTTGCTTGCATGAGATGCTTATCATCGCCTCGGCGCTCGAAACCCAAGACCCACGCGTGCGGCCTCCAGAGTTTCAGCAAGCTGCCGACGAAGCCCACAAGCGATTCAAGGACAACCAAAGCGATTTTCTGACGCTGCTTCGCATTTGGGATTTTTATCAATCGCTCCGAGAGAAACTCGGTCGAAGCCGTCTGGAGAAGGCTTGCAGAGATTCGTTTCTGTCGCTGGTTCGATTGCGAGAATGGGGAGATGTCCACAGGCAACTCTTGGAACAGTGCCGCGAAGCTGGCATGAGCATCCAAGCTCGAAAGATCGCCATCGTTGATCATGAGCAGTCGGAGCACCCGAACCCCACTCGCGAGAAATTTGCAGACGGTTATGCGCCGTTGCATCAAGCCATCCTCGCCGGCTTGCCCTCCGGAGTGGCAATGCTCGATGACAAAGGGAAGTACCGTGGTGCATCGAACATGGAACTGCTACTGTGGCCAGGTTCGTCCCTTCGCGGTGCCAACGCCAAGTGGATCGTATGCTCGGAAGTTGTCGAGACCCACGATCGTTTCGCAAGAACCGCAGCTCGGATCGATCCAGTATGGATTGAAAAAGTTCTGGGGCATTGCTTGAAATACTCCTACGACGAACCCCATTTCAGCCGGAAACAAGGTTCCGCGATGGTCATGCGTCGCGGAAGCCTCATGGGACTGCCTGCGGTCCAACGTCATCCAGTTGCACTTGCTCCCTTGGACAAAAAACTTGCTCGCGATCTTCTGATCGAACATGGATTAGCTGAATTGCAACTCGAATCCCGCGCGAAATTTTGGAATCAAAACCTAAAGTTCCTCGACGACCTTCAGCGTATCGGAGACAAGACCAGGCGAAGAGACTGCCTGGTCGATGCGTTTGCTCTACTGGCCTTCTATCGGCAGTGCATCCCTGAGCAAGTCGTTGATCGAGCGACTCTCGAACAGTGGGACAAGACGCTCAAAGATACCAAGGCCCCACCGTATCTGTATTACGAAGCGCTGGAACTGCAAGTCGATGCGGCTTCGATGAACAAGCAGTTTCCTGATCAACTCGAGATCGGTTCAACCAGCCGCTTGCCACTGAGTTACCGTTTCGAACCGGGGGCAGAGAGCGATGGGGTGACGGTGCAAGTCCCACAGGCATTCGCCGAGCAGTTGCATCAAGAGAAACTCGAATGGTTGGTACCAGGACTCCTCGAAGAGAAACTCGTGGCGTTGCTCAAGTCGCTACCTAAAAGACTTCGAAGGCAATTGGTGCCGATACCCGATACAGCGCGTCAAATGATGCCCAAGATGCTCGATGCGGCCGGTCGAGCTGAACCCTTTTGGAAAAGTTTGTGCGAGGTGTGCTCGAAACAAATCGGCGAGCCCGTTCAAAAGTCGGACTTTGACAGCGAAGCTCTCCCCGAACACTTGCGATTCCGTATCGAGCTGAAAGATCCTCAAGGGAAGAATCTGATTGTCACCAGGCAAATTGAAACGGTGCAGCAAGCTGCGTTCAAGCATATCGACGAGAGTCAGCCAAGGGCAGTGCAGGGGACCAAAGCGACACCAACGAGTTACCCTTGGCAACGCCAAGGGATGCAGCAATGGGACATTCCCGAATTGCCCGAGAAGGTGATCGAACTCGTCGGAGGCATCCGTATGGAGCGTTACCCGAGTTTGATTTGGGGCGACTCCAAGGCTTCGACGATCCTCTATGACCACCCCCACTTGGCCGAGCAGCAGTTGCGCGAATGCTTGATTCGACTCTGGGCAAACAATCAGCGACGAGAGATCAAAAGTCAGATTCAATACTTCCCCAAGTGGACCCAGTGTGGATTGTGGTTATCGGACCGTTTCAACGCCAACGCGTTGTCCGATTTCGTGTCGTTGTTGATCGCACGTTTGGCACTGGTTGAAACGCAATGGGCAAAAGATACCGGTCGCTTCGAGCCTTGCCCAAGAACCCTTACCGATTGGGAGGCTTTGAAAGTAGGGAGCGTTCAAAAAATCGGGATGGCCTCGGGGGAAGTTGCTCGCTGGGTGCAAAAATTCGCAGAAGCTTATTACCACGTTCGGCGTCAAAAAGAGAGCATGCCCAAAACACTCTGGGAGCAGAGCCAAGAGATTCGAACGCAGCTCGATGGCCTGATGGATCCGGCCCATGCACTCCACACCCCCTGGGTGTATATCAAGGACTTGCCGAGGTTCCTTGGTGCGATGTCGATCCGTTTAGAGAAACTCAAACAGTCTGGAGCGCAAAAGGATCAGCAGCTCGATGCCCCAGCGGCAAAAGCAGTCCACGATTTCTCCCAGAGGATGGTCAAGCTTGAAGGGCTTCTTGCTTTTTCAAAGCACAAGATGAAATGGTATCCGACGGGCTTGCTACTGGAGTATCGATGGATGATCGAGGAGTATCGCGTCAGTGTTCATGCTCAGAAGTTAGGAACTCGAACGAGTGTGTCGCCCAAGAGGATCGAGAAGATCCAACAGCAACTCGAAGCTTAATTTGGGATCTTCAACGTCCTCGAATACTCGAGCGTTTTATCCGTGAAATTACTCAGAGAACCGCTCTTGAAAGAGATTCAAAGATTGAAAACACAGAGGCACAAAGAGCACAGAGTCTTGAGAACCTCTCCCTTTCTCTCTGTGTCCTTTGTGTCTCTGTGTTTCAAAAAGATTTCTTCAGGAGTCTTTGAGCGTTTGAGGTCCATCACCGATTTCATGGCCGGAAATGAAGCCCAGCCTTGGTGGGCCTACACGGCTAAACGGATTGCAGATGCAAAGCGAGCAAACGATTGAGGACAATCGTTTAACACTGAAACGATTGAGGACAATCGTTTAACACTGAAACGATTGAGGACAATCGTTTAACACTGAAACGATTGAGGACAATCGTTTAACATTCTGAAAGGATTGATTTTCGCTAGCATTGCTTGAATCTCCGTCGGAAAAATCGACCCAAATTGCCAAAATTAACGAATCGTCAAGGTCTTCCAGGTCGATATAGATTTTCACACCAAAGATCCCTAGAGTCTGAACCTCTTACGCCAAGGTGTCCAACGAATGGAATCAGCAGGACCCATGATGAACCAAACTCAGCCAATCCCCAAACTGCGAAGCACCAAGCAGATTCATAAGCCGCACTCAGTGGCGCGCGAGAAACTGCCACCGGTTCTCTTCTCGCTACCGGATCTGTCCGAAACCTGCCAACCCGCTAGCCCTGCAGCAAGATACTCAAGTCCCCTGGCTGATCATGCCGACGCAGGCCGGGAACTACCCACGGCCAATGTCGCAAGGCCTCAGATCCAAGACCCACAGCCCGAAAGAACGTCCAAGCTCTTGAATGCAGCGATCGGCTTTCTGCTCTTTGCCATGCTCCTGATCGGCCTAAAACTCTACACCGACCGAGCCTCTGAGCGCTCAAGAGCCAACGAACGACTCCTCAATAGCAACGCGCAAACTCCAAGCGACCAACCAACCATCACTTGGCCAGCAAACCAAAACCAAGGCCCCCAAAGAGCCACTTATCAAACCCCGGTATCGACTCCTAACGCTAGCCCATCGAACCACTCTAGCGAATCTTCCAATAAAGCCGTACTGGAGATTTCCGATCCAATCATGCCCGCAAGCTACCTTGGTGAACCTAGTCCGACGGCCCCTTTGACTCCGATCTCCCTACCACCTGCGAGCACTCCACCTGCGAGCACTCCGGTAGCGAGCGCTCCAGCATCGAGCGCTCCAGCATCGAGCGTTCCGGCAATTCCGGTACCGCCGGTATCGCTTCCCCCAACACCGGTTCCAGTCCCAATCCTG
>JBJSXX010000286.1:0-8538 GCA_046086605.1 Pirellula sp. | reverse complement strand
GCGAGTGTAGGGAACCGCGAGAGGCCTGCTGATCATGGAAATCATTTTTGTTGTCGATTAGTAATGAGGATTTAATATTGTGAAAATTCGTGTAGAAAAGAAAATTGGTGATTCTGTTTTATCGTTCGAGACCGGTCAGTTGGCCAAGCAGGCAGAGTCCTGCGTACTAGCTCAGTATGGGGACACCGTTGTACTCAATGCAGTAACCACGGGACCTTCGCGTCCAGGCACAGATTTCTTTCCGCTTACCTGCGATTATCGCGAGCGATTCGCGGCAGCCGGAAAGTTTCCAGGCGGATTCATCAAGCGAGAAGGTCGTCCGACGACCAAAGAAACGCTTACAAGCCGTCTAGTCGATCGTCCGATTCGCCCGTTGTTCCCCGATGGCTTCATCGACGAGGTACAAGTTCAATGCCTGGTGCTCAGTAGCGACACCCAGAACGACGCGGATGTATTGGCCATGAACGGAGCGGCCTGTGCTGTCTTCGTCAGTACCCTGCCGTTCCAAGGCCCGATCGCTTCGGTTCGCATCGGCCGAATCGAAGGAAAACTGTTCCCGTTCCCAACCGTTAGCCAACTCGACGAGAGCGATCTGGACATGATCGTCTCGGCCAACGAGCGAGAAGTTGTCATGATCGAAGGTTTCGGCCAAGAGATCCTCGAAAACGAAATGCTCGATGCGATCAAATACGCCCATGGCATTTGCCGCGAGGTGATCGAACTGCAAAAGGAACTGTTCGCTAAGGTAAATCCTGCGAAGGTTCAATTTGTTTCACCGGATGATTCATCTCTCATCGCAACCTTAAAGGATCGATACTACGATCGATTCAAGACCGCCAAGCAAATCGATGGAAAGCAAGATCGCAATGAAGCTTGTGCACAATTGCGCAAATCGGCGTTTGCGGAATTGGTTCCCGATCCATCGGCTGAAGGTGCTTTGGATCCCAATGTGTTTTTCCGAGCTTGGCACTCACTTGAAAACCAAATCGTTCGCGATTTGATTCTCGCTGGGACCCGAAGCGATGGCCGGGACTCCAAGAGCCTACGTCCAATCCACTGCGAAACCGATCTGCTTCCTCGCACCCATGGAACCGCCCTTTTCCAACGCGGTGAGACCCAAGCTTTCATTACCGTGACGCTTGGCACTCCTCGCGACGAGCAACGGGTCGATGGCTTGATGGACGAGTACAGCAAGAAATTCATGCTCGACTACAACTTTCCACCGTTCTCGGTCGGCGAGTGCAAGCCAAATCGAGGTCCAGGTCGCCGCGAGATCGGTCACGGAATGCTCGCCGAGCGTTCGCTCGAAGCAATACTGCCAGATCCAGATGACTTCCCCTACACCATGCGGGTCATCAGCGATATCCTCGAAAGCAATGGATCCTCATCGATGGCCTCGGTCTGCGGCGGTTGCCTTGGACTCATGGCCGCTGGGGTTCCAATCACCAACCCAGTTGCTGGAATCAGCATCGGATTGGTTCGCGACAAGGACGATTTCGTCCTGCTGACGGATATCATCGGTGACGAAGACCATCATGGCGATATGGACTTTAAGATCGCAGGGACCCAAAACGGTATCACCGGTATCCAATTGGATCTGAAGATCGATGGGGTCAGCGAAGAGATCATCCGAGCGACGCTCAAACAAGCCCGTGATGCTCGCATCGAAATCCTTCGAAAGATGCTCACTTGCATCCCGAGGCCCCGCACTGAGATCAGCCGCTATGCACCTAGGTTGCTACGAACCAAGATCGATCCGGACAAGATTGGCTTGCTGATCGGACCTGGCGGTAAGAATATCCGCGCGATCCAAGAGGATACCGGAGCGACGATCGATGTTGACGATGAAGGAAACGTCACCGTAGCTAGCTCAAACGCCGAGTCAGCAAAAGCTGCCTTGGGCCGAGTCGAGGCTTGCACCGCAACGGTTCAAATTGGCAAGATCTACGACGGTGTCGTAACGAGCGTGCGAGACTTTGGAGCCTTCGTTGAAATCCTCCCAGGCAAAGACGGCTTGTGCCACGTCAGCGAGTTGTCCAGTGGCTATGTTGCCAGCGTCGACGCAGTCTGCCGAGTCGGCGATCCGATGAAGGTTTTGGTAATCGACATCGATGACCACGACCGAGTGAAATTGTCTCGCCGTCGTGCACTCGAAGAACTCGGTATCGAAGACGATTTGGCCACCGAATCCCAAGATGACGAAGGATTCGGAGACGAGGAAGGCGGAGAGGGCTTCGAAGATCGCGAAGATCGACCACCTCGTGGCGAGCGATCCTCAGATCGAGGAGGTGACCGACCGGACCGTGGCGGGGATCGTCGAGGCGGTGGTGACCGTGGCGGTGGTGACCGTGGCGGTGATCGCGGTGGACGTGACGGATTCCGTCGCCGAGGTGGTGGCGGAGGCAGTGGAGGCGGTGGCCGAGGCCGCGGCGGTCGCAGCGGAGGAGGCGGTGGCGGTGGTGGTCGCGGCGGAGACCGCGGCGATCGACGCTAGCTGTATCCAAGCTCCAAGAGATTGATATAAACAAGGGCCATTCGAGATCGCTTCTCGAGTGGCCCTTTTTTTCCGCTAAAAGCCATAAGCGACCATAGAGCATGAACGAAACGAGCCAACCCGAGCCCATCTATAGACTCGCGCCTAGACCGGAGGAGCAAGCCGCCTTGCAGGTCGCTCTCGACTTTCTTGCCAAGGAGCTATCAAGATCCAAAAACCCGCAAGACTTAGCAGTCCGAATCGCCGCTGTTTCGACAGGACGTGGCCAAGCCGCCGAGCTGCTCGCTCGTCAATTCACAAAGTCTCAGGTTCTGCTGTGGTATATCGATCTTTTTCATCAGCAAAAGGCATCACAGCATTGTCAAATCACGAAAGGCACACCGAACGAAAACAATGACTCCCCCAAGGAATTTGCTACAACCCAGGCGCCGGCTAATTTAGATATCCGCTGCTTAAGCGATCTACCTAACGAAACCTTTGATCTTGCGATCGTGCCGATACCTCATCAAGGTGAGCAAGAGCTTTCACGGGATTACTTGCAACAATGTTACGATCGACTCGAAGTCGGTGGGACACTCATCGCTTCGGTCGATAACCCGAAAGATCGATGGCTACATGATCAACTGAAGTTTTTTGAGAAGAGTGTTCGGGTAAGGGAACACCAAGAGGCTCGTGTCTATTTGGTGGAGAAAACCCAACCGCTCAAGAAACTCAAGGACTTTAGTTGCGAGTTGGCCTTCCGAGATTGCGACGAACTTATTCATTTAACCACCCGTCCGGGCGTCTTCTCGCATCGACAACTCGATAATGGAGCAAGGCAATTGCTCGATGCAGTAGACGTGTTTCCAGATGCACGGCTTATCGATATCGGCTGTGGCAGCGGATCAGTCGCTTTAGGTTTGGCAATGCGAGACCCTACCGCGCATGTCCTTGCTGTCGACTCGAACTCTCGCGCACTGTGGTGCGTTCAAAAAGGAGCCGAGCAGAATAAACTCAAGAATCTAACGACTGAGCTCAATGCCAATGGCGACTACGCTCAGCCGGGAACCTTCGATATGGCTCTTGCCAACCCACCTTATTTCGGAGATTTTCAAATTGCCGAAAAGATGGTTCTTGCGGCTCACCGTTCCTTGCGGGCCGGCGGGAGGCTTGTGTTGGTGACCAAGCAACCCGCGTGGTACGAAGAAAATTTGCCTCGATGGTTCCAAGAGTGTGAGGTATTCCTCTCGGGTCGTTACCACATCGCATCGGGCGTCAAATGACTTCTGCCCGAGGATGTTCTTTGGGTTACAACTCAATCGGCTAGATGTTGCCAAAGCCGGCTGCTGGCTCGGATCCCGCGATAGAAATCTGCGAGGCAGAACTTCTCGTTGGGGCTGTGTGCTCCATCATCATCCAGGCCCCAACCGATCAGCAGTACATCGCAATCAAGCGCATCGACCATTTGGGCAACGATTGGAATCGAACCACCCTCGCGGATCAGTACCGGCTTGACACCTAAGCCTTCTTCGACGGCAGCGACGGCCCCTTTCATGAATTTCGAATTCGGATCGACCACGACCCCGCGACCACCGTGCAAGTCGATTACTTCGACCTCGACACCCGGTGGGGTGTGCGATGCGATGAATTGGCGGAGTTGTTTAGCAACCGTTGCAGGGTCTTGGTTGGGAACCAACCGGAAACTGATCTTGGCCCCATTCCACGAAGGGATCACCGTTTTGCCCCCTTCGCCTTGGTAACCTCCTAGCAGCCCATGCACATCGAATGTTGGTCTGGCCCAACGTCGTTCGAGCGTCGTGTAACCGGTTTCTCCCGTCAGGGCATTGACGCCAAGTTGCTCGGCGAATTTCGAGTCGGAAAATCCTAAGGAAGCCCACATCTGTCGCTCGGAGTCCTCCAAATCGACCACCGAGTCGTAGAACCCAGGGAGTTGGATTCGACCATCGGGCGATTTGATTTCGGTAAGGATCCTGGCTAGTGCAAGGCCTGGATTGGTGACTGCTCCGCCAAAGGAGCCCGAGTGCAGATCCATTTTTGGACCGTGGACGCGGAGTTCAAAGTAAGCGATCCCGCGTAGTCCGTAGGTGATCGCCGGTTGGCCTTTGGCATACTGAGACGAATCGCTGATGACAATCACATCGCAAGCAAGCTTCTTGGCAATCTCAGGCAGCTTGGCTTCGAGCACCTCGCTTCCTTGCTCCTCTTGCCCTTCGATCAGAAACTTGACCTGCAGAGGAAGCTTCATGCCGCAGGCTTTCCAGGACAGAATGCTCAGAACATGGGTGAGCATTTGTCCTTTGTCATCGGTCGAACCGCGTGCGTAGATGTTCCCATCGCGAACCGAGGGTTCAAAGGGTGGGGTTTTCCAGAGCTCTAGCGGGTCGGCGGGTTGAACATCGTAGTGACCATAAACCAGCACAACGGGTTGTCCTGGAACCGGATCTGTTTCGGCGTAGACCAATGCAGGTCCGTCCCCGGGAATCAGCTCGGTTTTTAACCCAGCAGTTCGAAATTTATCGGCCACCCAACTGGCTGCACGATCCATGTCCGACTTCTTGGTACTGTCTGCAGAAACGCTTGGAATTCGTAGGAGCTCGAAGAGCATTTCCAGATGTGCATCTTGGTTCTTGGCTAAGTAGGCATCGAGTTGTGCGAAGTTCGACATGGCTGTTCCTGAGAAATCTGACCCAATTTTGAAAAAGACTTGAAATTTTGATACACTATAGCGAATCATAGGCTGGCGTGGGAGATTTCCGGGAACGGCCCACGCGAAAACTTCTCTACGTAGGATACTCACGAGGAAAATAGACTATGTCCAATGCAAGCGCCTCTGCAGTGGTTGAGGAAGTCACGCAGGAAAAACCGCCAGACAAAAAGCCCAAGAGACAACCTCGCTACCATGTTGTTCTTTGGGACGACCCCGAGCATACCTACGACTACGTCATCCGGATGATGAAGGATCTGTTTCACATGACCGAAACGGCAGGCAGGAAACTAGCAGAACAAGTCGATAAGACCGGGCGAGCGATCTGCCTAACGACAACCCTGGAACTTGCTGAACTCAAACGGGATCAGATCAAGGCTTACGGTGCCGATCCGATGAGCATGAAGTCCAAAGGGAGCATGTACGCTTCGATCGAACAAGCCCCCTAGCGAAACACCCGATCCTAATCAAGGCAGCCTGTCTTTTTCAACAACATTACGGTTCTGCTCCTCTGGCTGCTGATCCACCAACATACGGTACGACTCGGTATCAAGGTCTTCGTACTGCCCGGAACGAATACAGTGCAGGCAAGCAAAAAGGCCTGCTGCACCTAAAAGGATCGCAAGCGGTAGTGCAATAAAAAGCACACTCATGGTGATGGTTGTTTTCGAGGAGGGAATGTTCGAGCGGTCCATGCCATCAACAAAACCGTGATTCCAGAAATCGGCATAAAGACAGCCGCGATCAGCGGATGAATGTAGCCCGTTACGGCAAGTCCGATCGTGATGCAGTTGTATAAAAGCGAGGCAGCAAAACAACGGTGGATCGCCCTGACCGCATTCTTCGATGCATCGAACAATCGAGGGATAGATTCTAAGTGGTTTTCGCCAATATAAATCGGAGCATTCTTCAGTGCGATCTCCGAAGGCCCTCGAACCGCTATCCCAACATCGGCAGTGGCCAAAGCAACTGCATCGTTGATCCCATCACCGATCATCACTGTCGTGAATCCAGCGTCACGCAATCCCAAGAGGTGATCCTGCTTTTGCTCTGGACTTAGGCCACCTTTGAAATCCTCGATCTTGATCCCTTCGGATTCAAGCCATCGAGCGATCTGGCAAACCGCAGGGTAATCATCTCCCGAGAGAATCACGAGCTTCCAGCCTCGATCTTGAAGAGCTGCCAAAGACTCGATCAATCCCGGCCTTAGAACATCCCCGAGCTTGAACGTTCCTTGCAACGTGCCATCGACTTTAACCACAACCTTGCGAACGCCATCGCCATCATCGAACTCTTGTGTGGGGTCCACCTGAGTATCATCTCGGCCAATGAAAAACTCCCTTCCATCGACCCGACCAGAAATGCCTCGCCCAACTTCCAACCGAACATCTTCGGCATGATCATAAGGATCGCATGATTGGTACCCTTGTTCATCATTCTGCGTTTGGCAAAAGTCCATCAGAGCTTTGGCGATCGGATGCTCAGACTCTGCTTCTATCGCTGCGATTGCTGGCAGGAACTCTGAAGGGCCATCCCAATGAATCACACGTAGATCGCCGAAGGTGAGTGTGCCGGTTTTGTCCAAACAAACGACACCGGGCTTGGATAGTCGCTCTAAAGTATTGCCATCACGTATCCAAATTTTCTCTTTTGCTGCCCTGCCGATCGCCACGGTGATCACCAGTGGAGCTGCAAGGGCCAACGCGCAAGGACAGGCGATCGTAAGCAGGGAGACGGTCCGCTCGATCGATACGCTCAGACCTTGTAGCGCCCACCAGACGACACACGTGCCTACGGCTAATCCCAAGACAACCCACACGAAGGCTCGTCCAACTTTGTCGGCCAATTGCATCAAGAAGGTGCGATCCGCAGTGGCTTGTTGAACCAAAGCGGAAATTTTTCCGAGTCTTCCTTGGTCGGCCGACTCCGTGACGGTCACTTCGATCATGGATTGCAAATTCAACGAACCACCGATGACATGGTCTCCCATACCGAACCGCCGCGGAAGGCTTTCTCCCGTGATAAAGGCGGTCTGAAGCTGCGTTTGGCCCTTGGAAATTACCCCATCGGCTGGCACCACAGATCCCGCGCGAACCTCGACCCTGTCACCGGGTTTCAAACGCTTAGCAGGCACCGTCAGCTTGTCGCCCGTATCGGACAGCCGGACCGCTTCGATATCGTAAAATCGAAGGAGCTTCGCGATCGACATACCGGATCGAAACTGGGCACGGAACTGAATGTATTTTCCAATTCTCAGTAGCAGCACCAGCGACGCAAGCGAATCAAAATAGACATGCCCTCGATCGGTAGCCGCCCCCACGATGCTGCCGAGGGTACCCACCGATAGACCGAGTGCAACAGGAGCATCCACATGCGGAATTCGTGTCTTGATCGATTGCCAAGCCGAGCGAAAAAAAATCCTGCCTGGAAAAATCGCCGAGAGCAGTCCAAGCAAAGCCCCGATCCACCGGAGGAATCGCTCCTGCTCGAGTGCAATCCCAGTCGATTCACCTGCGTAGAGACAAACGGCAACCCACATCGCATTGGCAGCAAGGAAAAAAGCGACTGCGATCCAAAACCAATGCTCTTGGCGCAGTCGCCTGTCTGATTGTTCCTCAAGATCTTCTCGATGGAGCGGTCCAAGTACATATCCGAATTTAGACAAGTAATCGGCGATGCGATAAGGCTCGATCCGACTAGGGTCATAGTGCAATTCGAGCGAACGATCGCTAAGTCGAACCTTGGCAGATTTAAGACCTGGGATCGATGGGGGTAGACTCTCGATGAGCCAAGCGCAAGCTGCACAGTGGAGTCCTTCGACTCCCAATCGGACTTGGCATGAGCCATCGGTTAAATTTTCAACTGAGACCCCAGACTCTGATAGATCCTTGAGAACCTCCGAAGCTCGGCTTCTGAGTAGCGGTTCGGCTTCGTGATCCGACAAAGATCTCAACGAATAGAAGTTTTCAAGTCCGAGTTCATGGATGAGCGAATAAGCGCCCATGCAACCACGGCAACAAAAGTACTTAGGCGTGTCCTCCGATTCGGCGTTTGAAGCAGGGCTCTGAAGAGTCCAAGTTTCAGGGAACTGACCACGACTTCCTAAACCACAATGTACGCAGCGGATGCTCTTTGATGCGCTGATTGCATGCTGGGTAGAATCGGTCACCAGGAGGCTCATCATTTCACCTTTTGAGCATCGACAGCACCGGTTTCTTCCGAGCAACAAGGTAGTGGGGTATCTTGGATCGCTTCAACCGAATCCAATATTGAATGAACCTGATTGCCTTCTCCTGAGAGATTGCTAGGGTTCTGTGGAACGAGGCTCGATAGGTCGATC
>JBJSXX010000285.1:0-5827 GCA_046086605.1 Pirellula sp. | reverse complement strand
CAGGCTCTGCGGGTTGATCTACGGGAGTTGTCTGATCTTGAGCCTGTACCTGTACCATCAAGCAGGTTGCAAGGAGAGAACATGCAAGCAATGAATTCACACGACTTGTAAAAGTTTCCATGAACATGCTGATCACCATCGTTTCGAGGTTGTCGAAAAGCGCTTTGATTTTGGATAAAAGTCGGCTTAGGGGTGCCCTCTACGCATAGATCCTAAGATCGATGCAAGAGGGTAGCCGACTATCGAGTTTTTTCGGCACAATCGGTACGACCCCTGCAAAGTGCTTGGGGTATTTCCATCTGAGCATCAAAAGGGTGTTGGATGAGATCGCCCAACCGTCAATCTTTAACAGCCCCCCATCGATGATTAATAAACTTCCACTCAGCGCTGGCCACGGGTGCCAGGCACCCGGAGCACGGAATTTAGATTTGCTAGCTCTCGCCGACTCGCTGCGTGTCTTTCACCAACGCGCAAAAAAAAAGCGTGGTCAAGCCCACGCCTCTTCATTCAGCCAATCGCACGCACTAAGTATCTTGCTCTCTTGGAAACTCGAACTACTTAGGACCCGATTGGGACTTTTTGAACAGTTGATCCGCACCTCGAATATCCTTTAGGTGCAACCAATGCCCATGTGTCTTGGTCGTACTTGAGACCATCGTCTCGGGTGCGATCTCGCCCTTCTGTATCTTCTTTACGAACACAGACTCGGCAATCGGACCAACGGTCTTAGCACCACCAAAAAACCCTCGTTTCATAAAGTACCAGTCAGCAGACATCGATCTCCTCCTAGCCAAAAACCAGGTGTTACCCCGAAATGAAATGACTGCGGATCGAAATCGTGTGAGGCACATCTTTGCCTGCACTGAACCTTAACCCCCAACTATACCGGATGTTTCGACTAAAGGAAAAGTAATGTTGCGTTCGATTCTCCAAAGAACCGGGAAATTTCCCCCGCAATGGGGGTTTAGCGTCAGATACTCGCACCTTAAACCCCAATAAGAGTGGGCTTGCAACCAAAGTTGGAATTCACCTACAAATTCATCAGCGAGGACGCGACCCTCGAAGATTACTCAGCAAGCGGGGCTTTTCAGCATAGAGCATCAACGCGATGGCTAAACCAAAGAAACCGCTCAAACAACCCGAAAAATCCAACTCGCAACGGGTCGTCGAAACGTTGCTGATCTTCGCTCCCGCACCGATTCGCCAGATCGCTTCTAGCCCCCTGGGTTCTCGCATCCTCCTAACGGTCGGTGCGGGATTACTGGCCACCGGGGCGATGTCCGTTCAATGGGAAAACGGTATACCCCAACTGACTTTCCACAAAGACAAGATCGGGGATGCTACCCAACAAGTCAAAGACGAGCTGAATAAACAGGGAATCCAGTGGACGACTAACTCCCAAGGTGTCGTTTTCTCCGGTGATGGTCAGCAAGTTCCAGTTCCAATCCAAAGTCTACCGGGTTTCCAAGCTTCCTACCAAAACGAACAGCCCTATTTCCCGCAGACCCAAGGGTTCCAACCTCCACCCAATTGGCAACCTCCACCCCAGCAATATTACCCCCCTCCGAACTACCCGCCTCCGGGATATGGTCCTCAAGGCTATCCGCCAGCAAATCTGCCGCAGGGTAACGGTCAAGTGTTGCCGCCAGGTTATGGATATGGACAAGCCCAAGGGCAATCTTTGCCACCTGGATATTTTCGCTAGCGACTACCAACGCTCAGCCGCTTGAGCTTGCCCAAGCATCAACGCAGCCTCTTGGCTCAGTCCATAATGATCGCTGGGCTTATTGATTTCTAAAAAGAATGCGAACCTAGCATTGGGCTCTTCGGCCGTAACGACCGGTGCAGGAGCAACATGCATGAAACTCGTGACACGGTTATTCCATCGCATGGTGAAAAGCTGGCCGCCAAGACTGCGTTCGGGGTTGAGACGATAATGCTGGACCATCAACTGCACCAAAGGTCTGGCATCACCGGTGACACCTTGGAATTGGATCCTGCGCACCGATTTGCTGTTGTCGAAATAATACGTGAGCGAACCTGCCACATCGTAGGACTGTGTGCCTGAGACCAACGCAACGCGAAGACCGTCATAGTTCAAGTCAGAAAGTACCGTAGTGACCCGCGGAAAACTACGGTACACAAATTCGGGTGTCGCATCAAAACGAATCACATTTCGTAGATCGATCGGTGGCTGGTAAGCAACATCGGGGCGCCCAACACCAGCACCAATACTGGCCCCAGCGTAGATGCCATCCGCCGATGGTTTGACGGAGGTCACCGAAGTGTCTGACTCAGGTTCGATTTCGATACGACCTACCTGCTCCGACGAGACTGCCCTCCTAAGTTGGATTCCAGGTTCGGTCTCGTAAAGGAGGTATGGGGTCCCCAGAGCCGTCCCAAGCAGCATCGTTGCCCCGATCGGCTTTTGAAAAAACGACATTTCTTGCACTCGGTAGCATGAGAAACGACAATGACAATCTCTAGCGATTCTGACGCTGAAAAGTAGGCAACGCGCAGGATTTTTCTTGGTTCTTTAGCCCACTGTCGCCTCTTTTGGGTTCAAATATCCTATTATTCCGGTTATTCATTCCACAGGATTTATCCCTGTCCTCAGGATGCAACCAAAAATTCGATCAACTCAAGTCAGACCCGTCTGGATCGCCGGTATCGCCTGCGCGATCCTGGCCGTATTAGCCTACGCATGGTCTCGAAGCGAAACACGAAGTTCTAACACCTACGAATCGAAAGCCCACAGTGCCCAAATTGATCAGGATCCCAAAGCCGATCAACGAGCCCTTGAGCAACTCGTCGAGAAGCACCTGAGATGGGCGGAATCAGAGGTTCAGTCGCTAAGCGGTCAAGGCCACAATGCCATCGAAGTCCTCTTTAGCAGAGCGTTTGAGAACGTACCCCTCTACTCGCAATCCATCCTTGGCTGGAAAAGCAAATGGAATTTGATTCTGGATAAACTCCCTGGCAACGACAAAGATCGTCACGAGGAGTTTTTAAAACAGCAATTCGAGCAAACGATTTTCTCGCCCGAGCAACTCGAAACTGCAGTCACCCAAGCCATCCGAGAACGACTCGTGCAAGTGCGGGACATCGAAAATCAAATGCTCGTTCGACTTCGCGCCGACATCGAGGAACTTCCGCAACTTGCAAATATCGATGGCCATAGCGCCATCGAATTCGAAAGCCGATTGCAAAGTGCACTTCTGCAAGCATCCGAGGTCGTCTCCGAGGATCTCTCGTCGAACATCGAAAGCCAATTGGTTTCACTCCTGGCCGGTGAGGTCATGGCCCAGGTTGCAATCCGACTGAGTGTTTCCGCAGGGATACTCTCGACGGGCGCGGCAAGCGGTTGGGCCACCTTGGGTATTGGGCTCGTCGCCGGAGTGGTCATCGATCAAATCGTCACCCGTATTTGGGACTGGTGGTCGGAACCCGAGGCCGAATTAAGTCTTCAGATATCAAAACAACTGACCTTGGTACACGATCTGATATGCAAAGGGGACTCGGACTCGGAGGGTTTGGATGGCCGCTTCGACCAGTGGAAAGTCCAACGCAATCAAATCCGTCGCGCTACGATCCTGCGAATCTTTTTTCCCAAAGAGACAGAAAATGCGAACTCAACGATTCAACTCTAAAGGCCTTTGGTTTGGACTAGCACTGGTCGTTGTTTTGCTGACTCCATCGAGCAACCTTTTTGCGCAAAGCAAAGCTGCGATTGCGAAAGAAGTTGCCGAGCAACTCATCCGACGTTTTTCCAAAGAAGTTGCTGACGAAGGAGTCGAGAAACTCACTTCGAGGCTGCAAGCAGTCGTACTCAGCGCCGGCGATGATGCTTTGAAAGTCATCGAAAAGAGCGGACCACGGGCACTTCGAATCCTGGAAAACTCCGGTGCCGATGCGGCCGTCTCCCTACGGCTGCTCTCGAAGTATGGAGACGAAGCGATCGGTGCCCTGGAAAGTCCCGCGCGATTGGGACTGGTGCGGCAGTTCGGTCAAGAAGCTGGTGAAGCACTGATCAAACACGGAGCAGTTGCTGAAAATCTCATCGCTTCGAGTGGCTCGTCCGCCGTCGGTGCGATCAAACAACTGAGCAATCAAGGTGTTCGCCGAATGGCTATGCTTGCTGACGAACCATCGACAGTCGCCCTCTCGAAGAACCCCGACTTGCTAGGTGTCGTTGGACGCTATGGTGATCGCGCGATGGACTTCATTTGGAGAAACAAATTGACGCTTGCCGGAGGAACCGCGCTGGCAGCCTTTGTAGCCAATCCCGAACCGTTTTTGGACGGCACACGGGAACTGGTCGAAAAGAGTGTCGATTCCTTGGCCAGCAATGTTGGCAAGCCGATTGCCGAGCAAATGGGAACGGCCAAAGATTGGACTTGGCGGATATTGGCCATCAGTGCCATGCTGATCCTGTTTTGGGCTTGGAAAACCCGGGGTTCAAACCGAGCTCCAAAAGCATAGAGAAACCTCAGCGACACGATCGCAAAAAGATGACATAATGAGCGGGCCGTTCTTCACCGCCATCTCAGCCACTATGGAATCGATCGATGCGTCGAAAATCTACTTGCTCTCCCTGGCGTTTGGTGATTTGCTTCGCCTTGACATCTTTGGTGCCTGCAGAGTCCTTTCTGCTTGCCCAAGAGATCTACGATAGCCAAAAGGAAAC
Organism: Pirellula sp.; assembly: GCA_046086605.1. Lineage (GTDB taxonomy): Bacteria > Planctomycetota > Planctomycetia > Pirellulales > Pirellulaceae > JBKCUI01. Next base: position 1,140 of record JBJSXX010000285.1, on the reverse strand, counting down.
CATCCCCAAGATGAAACCTGAGGAAGTGGTGCAAACGACCAAGCTTCCCGAGGGCTTTAAGATTACGGCCATTGCAAGCGAGCCAGATGTACAACAACCCATAGCCATGACGTGGGATGCACTGGGTCGACTTTGGATCGCCGAAAATTACACCTACGCCGAATCAGCTCTGCGGGTCGATAAAAACCTATCAGATCGGATTGTGATTCTCGAAGATGCCGATAAGGACGGAGTGTTTGAAAAACGCAAGGTCTTTGCCGATGGGCTCAAGGGACTTACGAGTATCGAAGTAACTCCCTTTGGAAGAGGGATCTTGGCACTAGCTCCCCCGAACCTCTACCTGATCCAGGATCTTAATGCCGACGATCTGGCCGACGGCAAACCTAGGGTTCTACTAAGTGGCTTCAATGCAGATATCCGCCATAATTTTGCCAATGGACTCCGTATCGGTCCCGATGGATGGCTCTACGGACGCCATGGAATCCTCGGTGCAAGCGAAGTTACTGTCAATTCAAAAGGGCCCGCCCCTGCAGGCTATCCTGCAGGCGATCGCACAGCGACCCATAGGCTAACTTGCGGCATTTGGAGATTTAACTTCGAAACCGAACGGCTGGAAATGGTCTGCGAAGGAACGACCAATCCCTGGGGAATGGATTGGGACGATCACGGGAACCTTTTTTTCATCAACACGGTCATCGGGCATCTTTGGCAAGCGATTCCCAATGCACACCTGCAACGCATGTACGGCGAGGATTCAGACCCCTACGCCTATGAACTGCTATCGCAAATTGCCGACCATGTGCACTGGGATAGCAGTGCGGAAGACTGGCGCGAGACTCGCAAAGGCCCACCTAGTAGTGGAACCGACGCGGCAGGTGGCGGGCATGCCCATAGCGGACTGATGATCTATCATGCAGACCAATGGCCAGAAGAGTATCGGGGCAATGTCTTTGCACTGAATCTCCATGGACGTCGGATCAACCGCGATTTTTTGAAGACCTCTGGTTCAAGCTTCGTTGCTTCCCACGGCCCAGATATGGTCTATTGGCAAGACCCATGGTTCCGGGGACTCGATATTAGCCAAGCTCCCGACGGCAGCGCGGTGGTGATCGACTGGTCAGATATCGGCGAATGCCATGA
>JBJSXX010000284.1:0-9709 GCA_046086605.1 Pirellula sp. | reverse complement strand
AGATTTGGCGAACGTTTCGCAAGACACTGGATGGATGTCGTTCGATACGCTGAGTCTTTAACTCTTCGGGGGTTTGTCCTTCCAGACGTTTGGCGTTATCGCAACTACTTGATCGACGCGTTTAACCGGGATCGACCTTTTGATCAAATCATCGTCGAGCAAATCGCTGGCGATTTACTCGATGGACAGACAACCGAAGCGTCATCATCCATTCAAGAGCGACAGAGCCGCTGGATCGCGACCACTTTCTGGGCTATCGGCGACCACAACTATGAAGAGCAGGACAAGAAACAGCTCGAGATGGATGCTGTTGACGAGCAACTCGAAGTAATGGGGCGGGCTTTTCTGGCTCAAACTCTAGGATGTGCTCGTTGCCACGATCACAAATTTGATCCCATTCCAACGGCGGACTATTACGCACTCGCAGGTATCCTCAAATCGTCGGTCTCGATGGAGCATGAAAATGTATCGAAATGGATACGCCTGGCTTTACCTCTTGATCTACAACAACAGAAGCATTTCGAGACGATCGAAGAGAAACTCTCCACCAACAAAAAGCTCATCGCCAATCTCAAGCAGCAACTTAAATCGGGTGATGCCAACCCCACGATCGTGCAATCTTCTAGGGCACAAGGTGTCGTGGTCGATGATAGGAACGCTAAGAAAATTGGTTCGTGGAAGGAATCGAGTTCGGTAAAGTCCTATGTCGATGACGGTTACTTGCATGACGAAAACAAGGACAAAGGTAAGAAAAGCGTGACGTTCGAACCTGCCTCCTTGGAAACTGGATCCTATGCGGTAAGGATGTCTTATGCACACGGAGATAACCGCAGTAGCAAAACCCAAGTACGAGTCTTCAGCGCCGATGGTGAATCGCTGATCACGGTCAATCAAAAATCTCCTCCCCCCGAGGACGGAATCTGGATACATCTTGGAAAGTTTCGCTTCGAAAAAGGTGGAGCCGCTTTTGTCATCGTTAGCAATGAGAACGCCGATGGACACGTGATAGCCGACGCCGTTCAGTTTTTGCCCGAGATTCCGGGAGATGAAAAGGAGTTGATAGCTGAAAAAAACAACAATGATCAGCAGGAGTCGCTCAAGCAAGCGATAACTGACGCTGAGAAACTTCAGAGCGAACTACAAAAGCAATACGACCTAAGGCCGATGGTAGAGACGATTAGGGCCGAGAAAACTCCAGCAGATATTCCGATCCACGTTCGAGGTTCAGTGCATCGACTCGGCGAAGTCGTCCAACGAGGTTTTTTGAGTTGCATCAATACACACGAGCCACAGCTCGCAGAGCTGACCCGAATCGATCCTGCATCCAACGGCAGGCTCGAACTTGCCAAGTGGATCGCATCACCCCAAAATCCGTTGACCGCACGCGTCTACGTCAACCGCATTTGGTACCACCTGCTCGGTCGAGGTATCGTCCCGAGCTTGGATAATTTCGGCACGACTGGCCAATTGCCCACACATCCTGAGTTGCTCGATTGGTTGTCATCGGAATTCATTGCCCATGGGTGGTCCACCAAATGGTTAGTGCGAACGATTGTCACTTCCAAGGCTTATCGAAGAAGCGTTTCTGCAACGGCTCAAGCGATGGAAGGGGATCCTGAAAATGTCTGCTTCGCCAGGGGTAATCTGCGTCGGCTCGATAGCGAAGCCCTACGAGATTCGATGCTCCAGTCGAGTGGCGAATTGCGTTTAGGAGGTACTCTTGAATCGACGATCAAAAGCGGAACCAACGCCGATTATAGGTACCAACACGAAAACAATATCAGGTCGGTCTACATGCCATGGTTCCGAAACGCTCTTCCACCCATGGTTCGAGAGTTTGATGGTGCAAACCCGAGTTTTTCAATCTCACAACGGAACCGCAGTACTGTAGCAACCCAAGCTCTCGCGATGATGAATAACCCGTGGGTCAGAGACCGAGCCAAAGCACTGATCGCTTCGTTGCCCAAGCCTGCTGATGATCTTGACGGTTTACAATCCAAAGCTGTTCACATCCAAACGGTATTCCAACGAATTCTGGGACGATCGCCCGACGAGGCCGAACTTTTGTGGGCCGAGGAACTCCTCAAAACCGATGATCTTGAAGAATTAGCGCATCAGTTATTCGCTTCGATCGATTTCCGTTACGCACCCTAGTTTAGAACTGGTTCAATGATGATTACCCGTCGAGAATTACTTCGCAATTCAGCCTGTGGCTTCGGGGCATTAGCAACCTACGGACTTCTTTCCCCGTCGACGACCTCGCTTGCCGATGAGGCGAATGCAAGTTTTGGGAGACGTATCGTCGGTCTGGAGGGGTTGCACCATCGAGCGAAAGCTAAACGGGTGATATTTCTGTTCATGCAGGGCGGGATCAGCCAGGTCGATTCGTTTGATCCGAAACCGATACTCGATAAGCGGGACGGGGAGATGATCGCATTTGACGATGCTCGAGAATTCGCCAACACTCGTAAACTCGGTGGAACGCACCGAGTGATGAAATCCCCTTGGGCCTTTAAGCAATACGGCCAGTGTGGGCACTGGGTATCGGATCTTTTTCCAAACATCGCACAGCATGTCGATCGCTTGCAGTTTATACACTCGATGCACACCGAAGGTGTCGCGCATGGGCCATCGACCCTCTTTTTGCATAGTGGATCGCTCAATACCGTTCGCCCTTCGATGGGCTCCTGGACTCTCTATGGCCTTGGTAGCGAGAACGAAAACCTCCCTGGCTTCATCTCGATCGCTCCGTCGATTGGAAACGGGGGGTTCCGCAACTACGGTTCAGCATTCTTGCCAGCGAGATTCCAAGGTACCCCGCTAGGCAAAGCAAGCCAAGGCGATCTTCGGATCGAAAACATCGAGGAGTTGCGTTCTAGCGAGCATTCGCAGAACACTAGATGGCAGATTCAACGCCAACTGCAGCAAATCCAACTGCAAAGATTAACCAATCGTTCCGCTGGTCATGAAATGCTATTTCCAGGAGCCGATGAACTAGAGTCGCTTATCGGTAGCTATGAACTGGCCGCTCGAATGCAGGCTTCGTCTCCAGAGATTTTCGACCTTTCGAATGAATCGCAAGAGACCCGCAATCTCTACGGTATCGACCAAAAGGAGACGGAGACCTATGGGAAACGGTGTCTGCTTGCTCGGCGACTTTGCGAAGCGGGAGTAAGGTTCATTCAAGTCAACTACGGAGACGACTCTGCCAATCCAGCATGGGATCAGCATTCGAACTTACCGAAGCACTTAGATCATGCCACAGCAGTTGACAAACCCGTTGCCGGTTTGTTGACTGATCTGCATCGACGTGGACTCCTGGAGGATACGATTGTGTGGTTTGGTAGCGAGTTTGGGCGTCAGCCTTATGCCGAGAAAAACGGAACGGGAAGAGACCATAATCCAGGAGGCTTCACCGTCTGGCTAGCGGGAGGGGGACTTAAACAGGGGCATTCCTACGGTCAAACCGATGAGTTTGGGCAATTGGCGATTCAAAACAAAGTCCATATGCACGATCTGCATGCGACAATCCTACACCTACTTGGGATCGATCACGAGCGATTGGTCTATCGCTTTGGCGGTCGCGATTTCCGACTGACAGATGTCTATGGAAAGGTAGTGCACGACATCATCTCCTGATCGAATCAAGGAACCGCTCATGGATTCTGAAAGACTTGCCCTCCCATCAGCGTTTATCAGTGTTCATCAGCGGTTTGGCTTTCTGAACCGCTGATACACACTCATGAACACTCATCCCAGCGCGCAGATCAGCGTTTATCAGTGTTCATCAGCGGTTTGGCTTGTCTGAAAATTAGCGGTCTTATTCTCGCGTTCTGGGAGGAATGCCCAAGCGAGTGCGACAAGCAGTGTCAGCGGTATACTCACTAGGATATCTGAGAGGTAGTGAGCGCCCGCGATAAGCCTTTGCAGTGCGGCAATGCTCGCCATGAAGAGGAATAGCGGTTTACCTCTCGGGTAAACATAGGAAAGACCGATTGCCATCGCGACAGCCGTTGCGGTATGACCCGAGGGAAAACTCCGGATCGACTCATTGAACCAAGATTCCGTCAGTGGGGTGCCCCAAGCGTCCCAGCTAGAGAGAAATGGAATATCTGGATCCCGATCCGGATTGAGCCAACTCCAAGGCTCACGATCGTAGGTGTTAGGTCGTCTGCGTGGGATAAAATATTTTGCGAGATTCGCCAGTAGCCCACAGGTCAAGACAAACAACGATGCCTTCCAAAGCTTGAGTCGATTCCTTTGATCGATCCACAAAAGTGTGCTCAGAATCATCACGCAACCGAGCGTGTGCGCGAAGATTTCCATAAGATGGATAAAACGCCTCAAGTCACCGGGGATATGCTTGAGCCGCACCCACTGAGAGATTTCCAAATCCCACGGCAAGGCGATCATGGCAGCAATCAGAGCGACTGCTGCAACCAGTATCGAGCCGATGAGTGTACTTTTTCTGCTTTTGCCTAAATGAAATAGCACGCGGATAGATCCAAGAATTCTAGGCGTTCATCCCGCCGATTTCGGCGAAACGATCTTTTAGCGATGCGTACAGTTTCCGATAGATTGGGAATCCCGAATGGTAGATCTTTTGTGCGGACCGATCAGGGCTGATTTTCTCGACGACACTGATGGTAGACTTGCAAGCTTCTTCGATATTTTTGTAGGCACCATCGCCGACAGCCGCCAGAAGAGCAACACCGTATCCGGGCCCTTGCTCTGCGTTGATCGTACAGACTTTCTGACCGAAACTGTCTGCCAGTAATTGTTTCCAGAGGTCACTCTTAGCCCCACCCCCACTGAGCCTGATTTCCTTCATTGGAATATCGAGTTGGGCTAGGATGTCCAAGCTCTCGCGGAGCGAGTAGGCGACACCTTCCATGACAGATCGGGCTAGGTGTCCTCTCGCATGTTTATTGGTCATTCCGATGAAACAAGCTCTTGCCAGAGGATCAGCATGAGGCGTTCTTTCACCTGCCAGATACGGAAGGAAAAAAAGGCCTTCGGATCCAGCAGGTACTTTGGCAGCCTCCGAGTTGAGAACCGCATAAGGATCAATTCCTTTTTTGGCGGCCAAGTCCGAGCAGATATTCTGAACAAACCACTGGAGCGAACCTGCGGCCGATAAGGTAACGCCCATCATATGCCATTTGCCGTGAACCGCATGACAAAATGTGTGCAATCTACCCTGACGATCGTATTGGGGGGTATCGCTGTGGCAAAACACAACACCCGAAGTCCCTAGGCTTGCGGTCAGCACACCTTGTTTGACAATCCCGTTACCAACAGCTCCTGCCGCGCAATCGCCAGCTCCAGCGACGACCTTGCATGCAGTACTGAGCCCTAGCTCCGAAGCGACATCGGCCTTGAGTGTCCCGGTGACTTGCTCAGACTCGTAAACGGGGGCCAAGATCGATGGATCGATATCGAGTTTGCTCAAAAGCTCCTTTGACCACTGACGCTTGACCACATCCAGTAGCAGCATCCCGCTTGCGTCGCTTGCATCCGTAGCAAGTTCGCCGGTTAATCGACGACGAATCTCGTCTTTGGGTAAAAGCAAGTATCGAAGGGCATCGTAATGTTTTGGCTCGTTGTTTCGAAGCCATAAAAGTTTCGGTGCTGTGAATCCAGTCAGAGCTGGGTTAGCGACCATTGCGATGAGCTTGTCTCGCCCACCTGCTCGCTTGGTGATTTCATCGCATTCGGCGATGGTTCTTTGGTCGTTCCACAGAAGTGCGGGCCGAATCACATTCCCTTTCGCGTTAAGAAAAACCGAACCGTGCATCTGACCTGAAAGCCCGATGGCCCGAACCTCGGAACCTTTGATTTTCGATTTCTTTAGAACACCCTTAATCGTCAGCTTGGTCGCTGTCCACCAATCCTCCGGATTCTGCTCAGTCCACAGGGGCTTAGGGGTCGCAAGCGAGTAATTTGCGGTCGATTCCGCGATAACCTTGCCCAAGTGGTCGATTAAGAGACTTTTGGTGCCCGAAGTGCCGATATCGATCCCGAGATAATAAGCCATAATGCGGTGGTTGTTTGACAAGAATGGTCTAGGAAAAATCTGCCGGTTAGGCCAAGATTTCTATCGTAACTGATTTGCAGAAACCTAGGAGACGGTTCAGATGGAATCCAAAAAAATCATCCACGACAACCCAGGATCGACTCCGCCAACCACTGGTCGCAAAGATCGATCCAGCCTGAGTCTCTTAACGCTTCTGGCCGGCATTGTTTTTCTTTGCGCAATCGGCTGCCCATCGCAAAGCTCCCAAAAAAATCGCTCTGGAGATGCTGCCAAGAAGGTCGGAAGGGTTGATCTGCCCCCGTTGAAAATCGGCCTCTTCGATTGCGACGAGCTGACCGAGAGTATTCAGACCCGATGGCAGGAATTCTCAGAGCAGCAGATCGAGCTAATCAAGCTCGAAAGAGGGAAAATAAACAACGCCGAAATTCCATCTCTCGACGTGATTCTCTATCCGGCCAATTTTCTCGGTACGATCGCTGAAACCGACTGGATCGCCCCAGTACCAACCCCATTGCTCCAAAGATTAGGGGGTGGAAGTAAACTCGGCAAATCAAATCAAGAGCAGACCGAGACTCTCGAAACGGGGATCGAAAACTGGTCAAGTCGCTGGCGATCGATCGCCAGATACAACGGCAAGTGGATGGCACTCCCATTGGGAGCTCCATGTTGGGTCGCAGCAACCCGCGGTCTCGATGTGGAACCGTTGAGTCAGCTGCAACAAGCTATCAGTAGCAATCAAAACAATTCAGGCATCTCCACAAAAGCCTTCGACGAATTTTTGGCCGAGGCCGAGAAATCTCTCCTACCGAGCTTGGACGATCGAAAAGCCACCTTGGACAAGACGCTTAAGGATCGCATGTCGATCGATAAACGCGCTCTCGTTAATCGTTTCCTATGGATCCTTAATACTAGTGAGTCGAGATATCGTGGATTGGTCGATCCCTACAAAGTCACGCCTCGACTTGCACTGCCAGAATTTGCGCGCAGCGCGCGGTACCTGCAACGATTGGCATTGATCGAACCGACGACGATCTTGTGCACTCCGGTTGAAGCGTGGGAGAAGGTCGCCGAGGGGAACGCGGTCTTTGGGATCGGATGGCCTCGAAGCGATGGTTTCCAAAGGGCCACGACCAGTGCCGATGCGAAGCCCCTGAAATTGATTCCGATGCTATTCAATGGTGGTGACGGAATTGTCGTTTCCATAGGTCGAAAAACCCGTCAGTCCTCGATGGCATCGGAGTTCATGTTCTGGCTGAATCGAGAGGCGAATCGCTCGGCCATGCAAAGTAAAACGCCGCGCATCGAAGTCTTGGACATCGATAACGATGCGAATCGCATCCGCGAAGACTATCGAGAGTATCAAACGTTACAGCGTTTGGAGGCTTCCAACTCCACACTCGATATAACCCCTCGTTTCCTGCAGTCCGATCTCTTTGTCGATTCGCTCGCCGATGCCCTCTTGGACATTCTTGAAAATCCGGGAATTGCCGAAACCCGATTAGAAGAATGCAAGAAAAAATGGAATGAACTGATCGATGCGATCGGCGTGGAGTCTTTGAGAGATAGCTTGGAACGAGCGACGGGTCTTTCCAACTAAGAGGTAATCCGATGGCAAGGAGCGGCATAGGGAGAATCTTCACGATCTTAAAAGGGATCGCCTTCGCACCACTGCGGGCCGCTGGCGAATTGCTTGGTCTGTTGTTCGGCAGCAAATCATCACAAATGACTCCAGAGCTGGCGGAGAAAAAAAGCAAGCGACGACGCGCTCTCATTACCAGCCTTCCTGCACTGCTCGGATTCCTTTCTTCTTTGGGATTGATGGCTTGGGGAGCAACCAGCCAGACGCGAATCGCAAACCAATATGCAGAGAAACTTTCGATCGCAACTTCGCAAACCGATCGAATACAAGCAGATCGTATCGCTTTGAGGGTTTTTCAGAACGGGGTCCGTAGTCTGCCCGATGCGTCATTGAACTATTGCACCTTCATCGCCTCCCAAAAGGATCTCTTTCAAGCCAACAGCATCATCGAGAAATTAGCACCGAATGATACCCCAGGCTTCGCGCCCGCCCACGCTCAGCGCGCGATCGCTTACTCGAATCTCCTAAGTCAGGGAGCAAGTGATCGTTACTTGCCGACTCTCCAATGGCACCTCAAGCAAGCAGGAGACCCGACAACCGAAGCTCTATCGATGGCTTGGGCCAATTACTTTCGACTTACCGGCCAAATCGATCAATCGATCCAAGCTCTGGAAATGGCTGCGAAATCCGAACCAAAGCATTGGTTCTCGATCGCCGATTTGTACGTGCTCGATGGGAAACCGGAGTTGGCAAGACGGTCATTAGCAAGCGCGATCGGCAGTTACCGATTGCGGCTAGGCAAGGATCCCCTTTCGACGGTAGATCGACTTCAACTGGCCATGGCTCAAGCTCGTTCGGGAGAGTATCAACAAGCTGCAGAGACGCTCAAGTCGGGTTTGGATTTGATGCCGCAGAATCAAGAGTTCCTCAAAGCCAGATCCCAAATCGAGATTATCGGTCTTGAGCAGTCGTTAAAACAGGCTCCGAAGCTCACGCAGAAGCTACGCATTGCCAAGGAGATCGTCTCAAAGTCCGAGGATCCTTCGCGAATCTACCAATCAAGTCTTGAACTGTACCAACAAGCGACGACAGCAGAGGATAAGGTTTTAGTCGAGCAGTTTCTAATAGAATCACTGCAGGAGCGCGGGCCTAATGCTTCTTTAGGATTTGCCCAAAGCGCGATTTTGCTGCAACAGGGCAACGTCGCCCAATCGATTGAAAAGCTTCAGGCGAATATCGATGCATTTCCTAATCACGGATACTCACTGAACAACTTGGCTTGGCTGCTGGCCACACAAGAGCCAAAAGACCTTGAAAAAGCGAAATTGTATGCCCAAAGGGCTATTGCGACCGATCCGCAAATGGCAACCTTTCACGATACGCTTGGAACAATTTTTATCGAGCTAAAGGATTGGCGATCCGCCATAGCCGAACTCGAGTTGGCGCTAGCTCAATCCCCGGCTCAGAGTCGCATAAAGATCCACGCGAAACTCGCCCGGGCCTATGAAGCCATCGGTGATCAAGTGCTTGCAAGCCTCCATCGCGAACGCAGCATGAACTCTTCCAATGGTTCTGTTCAGGCACCAACACCATTGCCTTGATTACGAATACTGCATCCATAGATGTGTAGCACGGTCTTTTACACGTACTATTGCTGTTCGCCTAAGGCGAACCCTCGTTTAACCCGCAGCCAACGGCAAGGAATTTAACCAATCCCGCCAGGTTCGTGCGTCTGGGGCCCAACCGGAGGAGTTCGAGTCCCCGATCAATTCGGGCCACACTCTGGTGCCAAGAGTTGATTGTTTGCGTGGGGTCTGTCCTTAATAACGAGGGGCAGACCCTGCGTTAGCGATCGACTGGTACACGAGCAGAAAGCACGGGGCTTTGGGATTCCGATTTGCATCGAACCGGCAGGCCGATTTTAACGAAATTGACAATTTTGCGGTTTTTCTAGTTGCAATTTGGGGGGGGTAGTTTGGCGGAATCTGATAAGAGTAACGGTGCTTTTATCGATGCAACTAAGATTACTTCCGAAAGATTGAGAATATGAAGCGCATTCATGTTTCGCAGAAGCATTGTGCTCCTGCGCGGTG
>JBJSXX010000283.1:0-4226 GCA_046086605.1 Pirellula sp. | reverse complement strand
GGCTTCGGCTTGGGAGGCCATGCGCCAGCGGGTGCGTCCAGAGACGACGGACGAATACGGAGTTAAGGATCTTGGCAATTGGGGTAAGTTCGGCCTTGGGCCAGAGAGTCCCGAACCCGCCGACGCGAAAGACTGCTTGGTTCGATGCTATAAGATCGAGATGTTTGAGGTCCTCAAAAGAGTAGCTCCGATCTTTCCGCCAGCGTTGTTTTACACCTATCAGGGTACCGTACCTGGGCCATTGTTCCGTTTCCGGCATGGCATGCCTGCAGTCGTTCGCTTCCAAAACAAACTGCAAACAGAGGTATCGATCCACCATCACGGAGGCCATAACCCGACCCACGCAGATGGTTTCCCCAGTTTCTATGTTTTGCAGGGAGAGGCTCGCGACTATCTTTATCCGAATATCTTGCCCTTGAGGATCAACAAGGCAGGATTGTCTGAGATTGATTTTGGTGAAGGGCAATCGACGACTTGGTACCATGACCACGGACTCGATGCGACGGCCTTCAACGTAATGCGAGGACTTTCGGGCTTTGCTCTTTGGTTTGACGAAGTCGAGTTGAAGCTACTACGCGAAGGGGTTTTGCCGGGACTTGGTGCGATTTCTGCGTTGGATCCGGACATTGAGAAAGAGAAAACCAAGCTAGATGCTGCTTGGTTGGCATGGAAAGCTAAAAACCCAGGGAGCTATTGGTCTAGACGGCACACTTTGGCCGAGTCAAAGCAGCCCGATCCAGAAGAGAATCCGGCCATTGATCTCAATCGGTTTTATCGCGAGGCTGAAACACCGTACTTCAATCCGTATGATCTACCTTTGGTATTGCAAGATCGGGTGATCGATCCACAAACCGGGCAGATCATCTACGATAGCGATGGACATAACGGTTACATCGGAAACACCCAACTGATCAACGGGGTTCCTTGGCCAGTCATCGAAGTAAAGAGTCGGAAGTATCGACTTAGACTGCTCGATGGATCCAATGCGAGAATTTATCGATTGCGATTCTTGGATGCCGACACTTTAGGGCTGCATCCCACGGGTCGTCCTGATGGAACGAGCGAACCGGCGAGAATCTCCGAGCAGGTTCTCGAACAGAACTCGCTGGACTTCTTGCGAATTGGTAAAGACAGTTGGCTTTGGCCCACGCCACAAAAGCGCAAATCGCTTTTGCTCAACATGGCTAATCGTGCCGACCTTATTGTCGATTTCAAGGCTTGGTTCGAAGCCGCCAAGCGAGCCGGTCGGCTCAATGCCGATGGAAACGCAGTGGTCTATATGGTAAACACCATGCCTCAATTCGACGGACGTGGACCCAAGGGCAAGCTGGCTGAGGATGCCGGGGATCCGAATGTATTTCCTTTGCCATTTGAACTCGATGCCGCCAATCCGGTCGTGCAGCAAATGGTCGCTGCGGGCGTTGTTCCACCGGCGATTCTCGGCGATGGGCCCGTCGCTCGATTAAGGGAATTGGATCAGCCCATCGCGTTGGTCAAGTTCGTCATCACTCCAGATGTCGGAGAAGGTCCCGATGCAACCATCAATGAAACGACCATACTTCGACCGAGGCATGCGATCGCTGACGATGAGGTGATGGCCGTTCGCGAGTTTGTATTCGAGCGAGGCAAGGGGGCATGGATGATCAATAGTCGCTTCTATGATCCCACGATTAGCAATGCCAGCACGATCATAGGCGTCAAGGGTCAGAACTTCGAGGTACCCTCGGGACAACCGGCCGACGAACCAAAGATCAAGCCTTCGTTAAGCTATGCCGAAGAATGGATATTGCGAAACGGAGGTGGGGGTTGGTGGCATCCGATTCATATCCATCTAGAAGGCCATCAACTCATCGGATATGAGAAGGACTTTGAAGCCGACGGGCTTGTTGGAGCCGATGGAATACTCGGGGCTCAAGGGCAAGCACAGATGGTCGGGCTGCCGGATTGGGCTCAGTTGGTCGGACGTTTTGGTTTCGATCCACTGATCGCAATGAATCCTAACCCTGCACTCATTGATCTGCGAGATACTCTCATCGGTACCCGCAACTTATCGGTATTGATCGCAAACAAGGTTGATTTCCGAACGTGGCTAGATGGTTCAGGGATTGCGATGACTGAGGCCCAGCGAAAGTTTCTCGATCAAGACTGGTCTTCGAAATTCCATTCTGGGATGGTCAAGTGGTTCGATTCATTTCCAGCGGATGTGCAATTGCGAATTGGCCGATGGTCAATCGAACGGTTCTTTGGTTCCGAATTGGCAAGGGATCCTAAGTTTGCGATCCTGCTAGATCGCCCTAGTTCGGGTGCAGCCCTGTATTCGATTATCTTAGACAAACTCAATCCGCAGTTGCTCTTGTTGCCAGTCGCTGCGCGTTCTGTTCTCGAAGGGCTTGGCCGACTGCGATTGCAGTGGGCTGGAGATGTCGTCGGCAATCACGACACACAAGCCTTGGGGCCCAACACAGTTGCTAGGATCCGCATGCGGTTTAGAACTTGGAGTGGGCCTTTGGTATTCCATTGCCACAATGTCGAACACGAAGACATGCGGATGATGGTCAATTTCGAGCCCACGATGAGTGGACGAGTCGATGAGCTTAATCGCCATGATCCAAACGTCTATCCAACCGCTCGTACGCACGGACAAGATGTAACGGATCTGCTTACCAACCCGAGTGCAATTGGCGAAATGCCTTGGGAAGCTATCGATGGTTTCCCAAGTTATCGATGGGAAGAGAAACCGGTGCCTGGAACCGATGTCGATAAAGCCAGGGCACCGCTGATTCCCGCACGCCGACCGAGTAAAACCGACAAGCCCTAACGCTTGATCCTTCAGACTAACAATGAACCGATTACGAAGTTTTTAATCCGAGATTATCCATGCCAAGTTTTATATCAAAGGCTACGTACAGACGTCCGAAACGGTCGGATCTGTTCGCGAACCTGCAGGTAACCGATCAGTTCGGCAGTACTTATCACTTCCGAGAGGATTTGGTTCGTGGCAAGGCTGTTATCATCAATACGATGTTCACGGTCTGTCGAGGTAGTTGTCCAGGCACCAGCGAGACCCTTCAAAGGCTAAGGCAACCGCTGAGCAAGCTCTTCGCAAAGCAAGTAACCATTTTGTCCTTGTCGATCGACCCTGCCGTCGATGACACGCGAGCGTTGCTCGACTATGCCGACAACTATGGTGCGGGAAAGAAGGCGGATGGTAAAACCTGCGATTGGTATTTCTTAAATGCCAGCATCAGTGATACCGAAGAACTGCGCCGAAGTCTCGGTTTTTACGATCTGGATTCAAAAGTTGACCAGGACATAACGCGTCACGCATCCTTTCTATTGTTTGGAAACGACCAACACGATCGCTGGTCAACATCCCCAACACAAATCCGCGATGGTTTGATTTTTGAGTCGCTCAGGCGGGTTTTAGGAACAACCAACGAGGAGCGATTCGGCATACCAACCCAAGCAAACCGAGCTAGAAACCGATCATGAGTAATATCAACCCTTTTTTTGAATCAAGAAGAGTCCTTTGGTTCTTCGGATGCTTGGCCTATCTTGTCGGCATCCAAGGCTCGAATGTGTGTGGTCAGTACAATCTCCCCGCGCAGTCGGGTGCAAAGTCAGGCCCTTTGGCTGCACGAGAAGTCGAAGAGTCCGCTCATTTGGTTGGGCATGAAAACCCACTGTTGATGAAGCGGATTGAAGACGCGCTTCAAGAGTGGGATCCTCGATACTTGGATAGTCCGTACATCAAGCGAATCTATACGGATGAAGGCAAACGATATGCTTTACGGAGGCCTGATCTCGCGGAGTTTGTGACCGATGTCGACGAGGCTGTGGCGCTTGGAAAAGCCCTGTTCTGGGACATGCAACTTGGCAGTGATTACGGACGCAAGTCATCCGATGGCAAGATTCTTGGAACTGCTTGCGCATCATGCCATTATCGATTCGGTGCCGATGCTAGAGACCGCAACACCCAAGCGATGGCGTATCAAGCTTGGGATAAATTCGGGGTTGGTCGTGACATCGATACGATGCAAAATGACCTCGAAGATAAGCAGTTACCTCCAAAACCATTCACTCAATTGTCTTTGCCCTTCGAGCCCGAAGGTGAGAAGCCTGTCGATGCAAAGCTGTTCCAAGGCAAGGGATTGGGACTGTTTCAGCATGAGATGATCGGCTCTCAGGGGATCCAGAAGAGGCTTTTCAACGGCTTTGGCTGGGAT
>JBJSXX010000282.1:0-3399 GCA_046086605.1 Pirellula sp. | reverse complement strand
CCCAACCGGAAATGCACGCCCCTCGTTCTTGGGTATCTCGCTGGTCTTGGAAACAAGAAACCAATCCAATCCCCCCGTTTGGTCACTCACCGCGCAACTCCCTTCTTAGTAAATCAAGTGCCGTCTTGGCCAATCGTTGATAGAACAACTCGGGATGCCCACTGACGCGGTGCGACTTCTCGATAACACCTCCTTTGGGTCCCACGATCGCAACCTCAAGCAGGGTCGTTGGCAATGATGATTCATCGGTAAATTCGCTCATCGCCGGATAGACACCTACAGCCATCGCGTAATCGGTCTTATGGGTATCCTTGGAGTTTAACGCAAGCGTCGCTAGCCACTGGGGATCGTCCCTGTCCTGCCGATGGGGTAACCAACTCAGGTGCCTCAGTCCGCTATCTTCGCTGGGTTCAAAACCCTCGCTGAGCATTTGGCCGATCCAAGTTCCGGCGCCCACCTCAATAACGCTCAGCGTACGCTTCTGCTTGGCCAAAAGATCTTGAACCACATCATTGAGCTCCGTTTCACCCTCGCCAAAAATCACATCGCCAAACGCATTGCGTATTTGCTCGACGGTTTCTTGGATTGCCGTGCGAAACTCTGATTCGGATGCCGCCTGTGCTGCAATACGCAACGTGATCGTTGCCTTGGAAACCGTGATACCCACGCGAGGAACTCGATCTCTAGCAATCAAGTCGGGGATCACTTTCTCCACGTCGCTCTCACCGAGCCCAAAGAGTTTTATCGAGTGATAGAACCAACGCGAATTTCCCATACCGAGCTCATCGACTAACCGTTGCTCGACGGTTTGACTGAGCATTTGAACCATCTCGGCAGGAACTCCAGGCAGAGCAAAGAGCCTGCATCGATGTTCGGTGCCAGAGTTCCCAACAGCTACTGACAAATCGATCCCAGGAGCCGTGCCATGGGGGTTGGGTATAATCCTCGATGTTGTAGGAAACATCGCTTGCACTCGGTTCCGCTCCGGCATCGGACGGTTTCGACTTTTGAATAGATTCTCGATATGCTCCATCGCCTCAGGACGAAACTCCAAAGCATAACCGAACGCTTCGGACATCGCTTCACGGGTCAAGTCATCGGCGGTGGGCCCGAGTCCGCCAGAAATGATCACAATGTCTGAACGCTCTGCAGCGATTCGAAACGCGGCGATGTTATCAGCCATCTCGTCACCTACGGTCGTGTGGTGGCGGACGCTAATTCCGAGATCTCCCAGCCGTCTGCTGATAAGCTGACTATTGGTGTCCAAACGCTGTCCGCTTGTGAGCTCATCGCCGACGGAAATGATTTCTGCTTTCATTCTTCAACAAGCCTAGCAATAAAAAAGGATGCGATCGAGGACTTATGGGATAAGGTTTGAATCGAAATGGCTCAAGTCGCATAGATGCTCGTTGGCGATCGCTTGAGGACAACTCCAGACCAAAAAGAACATCGCTTCGCGAACCCATCGAGATGCGTCAGAATCGGCCAAGTAGCCGGTCCCTTTTTCAATGCCAACGAAAGCTTGGGCGACTCGCAACGTAAGATCGTTTGCCTCTTTTCGAAGTTTCGCCGTGTTCACCGACTTGTCTAGAGTTTCCGAGGCCAAGATCATTTGGTCGAAAATCTGCTCCCATCGTTTTGAGAAATGCTGGTTGAAAACAGCAAGCGATTCGATGCTGCGGCTCTTCTCATCGATTCGGTCGATCACACAAGCCGAGAGTCCCAGCGCAAGGGCGGTCGTTTGAAGCCCCCCAGCACCACCGCTTTGAGAAACGCTCAACACATTTTCACAAGGCCCATGCAGCAGCTGGTTCGACGTTAACTCGATACCATCGAGACGAACCTCACAAGTCTCGCTTGGCGTGAGAGCCATAAGTTCCATTCGTGGCTGGCACTTTATCAACTGCGACCCCATAGGCAGGTAGAACAAGTACTCATGGGAATGGTTTTCCCAATCGCAAGCAGCGATGACCAGCGCCTCACATTCCGCCGCAGCCGTGACCCAAGGGACCGTACCGCTGATCGACCAACCAGCTCCCTGAGCCTTTGCAGTAACGACCGGCTGGCTGATGTGCTGACGGCTGGTCGTAAGATGGCTAATGCCGACAGAGATCCACCGATCTCCACTTGAATGCTTAGATAGCAGCGATTGGGAGACTGGATTAGGGGAGGTTTCGATGCGTCGCATCGCCGCTTGCCGTTGTGTAAGGATGAACGCATCGGTAAGCGATCGGTAGGCGACTGAACAATAGAAGGATAGATGCTGTGCGGGTTTGCATAAGACGGATTGCTCGTAAGCGACCAGTGGCCGGAGCTTCGAAAGTCGTTCTGGCAATTGGGCATTTGCTTGGCACACTTGTGCGACGACGGGAGCGAGTCCTGGGCTTCGAGAAATTAATTGGTCAAATAGTCGCACGGAACTGGAGTCGGAATTTGTGGAAGACTTTTTTGGTGGATCGATCATAATAGCCGACTTGGAATCGTCCAATTCGCTGTAAGGATTGTACATGCGAGGACTGTTTTCAACGAGATTGGATTTGTTGGGTTTGTTTTTGTTGGCCTAGGTGTAGGCCATAGAGCAGGAGCCAGAGTGAATATTCTTGGGCATGGTCACGACGAGCTGATGGCATCAGGGGTACCGGTTTTGGACGGGCCAGAGCTTGTTTATCAAAAATGCATGGCGATCGCCACCAATCTGTGGTGGAGTTGGCATCCAGAAGTGATACATCTTTTCAGGGATATCGATCCGGTTCGGTGGAGGGAACTCGATCACAACCCAATCGCGCTTCTTCGGGAGTTTACACCCGAGACCCTCGCCTATCGCGCCAGTGAGCGCGTCTTGCATAGCCGCATCAACTATGCCTATCGCCGATTGAACGAATACCTATCGAGCACGAACACTTGGGCTCATACGCACGCCGGAGTTTTAGGCAGCAAGCCCGTTGCCTATTTCTCTGCCGAATTTGGATTGCATGAATCCTTGCCGATCTACTCCGGTGGTTTGGGAGTTCTATCGGGGGATCACATCAAAAGCGCTAGCGGACTTGGTATTCCGCTTGTAGGGATTGGACTGTTTTACAACCACGGATATTTCAAGCAGCGGCTTTCTGCGGATGGATACCAGTCCGAGGTTTACATCGAGCACAACGTCGAGAATCTTCCCTTGGTGCCTGCCCGTACACAGTCCGGGACTCCTTTTGTCGTCAGGCTCGAGACACGTTCGGGGGAGTTGTTGGCCAAAGTGTGGAAAGTGGCTGTTGGACGCGTTACTTTGTACTTGCTCGACAGTAATTTCGAGGGGAACCGACCGGAAGATCGAGAGTTGACTAGTCGTTTGTATGGTGGAGACGAAAGGACTCGTATTCGCCAGGAGCTTCTCATTGGGGTTGGTGGCGTTCG
>JBJSXX010000281.1:0-6757 GCA_046086605.1 Pirellula sp. | reverse complement strand
TCGTGATTTCGTTGGGTTTAATCAAACTACCTCGGGTTTTACGTGACATAGCAATAGCCCTCCTAACTGACAAACAAACACGGTAAAGCAATCCGCGGTGTCCATCCGCAAACGTTGGCAAGCCCTGCCTATCGACCGATGTTTCTGATTGTGCACAAAAGTGAAAATATGTGTTGGATTTGGTCAAAGAAATTTTTCGATTTTGCGATCGAGTTCTGCGCGGTGGCCCAGCGAGAGAATCGCTAGCAAAATATGGCTTGCATGCGCAGGGTCTGTCCCCGTGGTGTTCATATGCCGGGTCTGTCCCCGTTGCGTTATTGCGTAGGGACAGACCCGGCGTTGTTTGTTCGGCGTTGTTTGTTGTTGTTCTGTTTTTTAATAAGGGTTCCCCTGTCGCGTCTTGGTTGGCTTCCGTGTACGAATATCCGAAAAATGATGATACGCCTCCTTGCTTTCACCCGAATTAACCTAGTGGAATTGCCCACTGTAGGACTGCTTTGATCGATTAAATGCTAGCTATCTAGGAGTGTTGAATCGCTCAGAGAACTTGCTTGACTCGATGGGAATTTGGAGATTTCAAAGGGGTACAACGCCATGTTTGAGAATCGCGGAAGACTTGCACTGGGACTGAGTTGTATCTTCGCTTTTGAAACTGTTTTCGCGGTCGATGTAAATGCGCAGGGGCCATTGTCATTGCGTCCAACGCCACAAGAATCATCGCCACCTACGAGTAGTGTCAATCCCGGAACCAATAACCCTCTAATCCGAACCCCTGCTTCCTCTGGACGGTCTGGCTCTGCGATATCCTCACGAAATCTCTTGGGAAGTTCCACTCGGAGCGCTTCGTCTCGCGTAGCACGCGCTCCTAATATGTTCGGAGACACTCTACCGCCTTTGATAAGTTTTAGGACTCAAGGAGGGCAGGGCAGCGCCGACTTCCCCAGAGAGGCATACCAAGCACCACTTGGGGGGGGAGGCAGTTACAACATCGCCGAGAACAATTCGGCGGTACCTGTCGATCGCGTTTACTTTGTCTATAACGGGTTCTTTAACGCGATTTCATCGTCCAGTGGGTTTGGTCCCGCGTCGATTCAGTCGATTGATCTGCATCGCTATGTTGCTGGTTTGGAAAAGACCTTTCTCGATGGCAACATGTCGATCGATGTTCGCATGCCTTTGCTCAGTGGGTTTAACCTGAGCAATTCGATTTCGGAATCGGAGCTAGGGAATGTTGGTAACTTAACGATGTTCCTCAAAGGGCTCGTCTACGGCGATCAAGACGTCGCGTTTTCGACGGGACTTGGAATTGGACTTCCTACCGGTAGCGACTTGCACACACGAACTTTGGCTCCATTTTCAAGTGAGTTCCTCACCGTGCGAAATCAAGGTGTGCGTTTGATACCTTTCGTCGCGGGCACGATGAATCTCTCCGAAAAGTGGTTCGTACAATCCTTTGGTCAAATGAACTTTGCAGCATCGGGCAATGATGTCGTCACTCAAAATGGTGTTGTGGGGGTTTTCAATGAACAGAATCTCTTGCAAACCGATATCGGTGTGGGTCGATGGATTTGGCAAGACTCGCAGCGACCGGTATTTACGGGTTTAGCTGGGATTTTTGAACTCCACTATACGACAACGATTCAGGACACCGACAGGATCGGACTTGGAAACAACTCATTCTTGGTTGGCGATCTAGCTAATTCTGCGAATCGGCAGGATCTGTTGAATCTAACATCGGGGATTCAAGCTCAGCTAGGACCTCTTTCGGCACTTCGCGTCGGGGCTGTCGTGCCTCTGCGTGAGTCCCCAGATCGCGTTTTTGATTCTGAAATCCAGGTCTCCTTCAATCGCAAATTCTAGTTGGTTTGGGATTAGTTACCTGGAACCCCTTTAGTGAGTAAATACATGGATGGCGAAGATTACGAGTTGGTGATTAAAAACCAGTCTGCTACGGGGCTTCAGGCGATACTGATTTACGAGGGGCAGACTGAGCCTTTCGCCTTTTTCTTTGCCCATCAAGTCACAGAGCAATCCTACTCCGGAACCCTGGTGTTCCTCGATCAGGCCGATGTGCTCGACAATTTGCCTTGGGAGCCGACGGTATTAAATATCGCCGGGATCCTTGACGCTAACCTGAGTGTTCAGCTATTAGACGTCGAAGTTTTCAGTCGCTTCGACCCCAAGGAAATCACTCAACCGCAGATGAGGCACAATCGCATCTCTCGCTCGACGGTCGATTACGAAAGCTACGAACTCCAGATAGAAGGTGTTGACACGAGCGTCTTTGAGCAGGCCGAACAATCAGGCCAAACGCCAAGCGATGAGGCTTATTGGCCTATTGGCAAAGTCGAATGCATGATGGACTCTGACCCGCCTGTTCTTGCGGTTTTGATCCAGGACGAAGATTTATGCACCGACGATCACACCCAGCATTTTGTGAATTGGCTGGCAAATGCAGTACAGTTTCCAAAGGATATTCAGGTGACGGTTTGTATGCCTGCGCGAAGTCTTGGACGAGCTGAACTTGAAAAGCCCGTTGATGAGTAAGCCATGCAACGAATTGAACTCGAAGGTAGTGGGTTGATTCTGTTTGAAGAGAGATTTTTCGAATCGAAACTTGCCCAAGACTATTTCGAGGCGATTGAGTCGGAGTGTTCCTGGGAGCAAAAGCCTGGGATCTTTGGTCACATGCAACCCCGGTTGATCGCCTCCTGCGGTGATCCAGGGGTGACTTATAAGTACTCTGGTGTCGTGAACTATGCGACGGCTTGGACACCGACATTGCTTTTGATCAAGACTCAAATTGAATCCGTTTGTATCGAAGGCGAGCAAGCTTCCTACAATTTTTGCTTGCTCAACCTCTATCGAAATGGTCAGGACAGCATGGGCTGGCACTCCGACGACGAGCCAGAGATGGGAAATATAATCGGCTCGGTTTCGCTTGGAGCACCGCGTAAATTCAGGATCAGGCACAATGCAAGTCGCCGGACGCAAGACTTCGTCTTAGGTAACGGATCGTTACTGATTATGGCAGGCAATATGCAACAGCACTGGCAGCATGAGGTTCCCAAAACCAAACGACCCGTGGGCAAGAGGATCAATCTGACCTACCGCATGATCAATCATCTAACGTAGTCAGCTATGAGTTTAAGTCTGAGTCTGAATTGGAATTAGAGTGTCGAAACTCAGGGTGGGCACTCCATGTTTGAGCGACCAGATAGCTGCAGCGGTACGGTCGTTGATTTTGAGTTTGCGAAGGATATTCTGAACGTGCTCCTTGGCCGTTTCCAAGCTGATGCTCAGCGACTTGCTGATTTCGCGATTGCTTAGCCCTAGCGATAGATGGATCAACACTTGATATTCCCGTTTGGTCAACGGAATAGGAATCGAGTCGGTGGGTTTGTGATGCTGCGACAGAAATTTCTTGGCTGTGGTGATCAAGGAATCCGTATGCCTTTCCCCACTTTGGATTGCTTCACAGGACTGGATTAATCGCTGTACAGAATAACGCTTGGGAATGTAATCCCAAGCATCTATAGCGCTTGCACGAGCAATGTGGGTGGGGTTCTCATCATAGCTGTAAGCAATCAGTTTGGATTTGGGATGCTTTTCGAGCGTATCACCGCAGGTCTCGAAAAGATCTAATCCAGCTAAGCGAATCTCAGAGATGATCACATCGCAGGGATTTAGCGTAAGACATTTTTCAAGGTCTTCCAAATGGCTGATTTCAGCGACGATCTCGTAGCCTACACCGGTCAGAGATTGTCTCAGGCCATGTAGACACAAAGGACTATCGTCTATGCAACAGACGCGTAACGACATTTCGGCAACTCAGATCACCTTGCGGACGATCCGAAGATTCAATTGATAAGGTGCTGACAAGGTGAAAAGGATCAAAACGAAGCCTTCCGGGTTGGTTGGCTAAGATTTCGACTCTGTTAGTTTAGCAAACCGCAGATGGACCCGTTGGAGGAAATGTCGAATTTTTGGGTCATTCGGGAATATTTGTTTCCTATGGACTTGCCTAAGTCAGCCCGTGCTTACCTTGAAGATTTTCAACGCCTGGACTTTCTCCGTCCTAGGGGATCCAGCAGATCGATCGGAGCGGGGGTGCCATTGGAACCGATTTGAGATTGCTCTCCTTCCGCATCGCCGGTGTTTTGATTGAGCGCATTGATGACCAGCAAGATATCCAGCGGGGAGACTTGACCGTCTCCATCGACATCCATGTCGTTATGTTCCTCGCCCTCTCCAGGGGGGGGGATTTGCCCTGAGCCATTGGTGTTGATGTAGTTGATAATGATCAACGGATCCAGCGGTGTGATTCGTCCATCACCGTCGACATCCCATGGGTTGATATCGTTGTGGAATGGTGTTGGATCTTGGACGACGAAGATTCGTTCGGCTCGATCGATGGTCTGGCCATTGGTTCTGGATCGGGCAGAGAGAACAAGATCGATCCAACCGGGGCTTTGGTAAAGGATCATTGCCGTGTCCCGAACTTTGAGGGTATTGCCGACGACTTCGAAGCGTCCGTCGGAGACCGAATAATCGAAGACCTCGTTAGCATCTGGGTCGATGATCGATAAGCTCCCTAGAACATAGCCGGGTTGCTTTTCAGGGATCGCAAGGACACCGCTGTACAGGAGGCCTTGGGGGGGATCGTTGACGGGTTGGATTTGGATACTGACGGTCTGAGGGGTGGACCAACCTCGGCCATCGTAAGCTTGAACAACGATTTGATCTTGGCCGTTGGCATTGGGCTTGGGGGTGTATACCCCACCCGAACTTGTGCTCCAGGAGACGGTTCCGAGTTGGCCACCTCGAACGATGACATAGTGCACGGGGTCTTGATCGGTATCGCTGGTGGCCTGGATCCAGTCGGAGGTTTGAATGCTTGCTGGCATATCCTCGGTGGCTTGAATCGAAGGTAGCGACCGCAGGACGGGCGCGTTGTTTGGGCCTCGACTACGGATACCGATGGCGACTTGCTGAATGACTTGATCGATCACCGAAGCGATGCTGCCGCGGGCGATGCTCAGGGAGTGTCGATAAATTTGCCCATCGCGTAGGCCGATGAGGGTGTCGTTTCTAAAGCCAAGGCTTAATTGAGTTCTGGTGGCATTGCCAGAGGTACCCGATTCTGAAAAGAGAACATCGAAAACCTTTGAGCCTTCGGCAATCGTCCAGCCGATGAGCCGAGAGGTATTGAGCTTCGAGAGCGACCAAAAGATCCCACGGCTAAGATCAAAGACTGTAGGTCCAATGGCTTGTTCGAGCACCAAGTGTGTTGGTAGTCCGGACACCGTCGAGAGGATCTCAATTCCACGATTGGTTTCGACAGCAAAGAACTGCGAGTCGGGACTTGTGCTCGAAACGCGAACGAAGGATTCGAAGTCGCGTTGGGCCAGAATCTCGAAGGTATCATCTGTGTAGGTGAAAACCGTCAATCGTGAGCCTTCGATGAGTGATTCACTGACGACCAGACGTTGGTTTCCTATCGAGTGCAACATTGCATGTGGAGCGATGCCGCTAGCTACGATCGTGGTTAGTGGGTTTGATTGCCAAGTTTGTTGGTTTGGAAGTCTCAGCAATTCATCGCCGTTGCTTGAGGATCTTCGCAAGAAGGTCGTACCACCGACAGCGATGAGCTCTTTATAGGGACTTGCTCCGGCGATCAAGTTATTGGCCAGATCGGTCGAGTCATTCAAGCGTTGGAGTTGGCGAGTTTGCAAATCGAAGCCGATGATTTGCGTTTGGGAGTCAAGAGTTAAGACCAGTGCTGTGCCTTGGTTTTGGCTCTCCATCGTTGCCGATAGGATACGACCTGAGAGGGGAATTTCGCTTAGCACGGTTGCTCGATCGATATCGAACTCGATGAGCGAATCGGCGGTAACAAACCAACCTATGGAATCGGATTGCCAGAGTAGAGATTGGGTCGCGCCGAGTTTGCCAGTCCAAGTGCCTGCGGGTGCTGGATCGGTGTTGGTGGTTTGGATCTGGGATTTCGAGGATCCCAGTAGTCGAACGATGTAGGAACCAGGGTCGATGTTTCGGAATCGAGCGATGCCGTCGATATCCGAGATGCTCATCGGCTCGGGGGCTTGGTGAGTGCCATCGGAATTCAGATCAAGATATACCACTCGCTGGGAAGCGGGGATGCTCGAAGCATCCGGAGCGCGGATCGACAATGGGTCGTCAAAGACACGCACATCCAGGCCGGCGAGCAACCGGCGGTCTTCGAGTGGATCAATTAGCAAGTAGCGGCGAGACTTCATGCACAACCTCCCCTGTGGCGGCCATCGAACAGACGGCGTTGCGGGTAGACTTTGGCCTTTTCGGATCCGGTACAATGCCCGGGTTTGGTGTGTGACCTATTTAGTGTATCCAGGATCGAGTGCAACTGGGAAGGAAAATCTGATAGATTTCTCGTTAGATCCACTTTTGATCCTTGAAAAGAATCGGTTCGTTCATGGCAGGCAAATCCCGGTTGATTCGAAGACTAACTGTCCAAAGAGTCTTGTTTTTGTTGGTTTTCGTTTGTTTTCCGCATGCCCGGGAGTGTTTTGGGCAAGCGGCCCCGGAGCGGTATCAGTTGGGCCGTCGCTTGGAGCGGTTCGAGCGTGCATGGCAGCAAGCGCCCAAGGAGTTGCGAGCCAAGAGTACAGCATCGATGGAGCAAGCGGTTCAGAGTTTCTTTTCGTTGCAACTGAGTCGGGCTGGGAAATTTCTCGATCAGGCTTGGATGCAAGTCAGT
>JBJSXX010000280.1:0-12928 GCA_046086605.1 Pirellula sp. | reverse complement strand
AGGATTCACAGGATCTAAAATCTAACATTCGCAACACAAGAGAAACCGTGATTACTACATTGAAAGTAACACTCCTATACGGAGCCTACTACCGAAACGAATGGTCCGCAAATATCGAAATCGATGAATCCGCGACTCTCGACGACTTGCACAATGCCATTCAAAACGCAGTCAAGTTCGGTAGAGATCACCTTTTTTGTTTCTATATTTCTAGGACAGATAGAAGCCGAAACCGCATCCTATTCGACGATGAGAACGGCTTGGTCTTTACCAAAAAAATCAAAGACCTTTTCCCACTGCCCCGGCGAGAAAGCTTGTTCTACCTATTCGATTGGGGGGATAATTGGGTCTTCAAAGTATCGCGAACCAGAAAAAGTCCCTGCGAACCGGTCAAAGGTGTCTTGTACCCACGAGTCGAAAGTGAGTCAGGCACCAAACCCAAGCAATACCCAAGGTAAGACTGAGCGGAATTTTATCATGGCAACAACAATCAGGACCACCATGCGGCTAACAATTCGTCCTTTGCTATTCCTGACATTGCTCGCCCTTGCTCTGTGCTTGCCACCGACGAA
Source organism: Pirellula sp. (assembly GCA_046086605.1). GTDB lineage: Bacteria > Planctomycetota > Planctomycetia > Pirellulales > Pirellulaceae > JBKCUI01. The sequence goes on along the minus strand of JBJSXX010000280.1, from coordinate 12,356 downwards.
GGCTTTGGCTCAGGGCAAGCCCCTTAGAGTCTTTATTCTGGCCGGCCAGTCCAATATGGAGGGACATGCAGCCATCAGCACATTTGACTACATCGGTAAAGATCCACTTACCGCACCGATACTCCAAGAGATGCGCAATCCCGATGGAACACCACGGGTATGTGACCATGTCTGGATGTCCTATCTGACGGGACCTTACGATGGAAGTGCTAATGGCGAGGGTCTCGGGAAACTGACCACCGGCTTTGGCGCACGCGGTGATCAACCCACGAAAGATGGAGGCAAAATCGGTCCTGAGTTCACGTTCGGTATCTACATGGAGAAACGGCTAAACCAACCGATCCTGATCATCAAGACAGCATGGGGAGGCAGATCTCTCAACACTGAATTCCGACCACCAAGCGCCGGGCCATACAAGCTACCCAAGGAGACTCAGGAATTATGGGACAAGCACCCACAAGGTGCTCACGGAATACCCAAACTCGAAGACCGTAAAAAATGGCAAGAGCAGAAGGATGCCGCATCGGGTGTCTTCTATCGAATGATGATCGATCACGTAAAGAAAGTCTTAGATGACCCCAAGCGGGTTTGCCCACAGTATGATCCTAAGGCTGGCTATGAACTGGGTGGTTTCGTCTGGCTCCAAGGCTTTAACGATTTGGTCGATGGGCAAACTTACCCTAACAAGAATTACGACGAATACTCGAGGCTATTGGCACACTTCATTCGCGATGTTCGCCACGACCTCTCGGCACCAAACTTGCCCTTTGTTATCGGTGTACTGGGAGTCGGTGGCAAAAGCGAGAACGAGGAATTCCGCAAGGCTATGGCAGCTCCGTCCGCTATGACAGAGTTCAAAGGCAATGTAGTGGCTGTTGAGACCGCCCCTTTCTGGGATCACGATATCGCCAACGCTGAACCGAAAAAGAGCAAGTATGATAACATCGTCAACACAGCGCACGCGTTGAATTCAGAGGGAACGATTCACAACCAATGGAAGTGGGGGAATTACTGGAAGCCCGTTGGTAAGCCTCTACCAGAACACAGGATTTGGCGCTTCCTTACGCTCGATGCGACGGAAAAGAAGGACAAACTCGACTCCTACGTCGACAGACGCTTCCGTGATATCACTTTGCCAGCCAGCATAGAAGGTTGGTATAAGCCTGACTTTGATGATAGCAACTGGACGCAAGGAACAGCCCCTATTGGAAAGGGACTCTGGGCTCACAGTGGCATTAAGTTGAATGAATTCCCTTCAAAATGGGCCGAGGGCGAGTTCCTGCTTATGCGCACAAGCTTTGAAGTGGAGGATCTCAACTACGACTCTTATCGCATCGCAGTATTGGCAAGACAAGGATTCCATGTTTATTTAAACGGCGAAAAGATCCATACCTACATCTGGTGGAGGGACGATCCACACTACCGTTCCATTGTTCTGAGCCAAGAACATATCAAGCATTTGAAGAAGGGGATGAACGTTTTAGCGGTCTATGCCAACGATCAATACACTCTTGACTCCCCCGAACATTATGCCGCTATCGATGTTCGGATCGAAGGAATCACGAAGTCAGACAAGGAAAAGCTAGAACGGGACTTGGAGGAAGTACTTTCGCCAAAAGATCGTGAGGCCCTGGAAGGTGCTTCCAACGGGGGCTACCACTATTTTGGCAGCGCAAAGATCTTTGCTCAGATGGGCAAAGCTTTTGCCGAAGCTTTGTTAACTCTCGATCAATAGAAACAACACAACGCCCTAGGACCTTTGGTATCGGCGATATGCAAACGGAACATTCTCCCAGGGGCGATGCCCCTGGCTATGGTGATTATGGCCGTTGGCCAAATGAACTGCCCCAGGATTCTTGGCAATTTGGAGGATGGAATGCTAAGTTGTACTGGGTCGCACTCGAGCGCTCGTAGATGATTTCAGAGAAATCATCTACGTTCTCCAGCCGCTAAAACTCAGGGTCTGCCCCAAAGTGGGTCTTTAGGATAGGTCTTTTTGAGATTGCTCCAACGAGTATCGAGACGATAATGACCAGTTGCCCCGAACAGTACCATTTCTCCCAAGCAACTTATCGATATGCCTGTCATCCAAGCCTTCCGAGGCCTGCGTTATAACCTAGCTCAAGTCGGCTCACTCTCCGAGTGCATCGCTCCACCTTACGATGTGATCGATGCAAAGCTTCAGCAACAACTCTACGACCTGTCCCCCTACAACTTCGTTCGCTTGGAATACCCCAAGACCGATCCAAACGACTCCCCTGGTGCAATCTACGAACGTGCTGGCCGGACCCTTCGCAGTTGGCTTAGCGAGAAAATCTTACAACCCGAACCCGACCCAGCGATCTACGTCTATCACCAGCAATTCGAGTGGCTCGGTCAACACCTAGTCCGCCGCGGTTTGATGGCCAACGTCCGCCTCGAACGCTTCGGTGAAGGCAACATCTACCCGCACGAACACACCCACGCACAAGCCAAAGAGGATCGACTGCAAATGCTCCGCGCTTGCCACGCGAATCTATCCCAAATCTTCGGCCTCTACCCTGACTCCACCAACGAGATTCAAGAGCTGCTCGAATCCAAAATCATGGGGGTGCTGGGCACCGAAGCCATCGATCACCTAGGCGTACGTCATACGATCTGGCCTATCAGCGATCTTAGTCTAATCCAAGAAGTCTCAGCGCTGATCGCTAACCTCCCGATGTTCGTCGCCGATGGACACCATCGCTACGAAACGGCTTGCAACTATCGAGACCAACTCGCCGCAGCCGGAACTCTGACCAACGAGCACCCTGCCAACTATGTTCTCACTGCACTCGTGAGCATGAGCGACCCAGGCTTGGTCGTTCTTCCAACACATCGACTCATCCATGGCACCCCAAGATTCACGACCCAGCAGTTGCACGAAAAGCTAGGTAAATACTTTGACTGCGAACTGGTTGCCAAAGGCCCCGAAAGTGCCGGTGCAGTTTGGGCAGAACTCGATCGCTTGGACGAACAACTGATTCTCGCTCTCTACTCGGCTGAGTCGAAAGAGTGGACAAGGATCAGTGCCAAAGAGGCGGCTATTGACCGGATGGCTCAGTTGGCTCCCGAACATTCCTTGGATTGGCGAGAACTTGGTGTCGCCGTCCTGCACACGCTGGTTCTCGAAGACGCGCTCGGCCTAAAGAACATGCCTAAACCAACCTATGTGCACCAAGTCCAAGAAGTCATCGACGGACTCACTGGCCGAGGTAGTTTTCAACAGGAATATTCGCTCGCTGCGATGGTCATGCCTGCAAGCGTCGCTCAAATTGAAAACGTATCGATCGGCAATGAGCGTATGCCAGCCAAGAGCACTTATTTCTATCCTAAACTAGCCTCAGGTTTGGTCGTCAACTCGCTGGAGTGATTCGAGGAAAGGACAATAGAACTTATGGGAAGGAAAGGACTTTTACAGCTCAAGGTTTCTTGTCTCATGGCCTTCGTAACGATCCTCTGCTGCCCACAGCGGATGCTCATAGCGCAAACCGCCGATGAACGGACTTGGGAGGTCCCGCTCCTTGTCCAACCGCCCGAGTCGCTCCAACCAAGACTTGGACGTATCGCAAACATCTTGGTCGATCGATGTGTCGGATGCCACGATGCTCAGGACGCTCAGGGTGGGTATTCAATGTCAACGCCAGCGATGATGCTTACGCCAGGCGAATCCAAACGCGTGATCTTGGGCGCTGCGAGCGTCGACTCAGAAGGTCAGATCGTCGCCTTTCCAAACGGACTCGGCGAACTATGGGAACGTATCAGCACCAATGACCCCGCGCTGCGAATGCCCAAGGATTCCGATGCTCTGGATCCAGATCAAATCGAAGAGATTCGAAGTTGGATTGTCACCGGTGCGAAGGTCGATGGCAGCATGGAGGCCCCGATCGAATCCTTTAGACCACTGTACATACCTAGCGAGCCGAAGCTGGCCTCTTACCCTCGTCCGCACACCGTCCAATCGATCGCTCTGGATGCGACGAATCAAACTCTGTTCACCAGCGGGTATCACGAAGTCCTCCTATGGCGATGGTCCGATAAGATGGAGTTGATTGGACGCATCGCAACACCCGGCCGATCGATCAGCGATCTGCACTGGGATCCGGTGCAATCGTGCTTGTGGATCGTCTCGGGCGAACCTGGACGAATCGGATATGTCGAGTCGATCCCCTTTCGAGATTTCAAGCCTGATACGAATCCTAAAGCCAGGCGTGTTGCATGGATCAGTCGCGATACCCCTTTGGATATTTGCGTAAGCCCCAGCGGAGAACTTGTTGCTATCGGCAATGCGGATGGAACCATCGTGGTGGTTGATACCTATAGCAACAGTGTGCGTTGGAAGACTCCGGCCCATGCGGCGGCAGTCACCAGCGTCGATTGGTCCCGCGATAGCAAGACTCTTTTGTCGTCGTCTCGAGATCGCATGGCCAAATCGTTTCAAGCTCAAGACGGAACGATGCTTTCGAGTTTCGTCGATAACGAGCGGACGGTCGCTTCGATCGTTGCTTTATCAAAGGGTGTGGTCGTGTTTGACGAAGCCGGCACGGTTCGGTTTTACCCAAACGCGACGACTCCCAACGCCAGAACCAAGTGGGGTGGTTTCGCGCAGCAGACGCATAAACTGATCGCCTACAACGATGATTTCTTTGTCATCGATACGGATCGAATCAAACACTTTCGAGTCCGGCGAGAAGAGATCGAAGTGCCCGAGGAGCCGGACAAAGAAAAAAAGGACGACGATAAAAAGGAAGAGAAGAAGAAAAAGAAGAAGACCGAGTTTTACTTTGATGAGAAACCTGGAATCCGATTGACCGATCCACAGGATCCCGCGCGAAGGCTCTTGCCACTTAGCATGCAAGCGTCCGTCTCACAAATCGATGGCCAGCAGGAGCTCAGCATCGCCATCGGTTGCGCTGGTGGAGAGGTGTTTTTGTGGAGTCCCTCGAACGATTCAATCATTTCGGCAAGCAATCGTCCCTGAGCTTGGCACGTTGCCTGTTTAAGGCGATAATGCAAACCGAAAGAACGCATTCACTGAGGAAAAAACGCAATGGCATTGGCTAGAATATTGACGGCAAAAGGGATCCAAGCTGCACGCGTGGATCTGGACAAAGGCACTTCAGCACTCGCGACTCCTTTGGATCTGAAAGTTGCAGGACTATCGAGTCTCTCGCAGTTGCTATCCCATCCAGACTTGGAGGAATTAGCCACAACGCTTCCGGCAGATGGGCCGGGTATTCCACTCGATCAAGTCAATTGGTTACCACCGATCGACGATCAAGAAGTGTGGGCTGCCGGTGTGACCTATAAACGTTCCCAGACGGCAAGAATGGAAGAAAGCGAAGCGGCTGCCAGTTGCTACGATCGCGTTTATACAGCTGCACGACCGGAGATATTTTTTAAGGCGACTCCAGGTCGTTGCAGTGGGCATCTGGGGATGCTGCGTATTCGAGAAGACGCGCATTGGAACGTGCCCGAACCTGAGCTAGCACTGGTGATTGCAAGCAGTGGCAAGATCGTCGGCTATACAATCGGGAACGATATGAGCAGCCGCGATATTGAGGGGGATAACCCTCTGTATTTGCCTCAGGCCAAGCTCTACAACCAATGCTGCGGACTTGGACCCTGGATCAGTCTTGCAAGCCAGATGCCAGAGCGACAAAGCATCGCAATCTCGCTAGCGATCCATCGCGATGATCAGATCGTCTTTGAAGGCAACACATCGGTGGCGCAGATGGCTCGGCAATTCGAGGATCTCGTCAGTTGGCTCCTCAGAGACAACGACATGCACCAGGGTGCGTTTTTGCTCACTGGTACCGGGGTTGTACCCGACAGCGATTTTACACTCAAGCGCGGAGATATCGTCGATATCACCATCAGCGGCATCGGAACCCTGACCAACACGATCGTCCAAGGATAGCGACATCATGACAACGACCAACACCACTGAGCCCATTCTAGTCGACGGCCAATGGGTCACCGAGAACGCAGCGAAGACATTTAGCTCCAAGGATCCATCCACCTCCGAGTCGATCGATCGTGTCTATCCAGTAAGTTCTTGGGAGACCTGTGACCGAGTTTTGGAAGCAGCCCACCGTGCTTTCCAAATCTCTCGAAACCTTGCACCGGCCAAGATCGCGGATTTTCTGGAAGACTATGCATCGAGGATCCAAGCCGATTCGCAGGAGTTGGTCGAGATTGCAAATCGCGAAACAGCCTTGCCCAAATCGCCAAGGCTGGCCGATGTCGAATTGCCCAGGACGGTCAATCAGCTAAGACTTGCTGCGGAGGCGGCCCGCAATGAATCTTGGCGAATGCCGATCATCGATCGCAAAGCCAACATTCGATCCTGTTACACGGCGCTCGGTCCAGTAGCGGTCTTTGGCCCCAACAATTTTCCATTCGCGTTTAATGGCATTTCCGGTGGAGACTTCGCCGCAGCCATCGCGGCTGGCAATCCGGTGATCGCCAAAGCCAACTCGTCCCATCCGGCGACAACCCAACGGTTTGGTCAGTTGGTAGCTCAAGCCATGCAAGCTACCGGGATGCCTAGTGGACTGGTCCAATTGCTTTACCGAACATCGCACGAAGATGGTGAGCGGCTCGTGGCCGACCCGCGACTGGCTGCCGTCGGCTATACAGGGGCAAGGGGTGCAGGCTTGCAACTCAAGGCTGTGGCAGATCGGGTCGGTAAGCCCTTCTATGCTGAACTATCGAGCGTCAATCCGGTCGTCTTTTTACCCGGTGCTCTTGAAGAGCGGTGTGAGAAGCTCATCGATGAGTACGTCACAAGTGGACTCATGGGTGCCGGTCAGTTTTGCACCAATCCAGGCTTATTGCTGATGGTCAAAGGATCCAAGGCCGACGCATTCATCCAGGGTGTCGTTTCCAAATACACTGCAGCACCGGCGGGTACGTTGCTCTCAGATTCGGTCGAGAAATCGCTTGTTAAAAGCGTTGGTATTTTGAACCAAGCGGGAGCCAAGTGCCTGACTGGTGGTAGCAAACTGCCTGGTGCCCGCTGTGCGGTTGCCAATACAGTGCTGCAGATATCAGGCGAGCAGTTCCTCAGCGATCCGCATGTGTTCCAAACGGAAGCTTTTGGAAACGCTGTATTGATCACGGTGTGCAATTCGCTCGACGAGATTATTCACGTGATCGAATCCCTTGAAGGAAACCTAACGGGCTGTATTTACAGCGATACCCAAGGTGCTGACGATAGTGTTTATGCAAGACTTGCGGATGCACTGCAGCAAAAAGTCGGTAGGCTTCTTAATGACAAGATGCCTACGGGGGTGGCAGTCTCAGCGGCGATGAATCATGGTGGCCCGTATCCGGCTACGAGTCATCCCGGATTTACGGCCGTAGGGATTCCTTCGAGCATGCTCCGATTTGGAAAACTCACTTGCTACGATGCGGTTCGCGAGAATCGTTTGCCGAGTGTTCTCCGGGATGCAAACCCGACGGGTAAAACGTATCGTTGCATTGACGGAGTCTGGTCTCTCGATTGATAACCGTTTATTGGAATCCGTGTCATGAACCGACTCGTCGCTGTGCTCAGCCTCATTGCCATGGTCTTTTTCGTTGGCGATCTTCGAGCCCAAGAGACCTCGATACGCAAACTCAAGTACAACGGCGGCGAGTTAGAACTCCTAGTGAACTCCGAAACGCTTTCCCAAGTCGTCGCGATCAATAACCACGGATCGATCCTAGGAACGCGAGAGATTTCTGATAACAAGGCAGGGGTACTACGGTCGATCCCTTTCTATGTTGGCAAGCACGGTACGAAAGACATCCCGACCCCATCGACCTTTTCGAATCTTGAGCCTATTGCCATCAGTGATAGCCAGCTAGTCATCGCTTATGCAACCCGCCCACCTGGAAGCAAAGAGGGCTCTTTAGGAGGAGTCGTTTGGGATGCCAAAGACGACTCCTTTGTTGTCTTGCCCAAGCCGCCTGGCGATATTGTGAATCAGCCACAGGCGATCAGTGCAGATGGGAAACGGATCACTGGGTACTCCACTGGGCCGGATCGATTACGACCGGTTCTTTGGCAGTGGCAAGACGATTCGAAAAGCTGGACGGTTAGAGTTCTATCGACCGAGTTCGAGAACAACCCTTACTTGATGTCGGGTGCTTTGATGATCTCGCCAGATGGCAAGTGGATTGCTGGCAGCTGTACCGAGGCATTTATGCCCGATGGCACGGTCGATAGCGCTTTGTATCGATGGACCGAATCGAAACCAGGAACCTGGGATCGGAAAAAGCTATCGAAAGAACAACTTTATCTTCGAGGGATCAATGACCAAGGTGAGATGGCCGGATCGATCCGTGGTAAAACCGGAGAAAGGCAGCCATGTTATGTTTCACCGCAGGGAGAGTTTCAGATCCTCAAACTGCTCCCAGGTGATGTCTCTGGAGAGGCCAAAGGGATCAACAGTTCGTCGATGATCATCGGTTTCTCGGACGATCCACCAGGAGGGGATGGAGGCCCGGAACCATGCTTTTGGAGCAAGGACAAAGCCGTCCATAAATTGGCACCGACTGACACTTGGTATGGGATCGTCCAAGGGATCAATCAGGAGGGGCAAATGGCGGGTTTTATAGAGGACCCCCAAACGGGCGCGTCGCTTGCTTTTCGGACCTTGAAATAGTCTTCTAGGATCGGTTCGCTTTGTTTTCGATAGCGAGCCGTACGAGGATGCAGCTTCCATCATCGATCACATTCAGTCCAGATTCCCGAGCCTGTTTGCTTGCTTGAAAGTCTTCGGCGCCAGGTTGCATCCATAGGTTCTTGACACCTGCTCGGATCGCTTGCTCAACGACTATGCGTGTTACATGGGGTGGCGTGACGATCGAGAGCGATTCGGGGACCTCGGGCAGACTAGCGATCGAATCGTAGGCTTGAATACCTTCAATCTGCGTTGCGTTGGGATTGAGAGGATAGACCTTTCGGCCCGAGGTGACCAAAGCTCTTAAGATACGATTGCCGTATTTGTCGGGATCGCGCGAGGCCCCGGCTAAAGCAAAAGATTTGGCCGCTAGAAAGTTATCGAGAGGATCCATGGTTTTGTGAATTAGGGTTGATCCGACTTAAACACAGCAACGACCTCGGAACCCTTCATCAAGTCCAATCGATAATCGGATCATAAAGTGGAAAGATTGGTGTGCGGGAAAAGTTGGGGAAATTCCTTGGATGGGCATTCTACCGCAGAGCCGCCGGTATCAGGAGTCGCCTGACTAAAAGCCGGTTCCCTCAAAGGTTTATAGAAACCTAAGCATTTGACAAGATTTGGGGACAACACGCGAATAATTAACAATCGCTCATCATGCTCTGAACCATCGGTTTTCGTTGGCGTAAGCTTACACATAGGGTGGGATTAGAACCTTTAATTTTACGACATCGACAGTTTAATAACTCTAAACCTTTAGGTAAACAAATGGACTGGCTCAACTACCACCACTTGCTGAATTTTTGGATGGTTGCCCGGGAGGGAAGTGTTCAGCGGGCCAGCGAAATGCTGAGTGTGACACCTGCGAGCGTCAGCGTCCAAGTTCGCCAGTTGGAAAGGTCGTTGGGGGTTCAGCTTTTTGCCAAGCAGGGCCGAGGTTTGGTCTTGACCGAGATGGGAAAAGAAGTGCTTGAGTATGCGGAGGAAATATTCAGTACCGGTCGAGAGTTGCTCGATATGGTCAAGGGTAAGCCGATCGGCAAGCCGCTAGAGTTGCGTGTCGGTATACGGGATGTGATGCCCAAGCTTGTGGCCTATCAATTGCTTCAGCCAGCGATAACCGGCGATGAGTCGATGCGGATTGTCTGCCATGAGGGGAAGATGGCCGACTTGGTTGCCGATCTTGCGATCCTTAAGCTCGATGTGGTTCTCTCAGATACCGCACTTGATCCGCTTTACAGAGTACAAGCTCACTCGTACAAGCTTGGTAGTTCCGAGGTCAGCATTGTGGGCATTCCGGATTTGGTCAAGCGGCATCGAATTGGATTCCCAGGCTCACTCCATGGTGCTCCCTTTTTGCTCCCTACGAAAGAGACGGTACTAAGGCGACAACTTGATCGATGGTTTACAGAAACAGAAATTGTTCCGATGATTCGAGGCGAGTTTGCCGATAGTGCGATGCTAAAAATCGCAGGACGCAACGGACTTGGACTCTTTGCCGCCCCTTCGATTGTCGAAGAGGAGATCAAGAAACTCTATGGTCTTATCTCCATCGGACGCATCGAGGGGATCCAAGAGCAGTTCTTTGCCGTTTCGATCGAGCGCAGGATCAAGCACCCTGGGGTGCTTGCAATCTGCAAGGCCAAGGATCATCCGTAAGCGAGCCTCTAGCTGCTTAATCTTTTCGGGCTTGCCTTGAATCTTTGGACGCATCTGATTTTCTTCGTACAGTTCGGCGATCGAGTTGTAGTCGTTGGGCTGCTTTTTCAAAGCTCTGGGTTTTGCTATAAGCGATTTTGCAATACGCTGAGGTTAGTTCATCTGCTGTCAGGTCCAAGTCGCTTATTTTTTGGGCCAGTGCTGCGATTTGCGGATCGTTCAAAGCGTTATAACGCCCAGCGTCGGAGTTTCTTGATTCATTATTTTTTTGAAATTGATAGCTACCGTGAATCATCAAATTTCGGACGCTCTGCTCTAATTCCCTGAAGTTTCCTGGCCAAGAATAATTCGCTGGAACGTTTCCTTCGAGCCACAGCACGATTTCGTTGGTGAGTTCAGCCTGGACATCAGGTGCTATCCGTTGGACGATGAATCCGACGAGGTCGGGGAGGACATCTGGGTTGTCCTTGACCTGCGCCTGTAAGCTTGGGGTTTCGATCACATCGGCGCAAAGCCGATAGTAGAGGTCTTCTCGAAAATGAGCGTTTTGTATTTCGTTTTGCAGGTCGCGATTGGTTGCTGCGATCAGCTTACCCTGAAACTCTCGCGTCTTGGACTCCCCGATCCTTTGAAACTCGCGGTTTTGCAAAACTCGCAGCAGTTTCACTTGGGTTGTCATCTCCAATTCACCGATCTCATCCAATAGAATCGAACCGTCCTGTCCGCATATTTCAAGCCAGCCAGCACGCGACGATACGGCCCCGGTGAAAGAACCCTTGGCATGTCCGAAGAGTTCTGACTCCACTAAGTTGGACGAAAGGGCTGCTATATTGACTGCCCAATAGCAGTTTGAAAAGTCGCTCCGAAACTCCTCCTTGGATCTATCGAAAGGAATGTACCGAGAAAGACCTATAGATCGGGAGACCAATTCCTTACCGCTTCCGCTTGGCCCGGTGACGAGCGTTGTTACTTCTGCTAGATGTTTGTACAAACTGTCCCGATATCGGCGCATGTTGACTGTAAAGATTGACTCCCAAATTCTCGATCGCAGGAGAGCCGCTGGCTTGGACCTACCGATTACGCAGTAAAAAATCGCAAAAAACGCACGGTAGATTTGATGGAAAATGGCAAACAAGTGACCCTTGTCTTCATGCGTTAGAAAACTGCAGCCAGGAACCAATAGCCAATGATCAAACTGCTTGGAGTACTTTTTCCAGATCTCTGGCGTCGAACGCCGATTCGTTTTGTGGAGCTTATCGGTATAGCTCATCGAGGGGTATTCCCAAACATCCAGAAGTTCATCGAAGAGGACAAAGCAGGCAAGGTCGACGTAGAATTGCAATTCGCAAGTATCGAACTTTTGTCCAGAATGCAGCTCGGCATGCAACCTCGATAAAAGGGACTTGGCCTTCTTCGCAACCTTGATCACATTTGCTCGTCTCTGTGGATTTTGTGGATCGATATGGCTCCAAAATCCTATCTCTTGTGTGTCAAACTCTGCGCCCAAGGCTAACTGCTCAAGCTCGATACGTCTGGATGTAAACGGATTGGTGTAGTTCAGTTCACAGATCGCCCGGATCGCAACGGTATCGGCGTTGTTGAATGTTCTCATCTGGTTTTAATCTCTCTGTGCGAATGCTCATCAAGTGCACATCTATAGTACACGCAGTGTCCATACCCTATCGATGTTGTCTTTGGATCCAATCCAGCAAAACGACCGTAAGTGTATTGCTTATAAGCACTTAAGAATTTGTTTTATGTTTGGCACTGAGGTTGCGTTAAGCATATTTGCCCTGGCACGTTGCCAGAGCGAATCTGGTTTTTGGTTCCCCGTTAGGAGAAATAGGATGAAGTCAAGAAATTGGATATCCGCAGGCCTTATGGCACTCGCGAGTATTTTCGGACCGGCGTTGCTAGACGATGAAAACTTAACCTCCAACAACCGAGCAAATGCAGGTGGATTGCTTATCGCCGACGGTGGATTTGGGGGGGTACTCGAGATCAAGC
>JBJSXX010000279.1:0-18165 GCA_046086605.1 Pirellula sp. | reverse complement strand
ACTGTGATTTCATCGAACTGTCTACCTGATTCCGTGGAATTCGTCACAAGGCTAACCGACTAGATTTTAACGAAATCCCGGAGATTGGTAGAGTTGGTAAGGCCAGGGCAGGAGTCGATTCAGCATGAAACTCGATGTTTTCTTGAAAAACGAAAAAAGCCAAGGCTCTTTTTCGAGACAGACCTTGGCTTTTTGAATTCGTGTAATCTAACCAATCGGAGATCGGCGGAGTTACTTAGCCGGTGGCATGATCACCTTATCGATGATGTGGATTACGCCATTGCTTGCATCGACATCGGTGCCGAGGATCTTGGCATCGTTGACATAGGCGCCACCGTCCTTGACGGAGATCTCGACCTTCGAGCCCTGAAGGGTGGCTGCGGACTTAGCAGCAACGGCATCTTCAGAGTAAACACGGCCGTCGACTACGTGGTACAGGAGAATGGCTTTGAGCTTGTCCTTGTTCTCTGGCTTGAGCAAGCTGTCGATGGCCTCCTTAGGAAGCTTGCCGAAGGCTTCGTCGGTTGGAGCGAAGACCGTCAGAGGCATATCGCCGCTGAGGGCATCGACCAGACCGGCAGCCTTGGCAGCGGCCAAGAGCGTATTGAATTTGCCAGCCTTGGTTGCCACGGCTGGAATCTTATCTTCACTAGGAATAATAACCGAATCGATCACGTGGATCACACCGTTGGTGCAAGCGATGTCGGTCGTTACGACTTGGGCACCGTCGACCATCACCTTGCCGCCATCAACCTTCACATCGATGCGTTGGCCGTTGAGAGACTTAGCACCTTTGACTCCGAGAACATCCTTGGCCATGACCTTGCCAGGAACAACGTGGTAGGTCAAGATCGCCTTGAGCTTGTCCTTGTTTTCTGGCTTGAGCAAGGTTTCGACGGTTCCCTTTGGAAGCTTCGCGAAGGCTTCGTCCGAAGGAGCAAAGACGGTAAATGGTCCAGGTCCCTTTACAGCATCGACGAGGCCGGCTGCACCGAGTGCTGCAGCGAGCGTCTTGAACTTACCTGCCTCCACGGCAGTGTCGACAATGTTCTTTTCGAATGCGAAAGCAGAACCGGAGGCGACCGAGATGACTGCGGCCAGAGCGAGAGAGAAAATCTTCTTCATGCGTAAAACCCTATGACTAAGACAGACGAAACAACCAAAATCCGTTGATGGTCGGAACCCCCCAGTGGAGCCCGCTTGAGCAACGATCCCGTTTCTTTGAGGACGCGTCACTGTAGAGGCTTTGTCAACTGGCTAGGTAAAATTTTTCTCAACGAGTTTTCGTTCTTGACGTTGATCACTTGCCTGCTTGCTACAGTAGAAGATGTGGTTTGGCTGAAGTTCAGGATTATGAGTAAAGGGATTCGATGAGCGACTTAAAGTTGGTAATCGTAGGGGCTTACGGAGGGATTGGCCAAGCACTCTGCGAAGAGGTTTCAGGCAAAGGGGGCCATGCGTACTTGGTCGGTCGAGATTCGCAGAAATTGTCTGAGGTCGCCGGTCGGTTTGGGTTCGCTAGTTCCGTTGCAGATGCAAGCGACTGGGATCAACTTGATCAAGCATTGGAGATGGCAAGTCAGAGCATGCAGGGAATCAATGCTGTCGTTTGCTTGGCAGGTTCGGTGTTGCTCAAGCCCTTGCATTTAACGAGCAAGGCTGAGTGGGACACTACCTTGCAAACAAATTTAACAGCGGCTGCTGGAACACTCAGGGCGGCAGTCTCGAAGATCAAGGAAGGCGGTTCGGTGGTCTTAATGAGTTCTGCTGCCGCAGGCATCGGTCTGTCGAATCACGAAGCGATTGCGGCAGGGAAGGCCGGTATCGAGGGATTAGTCAGATCTGCTGCCATGACTTACGCAGCCAAACAGATTCGGGTCAACGCAATAGCTCCAGGGCTTGTTCAGACTCCTTTGACTCAGCGTGTTTGGGGCAATGCCCGCAGCGCCGATGTCTCGTTGGCGATGCATCCATTGGGAAGGTTTGGGCAACCGGAGGAAATCGCGCGTGCGATTTATTTCTTAGTCGATCCGAGCAACGCTTGGATAACCGGCCAAGTTCTAGGTGTCGACGGAGGCCTCGGGACGCTCAAGCCGACATCAACGCCCAAGAGCCTCTAAAAGTAGCCCGGGCTTCCATGCCCGGCGGTGGTTAAGTTGAATAGCGTCACGGGTCGAAGCCCCTTGCTACCGCCGAGTTAATGTCCCCGTCGTGTCGATGTTTGCTAGCAAAAACAAGATCACCAAAAAATCGAAAACACTTCTCCAAAATGCTTGGATCCTCTGCCCCGCTTCGCTAAACTACGCTCCGGGTTGGAGCCCAAAACTGTTTCCACTTTTCTTATCCGTAGCACTACAAGGAGGTATTCCCATGACCCGTATCCCAATTAGCCAAGCTGAAGAGAAGGCTCGACAATTGCAAGAGAACCTCGATCTCAGTACCGCTGAAATCGGTCTCCAAGTTCGTACCACCAATTGCTTGGAGGAAAAAGGTATCTTCACCGTCCGACAACTTCTCCAAGCGAGCCCCGAAACTCTCCTGAGTATCGCCAACTTCGGGGATAAAACACTCGAAGAAGTCTACCTTGCCTTGGAAAAATACGGCTACTACCGACCCTGGCGCAAACCTCGATAACCCGACTGTGATCGCTCATTCATCCAGTTGGCTATCTCATCTCTATTTGCTCATCGCAATCTCCTGTGGCCTGCTAATCTTGCAGCCCACAGGCGTTGGTCAATCAGAGGATCCAGTGATCGATGCCTGGCTCTCAAAGCTTCGCTCGATCGAAAAATTCGAGTCGAGCGCAACTCAGACCAACACCACCGCACCCAACGAAGCAGGTGGCAGCACAGAGTCATCACTCACAGAGCCCCCCGCTCCTGCGAGGCTGGCCGAAATCCTCGAACTGGTTCTCAAGCCAAGCCCCTCGGGCTCAACTCGCTTCTTCATCGCTGACTCCTCTCCACGAGGCAAACTCAGACGCGAACGTCTGCGATCTGCACTCCTTTCAGCAGGACTACTCGATGAACTCCATTCAATCATCGCTAGAGAGTCCTCATTTCCATCCGCCCCTGAAGCCAACTCGGGCACCCAACTGCTCGATCCTCATCAAGCGTTACGGACTATTCTCGAAAACGATGCAAACACCACGGAAGAAGCGATACAGGTCAAACGTTCGGCGGCGAATTTCCCCCTTCTTGGCTGGGGCCCTGGAACTTATCAATCCGCACGCACTGCCCATTTCGGGATCGCATCGCAAGCTGGAGAAAAGATCACCGCTGAGGTTGCCGTAGCTTGCGAAGTGATTTTCAGCCTCTGGCAATCGCTCTTTGCCGAACGTTTTGAATTCCCTGATCAGCACACTCAAGCGTTCCGCGTGGTTCTACTTCGCAACAAAGAAGCCTATGTGCGTGCCCTCAAAGCGATCGAACCGCGTATCGGGATCTCGACAGGCTACTACAGCTCCCAGCACAAAATGGCTTTCTTTTATTGGGATGGCCCTAAGTCCTTCCCAACCTTGGTCCACGAACTTACCCATCAGTTTTTCGACGCGACCTCGAGCGAAGACTCCCGATTCAATGCGGACTCCGATCCAGGAGCCTGGGCCCTCGAAGCCGTCGCTCTGTACATGGAATCTTGGTCCGAGGAATACATCGGAGGTCTTCGAATCATCCAAATCGGCGGCTGGGACTCGCCCCGTGTGCAGGCCGGTCGCTTTCGCCGACTGCGCGATCAGTACTGGATCCCTTGGGACGAGTTTTCAATCGCTGACGGAAAACAACTTCGCTCCGATCCCGATGTGGCCGCTTGGTACTCCCAAGCCTGTGGGCTTGCCCACTTCTGGCTCGACTCGGATCCGGTCGTCAAAGAAAAGTTTTTGACCTACTTGCAGAGCGTCTATCGCCGCGATGGCTCCAATGCCGCAAAAGCACTAACGGACGATCAAACACTTCGAACCGCCTACGATCAGTACTTGCTGACCGGAACCAACCCGCCAAGCGATCCTGTTGCCAGCTACTCTCAGCGACCAGGTTTCCTGCGACGCAATGAAATCGTGCTTACTCGTTGCCAAGTCGAAAGCGGAACTCTCTTGAGCTGGCCGCAAGGACTAAGGAAACTTGCATGGCTCGATCTTGGCTTTACCCCCATCGACGATTCGATGTTCACCCAATCCAGTTCGCATCCGTGGGACATTCAGCGATTGAATATCGAGTCGACAAAAATCACCGACGCATCGATGGCGGCCATCGCCTCGATGAAAAGTCTCACTGAACTCGATTTGAGCGGATGCACCGTGACCGATGCTGGTCTAAAAGCATTGGCCGAGCATCCGAATTTGAAGCAGCTTTGGCTGACCAACACCAACGTCACCGATCGCTCGATCGAAGTCCTTGCGTCGATCCCAAAACTCGAACGACTCGAAGCTAGCGGCGCACTGTCGGTCCAGGGATTCCAGAACTTAGCGAAGAAAAAACCGCGTCTTAAGAAGCCTTAGCCATATCCGACGAATCTATTTCCGGAGTTCCATGCACTGGGCGATCTCTAGGGCAATCTCGTGGAGATTTTCAGGATCCTTTGGCGCAGTTCCAAAGGCATGGGCATCGTAAGCTTCCTCGGCATTGCGAATCGGTGTGGCATTGACGGTCGACCAAGCCATGTCGTAGACCGAATACGAAACCGTCAGCCCCTTGGTCACCGCGTTGACTTCTCTCTGCAGATCGTAAGCCGTAAACGCGCTGTTGACGAAGCACGATGCATTGATCAACCAATCCTTGTACTGTTTGCTCTTGGAGATCTTCGGTCCATACACTTTTTCGAGAGCTTCAGCCGCACTTCTAACCGAAACCATGATCCGATCGATGATCGTTCGAACCGGATGGCTAAAGGCGACTTCGGCAAAGCTTGATGGAGCTAAATAGACGTTGACGGCTGCCCCAACAGCACCACAGTTGGTATGTCCAAGCACAATGACGCTTTGGAGCGACTTGCGTAGTGCGGTGGCTGCATAGTCAATACTTCCGATGCATTCGAGTCCAAGCACATTGCCTGCGACGCGCACGACGAACAAGTCGTTCGAGGAGCAATCGAAGATATGTTCGATGGGCACCCGTGCATCGGCGCAACCGAGCACGGCTGCGTAAGGAGAATGCATTTGGGCGAGCCCTCCTACGACTGGGATCCCCAACTGTACAGGGGTGATCGGCATGACTATCGAATCGACCTTCTTGCCATCCTGAACTTTTTGAAGGTGATTTACCATCGAATAGAAACGGCAATTGCCCTGATGGAGTGTTTTTAAAGCCTCCTTGTTGCTCTTGGGCCGTTTGAGTTCAAGCGGTGCGTAAGGGTCAAAACGGTAGATGATATCCATGTTGTTTGTCTTATGTTTCCTGAGAGGCTTCGCCTAGGTCTCTTCGGCTGTTATAAAAAATCTCTTCGACGGAGTTGGAGATCGTAGCCGACATGCCTTCGAGATCCAAATCGTCTTCGTCAAACCCAAACGGCTCCTCGACATGCTCTGCAACGACTTCCATCCCAACCATGAAGTAGGAGATCACAATCGTCAGTGGTAGAGTCCACCCTCTGAAGTCTTGTACAAGCCCCCAAGGCAGTGTGAGAAGGAATAGAAAGATGCATTGCCGAGCGAATATCCTGTAGGAGCGAACCATCGGCGTTTTCGCGATTCGTTCGCAGGCCCCGCAGATGTCCATCAATTTAGAGGCTTCGCAATCGAAGACACGCAAAAGCCCCCGGTCCATGGATTTGTCGACCAGGCGATTATTGATCCAACGATAAACGTCCTGGGAAATCGCAAGTGGCACATGCACAGGGGTCGCACCTTGGAAGGCCGGACCAGAATACTTCTGTTTGCGAAGATGGTAAGTCAGGGCCTTTGGGAACTCCGATAGATGCCTTGATAGGAAACGACGCTCCTCGGAACTCAAATCCGGAAAAAACTCCTGGATCTTGATCGCAAGATTTCGGCAGCAGTTGATCAAGCTACCCCAGAGCGTGCGGGCTTCCCACCATCGGGCATAAGCCGCATTGGTTCGAAACACTAACAACCATCCGAGCACCAAAGACAGGGCCGCATGCAGATCCGAAGGCGTGTCGCCAATATCAGCGTACTTGCTATACTCTTTGAGGATTGGCAAGAGCGAATAAAGCCCCATCGCAAGTGCGACCGAGCCGATGGTCATGAGTGTCCGAGACTTGAAGAGCGGATAAACCGTGTCCTTGATTGGCATAGCTCATAAAAGATACTTAAGTACATCCAAAGCTTCCAGCCCCCTATTTTAATATTGAGTTTGTCCTATGCGATTTTCGCAGCGAGTTGTCATTGTCACCGGTGGAGCCAAAGGGATCGGCGAAGGTTGTTCGAGGGTCTTTGCCAAAGAAGGGGGACTCGTAGCGATCCTCGATAGGGACTTGTTAGCCGCCAAAAAGACCGCCGCAAGCCTCGGTGAAAATCACCTTGCTCTTGCATGCGATGTCTCGGACGAAAAGCAAATCGCTTCGAGTGTCGAGGCTGTCGCCAAGCACTACGGTCGTATCGATTGCCTGATCAACAATGCGGGTATTCATCCGCCCGACACACCGCTTGAGAAAATGACTCCCGAAGAGGCACTGAGTGTGATTCGAGTGAACTTCTTGAGTACCTACTCGATGTGCTACTATGCCCTAGAGCATTTGAAGAAAACCAAAGGGACGATCATCAATGTCAGTTCGATGACTGCGGCCCTCGGGCAACGCAACTCGACGGCCTATGCGGCCAGCAAAGGTGCTCAGCTTTCCTTTACCAAGTCCTTGGCTCTCGAATGTGCGGATTACGGGATCCGGGTCAATGCAATTCTCCCAAGCAACGTCGATACTCCCCTAATGCGCCAGTGGGCATCGAGTTTGTCCGACCCCGATGCGGCATTGCAACGGATCGCTGCCTTGCAACCGATCGGCCGAATGGCCGATGTCCAAGAGATGGGTCGAGTGTGTTTGTTCTTAGCCACCGAGGACAGCAGTTTCATCACCGGTCAAGGTCTCCATGTCGACGGTGGTGCTAGTCTGGATTACTAGCCATTGGCTCTGAATCTATGAACGTCGTTACGCCCAGTTCCCTTGGCAGCAACTACGATTACATCATCGTCGGCTCTGGACCTGCCGGCTCGATTCTTGCAAGTCAACTGCAACACGTCGGACGAGTGCTCGTGCTCGAAGCCGGTTCGATTCATCAAGGCCCATATTCGCATACCCCGGCCTTGTACCCGCAAAGCTTCGGATCTCGAATCGATTGGAACTATCAAACCACTCCACAATCCAAGTTGGCGGATCGCAGATTGAACTGGCCATCGGGGAAAACCCTCGGCGGCTCTTCTGCAATCAATGCGATGATTCGTATCGAACCCGCCTTAAGCTGTCTTCAGCAACTCGAGAATCACTGTGGCCCCGATTGGGCAACCGCAGCGAGCCTCAAAGGACTTGAGCGACTACGAAGTCTCTGGCAGGGAACCCTTCCAGAGCTTCATCCAAACACGCAGTCGTTGCTCGAAGTGGCTGTCGCCCAAGGCACCGGGTCTGCACAGGGGCACGTATCGCCAGGTTCCAAGATAGCTCCTTATGTTCGGATGCAAGTAGCAGGTCGACGCCAAAGCAGTAGTCCTCTCATTGAGTGCGATGTGCTTCCAAATGCCCTGGCAAATAAGCTTCTGATCGAGTTGGACAAAGTCACGGGCCTTTGTGTCTACGTCGACGAAACGCCATTGGTTCTTCGGGCCAACAAACAGATCATTCTTTGTTGCGGTGCGATCCAAACACCCAGACTCCTGTTCCAAAGCGGAATCGGACCGTGTGATTCTCTCGGCGATGCAGGACTCGGTTGTATCCATCGAGCCCAACGCATTGGAGTCGGTCTGCAGGATCGTTTGATCTATCCATTGGTCTTTAAACTTCGAAAAGGCCCTGCGTTTTCATGGCCGTTTTCCGATGAAGATCGATGGCGGTATGCCCAAGAGGGTAAGGGCCCAAAGTCCTCGAACTTAGCAGAACTCGGAGCCTTCAGCGATCCATTGGATCCATCCCCATATGCATTTCAGTGGCATATCACTCCGACTCACTATCTAGCCTATCCCAACATCCCTATCGGGTATCCATGCATCAGCGTTGGAGTCACGCAGTGCAAACCCACTAGCACTGGATCGATATCGCCATTGCCCTATGACAAATCGGGTAAGGTCAGTCCAAATCAAATTCCAATGCGAATCGATCCTGGCTATGGGTCGGATGATGGGGACTTGCAAGCCTACCTCAAGGCTATCGAATCGACACGAGAATTTTTTCATCGTGAGACTTGGAAAGACCTATTCGAAGAGGAGATATCGCCTGGGCCAAAACGCGTTACGAGCGAGTCCGTGTCGAAGCACTTCGCTAAGTTTGCGACGACGCTTTATCATTATTGCGGAACATGCCAAATGGGACTCGATCCCAGTGCTCCGGTTGATTCCAGATTTCGTCTCCGGGGTATCGATGGCCTGCGAATCTGCGACGCATCCGTGTTCCCTAGGATCCTTGGATGCAATCCTCAGACAACGCTCATGATGCTGGCGATGCGATTGGGTGATTGGCTTTTAGAGGAGTCCTAACGTTACCGCATTAAGCTTCCGAAGAACCATGAGATCGAGGATCGTGGGCAGCTTCGAGGCGATTGCCCTGACGGTGGATCGCTTGGCTGATCGCTAAGGCACCTGAGGCTTTCAACGGATGCCCCATCTTGCTGAGCCGCTCGCGAATCGCGGGGGTGATTTCCCACGCGGATCCAACGCCGATTTGTTCTTCAAACAGAAATTGATCCGGACGCCATTGGTGGTGTACTCGGGGTGCTGCGACCGCTTCGGCAATACTGCATCCACCATCGAGCACTCTTAAAAGCACCTGCAGTGTGGCGTTGATAATCCGAGGGCCACCGGCTGCACCTGCCGTCAGGATCGGCTGTCGATTTTGATCCAAGACCATCGTCGGGCTCATGCTCGAAAGAGGGCGCTTTGCTGGTGCGACCGCGTTGGATTGCGAGCCTATAAGTCCAAATGCATTTGGGGTTCCCGGAGAGATGCTAAAGTCATCCATCTGGTTGTTGAGCATCACCCCCGTACCCGGTACAGTCACCTTGGATCCCCAAGACGTATTGACCGTACAGGTCATGGCCACCCAATTCCCCTCGTCATCAGCGGTAGTCAAGTGCGTGGTATGCTTTCGATCTTCTCCAGGCCCAGGTTCGCTAGAAAACGCTTCTCGCTTGGTCGTACCATTGGGCCAACCGTGCTGGATATCTGCGGATGCCACGGCATCCAAAAAATCTGCCATGCGGTCTTGGGAATACTGCGGATCCAACAGACCTGCAGGTACATCCACGAAATCGCTGTCGCCGAGCCAGTGCGCTCGATCGGCAAAGGCTCTTTTCATGACCTCGCAAAGCAAATGATAATACGCCTCGGGCCGCGAATGCATCCAGGCTCCGACCGGATAGGGTTCGAGCATCCTAAGCATCTGTGCAATGTGAATTCCTCCTGAACTCGGTGGAGGAAATCCGATCACGTCGTAACCTCGATACTTGGTTGTTATCGGAGTACGAAGCTTGGGTTGGTACGATCGGAAGTCTTCAGCAGTGAGGATACCTCCGATGGATTTGAGGTAATTTGCGCAAGCCTGAGCAAAGGGCCCTTGATAAAACCACTCGGCACCTTGCTCTGCGATTTGAGCGAGTGTGTTGGCAAGATCTTTTTGAACGAGCAATTCACCTTCGCGTATCGGGGAGTCGTCTGGATGGAAGTAGATCGCTTTGGATGCCGGGTATTTACGTAGTTCGTCAGCCTCTGCGGCGATTGTCCTACCGATAGATTTAGAGGCTACTACTCCGTCCAATGCGGCTTGGTGAGCATCTGCAAATAGATCTTTCCATGGCATCCTTCCGGCCATGGAGTGCATCCGTTTCATCGCAGCGATTTGACTTGGAACTCCAGAAGCCAGAGGCCCGTCTTGGCTCAGCTTTGGATCGGCCTTGCCGTCGCGAACGAACATTTGTTCGTGGGCCGCTTGGCCTGCCGTTTCTCTTCCATCGATCGCGAGGATTTCATCCTTTGCCGTTCGGATCAGGACCAAGCAGCCACCTCCGATGCCTGAGTTGTGACCATCGACAACACCTAGGACCAAGGCAGCTGAGATCGCTGCATCGATCGCATTTCCTCCGCGTTGGAGAATCCTCATGGCGCTGCGTGTAGCCAAGGGATGGACAGTTGCAGCACCATGGTTGACCGTTAACTTATCGACCGTATTCCAACCGTAGGCAATGGTAGGAATTCCACTTGCCAGAACACCGCTGGCTGCGGCGGTTTGAAGAAATGCTCTGCGTGTGGCCATCCGGAGTTTCCCTGCTGTCGCTAATTTCAAAATAGAAACCTATAATCTCGCCGTGGCATTCTAATCGAAGTCTCTTTAAAACCCAACCAATGCGGATCTGCGCAGCATGGGAACACTGTCCGTAGGCCAACGCGTTTGCCGTGCGATCGTAGAGGAAGCCTCATGCATCAAAGCGGGAAATGTTCACCCGCTGGCCTCGTTTTCCAATATGCATTACCGCGATTTCCAGCTCGCATCCGAGGCGATCGGCCAGGCCATCGATGCGTCGATTCAAACGTGTAGCCTGGGAAACATGGTTCTTGCCAGTGTCCAAGCGATGCTTCAAACCGTTTCGGTCAATACGAGTCTCGGAACGATCCTCCTGATGGCCCCGATGACCCTATGCCCTGCTGTTTGGAACCCGCAATCGTTTCCCAAGAGCATTTCGAGGGTGATTCAAGAATCGACATACGACGATAGCCAAAGAATTTACGAAGCCATCCGCATCGCAAACCCAGGTGGTCTAGGAAAGGTTTCATCCAAGGACATTGCACAAGCAGCTCCGGTATCGATCCTCGAAGCCATGCAGCAGGCTGCAAGCTGGGACGATGTCGCTTTGCAATACGCCAATGGATACCAGCAAGTGACACAATGGACGTCGCGCCTGATCGAGTTGTCGAGCCACCATGCAAATCGCAGCGATGCGATTCGCCAACTTCAAATCGAAATCCTCGCATCGCGGCCCGATAGTTTGATCGTCCGCAAGTCTGGTATGGAGGTTGGCAGGCAAGTGCAATACCGAGCCGCCGAGGTTCTTCAAAGCGGGCCCTACGCAAGCCCGGCTTACGAGACCGCTTGGAGACGGTTTGATGAGTATCTCCGAGAGGATGGGCACCGCAAGAATCCAGGCACCATTGCAGACCTGATTGCCGCGACGGTTTTCTTGGCCAGTTATGCCTGGGAACCTACCCATGGATGAATCCCTAAGTAGCAAAATCCGAAGCCTACGCCCTGCAAAACCCCTTCGAACAGCCGGTGAGTCGATGGGTTGGACTGGTGAGCAAGAGCCCGATGGGCTTGGTGGACTGGTTTCCTGCCGAACTTATTTTCTGGTGGGTTCCGAATGCCGATTCACCTGCTCGATGTGCGATCTTTGGAAATACACGCTTCGTGAACCAAACACGCCCAACGATTCCTTGGCCGTTCAGATCCAAACGCTGCACGATCAAGTCTCGATGGAAAGACAGTCCGCTGCGCATCCAGAATGGATCAAGCTATACAACGCATCGAATTTTTTCGATCCCGCGAACGTTCCTCCTGATGAGTTGGATTCGATTGCCAAATTGTGCAATGGTTTTCAGCGCGTGGTCGTCGAGAATCATGCCTCGTTGCTATCATCGAAGAAAATCCAAGATTCCGTTTGCCGATTTCGGGATCTGATCGATGGTCAGTTGGAAGTGGCCATGGGGCTCGAGACGATCGATCCAAACGGGATCAAGTGGCTCAATAAATCGATGTCGCTCGATCAATTTCAACAAGCCGTTGAATTCCTAACCCATGAAGGGATCTTGGTGCGGTCTTTTGTATTATTGCAACCGCTAGGCACACAAATCGATGAGTCGGTCGAATGGGCAGTCCGGAGTTGCCGACAAGCATCTTCCTGGGGGGCGCAGCGAGTCAGTTTAATCCCGACTCGAGGTGGCAATGGCTTTATCGAAAATGTTGCAAACGAGCTCGGTTGGAAACCACCAACAGCCCGCCAACTTGAAAGTGCCATCGAAGCCTTGCTTGAAAGTCTTCAAGAAAACACACTTGGAGCCCCCCGATCGAGTATCTACACAGTGGACTTGTGGGATTGGAAATCACTTGCTGGAACTTGCTCTGCATGCAGCCAATTGCGACTGGATCGATTGGAGAGGATGAACCAAGGTCAGAAAGTATTGGCAAGTACTTCTGAAGCGGCTTGCGAGTGCTAAGAGGTTCCATCCTCGTCCGACTCATCGATAGGCACGCGAGCTTGCGAGTCGGGCCAAAGAGCGACTTGTTCTCCCCAAGGAGATTCCGACCAGGGGAGGATCCGACGCGCACGAGGCCACTTGCGTATATCCGAGATGAAGTAAGCGAATGCCTCTATCTGCTCATGATTTGAACGCACTTCGATAACCCTACGCAGGTAAAGACCGCTGTCGCTCGATGGATCGTAGCCTTCGATGCCATCGAGAACATCGAGCGTGGGTTGTAGATCTTCGCGAGCAAACGTCCAGAGTTCACCTAGGATCCGGTCATCACCATCGTAAATGCCAGGGTAGCTACCAAGATCCCAAAGTTGGCCAGTTGCGATTGCAGGATGGATGCTCAAGGGGCGCCTGGGCCACATCGAACCTCGAAGCTGGTCTTTTTTGAGTGTGCCATAAACAAAGACGCTCAATCGATTCACCGCTGGGTCTCCTAATGCTCCCTTTAAGGTATCGTCTTTAAACGTTCGCCTTGGAGAAACTTCATGTCCTTGAGGCTGATCATGCGTCGATCGGGACACGGCTCGATGATCACAAACAGGGACTTGAGCCCGTCACCTTGAAAGTACTCGACGCGGATCGGCAGTAGCCCTTTCTTGAGTCGAACGAGCCGCCCGGATGGCTTTGCAGGATGGTTGCCATCGTTATCGATGAACAACTCGTCGTTGATGTAGAGTTTGCTGCCGTCGTCTGAGACGATCACAATGCGATAGAGTCCGTCGTTTTCAACGGTCGCATGTCCGACGAATCGGATAGCGAAATTGTCGTTGCGGCCCATCGACAGGGTTGCAACATCGAGATTGTCGCTCATTCCACCTCGAACGGGTTCGAGTTTTTCAAAGTCGGGCATTTCGTTGAATCGACCTTCGTAGAATTCATAGCGAATCCCGTTTTTGGTCGTTTCGGCTTGAACCGATTCGAGTCCGCTGGCTGTTTCCAGGGGCCAATCGACTTGAAGCGTTTTGCCATCTCGTTCAACGGTAAGTCTCAGCGAATCGTTTTTCGGCAAGTGCGTTTCGAGAAGCAGTATCCAATCGAGCGAACTTTGGAGTTGATCGTCGAAGATCGATCGAATTTTGTCACCTGTTTGGATGCTAGCTGTTGAAGTTGAGTCGCTTCTGTGACTGGAGACCGAGCGGACAATCGCTTGTTTGGAATCGGGCTCCAGTTCGATGCGGGTGTTTTTTGCATGAGTCCATTCCGGTTCGATCATTCGCTGTGCGATTCGAACCGCTCGATCGATCGGGATTGCAAAACCGATATTTTGTTCGCCTTCGATGACTGCCGAGACAATCCCGATGATTTCACCCTCCATGTTCACAAGTGGGCCGCCTGAATTTCCTTTGTTGCTAGCGGCATCGAACTGGATGAGTCTTTCGCGGCGGTCGTTGACGTAATTGGACATAACAATCGCGTTTGGGCCACCCTCTAAAACCTCTTTGGCACTGACGATGCCTGCGGTAAAGACCAAGCCTCGGCCGCCTGGGTTCCCAGCAACGACGATCGGTTCTCCATTGATCACTTCAGACGAACGACCGAGCCGGATTGTTGGAAGTGGTGTATTGACATCGATGAGTTTTACGATGGCCAAATCCGACTCCGGATACCGAGAGACCACTTCGAAGCGAGCTTTTTTGGAGTCCGAGAAGAGTGCGAAGCCTTGGGGTTCGGGCAGC
This sequence comes from Pirellula sp., assembly GCA_046086605.1. Lineage (GTDB taxonomy): Bacteria > Planctomycetota > Planctomycetia > Pirellulales > Pirellulaceae > JBKCUI01. The sequence goes on along the minus strand of JBJSXX010000279.1, from coordinate 4,091 downwards.
ACATGATTGTTTGTCAGGACATAGCCCGATGGGTGGATGATTGTTCCGCTACCGGACGAAATTTGATTGTTGCCAATGGGGGTAAAGAGTCCCACGACCGCCGGTTCAATCCTCTGGATGACTTTGACCAAGGGGGTGATACGTGGGGACCCCTCGGCAAGTGGCTCTTGGCAAGTTGCAAAACGAGCATCGAGGATTCCCAGCAATGCAAAAAGCAGGGCGGTGAGAGTTGATTTTCTAGGAGTTTGCATCATGGATTACAAACTACATGTAGCGCAGGGGCTTTGCAATCCGGCTGGATCGACCTGTCGAGATTTTCCACAAAACGGCTCAGCAAAACGCCTCAAACCAGATATGCTTGGAGGCATGACGATTGAAACGATCCAAGTCCCCAGCAACATTCCGCCACCTGCAAGGCAACTTGCAAGCGTCTTGAAGAACATGCTTGGGATTCCGACAAGCCATTGCATGTGGCTCATTGAGAACAATTGCGTAGCGGTCAATCATAAGCCATGCCGCAGAAGCAACCTGCAACTCCAACCTGGAGATTTGATCCAAATAGATCGCATTCCGATGCCGATCGCTCAACCGACACCCCGCAAGAGTTCTGGCAATCGAGACGCGATCGAGTTTCTGTACGATGACCAAGACCTTTGTGTGGTCGTCAAGCCTTCGAATTTGCTGACGGTACCGACGCAGTATCGCGAAGCACAAACGCTCGTAGGTCGGGTCGAAAGACGACTTAAGCAGCAGGACAAAAAAGCCAAAGTCTTTTGCGTGCATCGATTGGATCGCGACGTCTCTGGTGTGTTGGTCATGGCCAAGAGCCTTCAGGTCGCAGAACAACTTAGGAATCAGTTCGCAGCACGTAAACCGGATCGTCAGTACATCGCCATCGTCGCAGGGCTCGTCGATGATGAGTCAGGAACGGTCAAGAATTACTTAGCCACAGACGACAATCTGAATCGTTACTCCGTTGACGATCCTGCGCAGGGCGAGTTGGCAATCACTCATTATCGGGTACGCCAACGTTGGCAAGACACAACGCTGGTCGAAGTGCGGCTCGAGACCGGTCGTCGGAATCAGATCCGTGTGCATTTAGCCGACCTCGGGCATCCGATCTTGGGCGACCCCCGGTACCGCCGCGATTTGGCGACCCACCGAGCTTGGCCCTATCGCCGCATCGCGCTGCATGCAGAGAGTCTGGGTTTCGTACATCCAACCGATGGACAGGCGATGCGATTCGTCGCGCCTTGGCCGCAAGAATTTCGGGACTTTCAGCGCAGTGGATCTAAGCCACGACAGGGCGGTTCTCCTCATCGCAAGGAGGATACCCATGAGACACAGGATGATCGATGAGTCAGATTTTAAGCGATTCAAACACCCAAGGCAATTTGCTGGGCTATTGCACCAATGTGCATGCCGGCACAGACGTCGAGTCTATTCTTGCGAATCTTCGCAAATGCGCTGCTCCGGTGCGCCAGCGATTGGGCATGGATCGCCTAGGGGTCGGCTTGTGGTTTTCTCAGAATGCAGCTAAAGAGTTGCTTCAAGGAGATCGTTTAGAGTATTTCCGTGATCACCTCGAGCAGTTAGGACTCGTTCCTTACACGATCAATGGATTTCCCCAGCAAGACTTTCATCAGAAGGTCGTTAAGCATCGCGTTTATCAGCCAGCCTGGTGGGAAGGCTCTCGATTGGAATACACAAGGGATCTGGTTCGTATCCTCGATCGGCTTTTACCTAAAGGAATTGCAGGTTCGATTTCGACGTTGCCTATTGGCTGGGGGGCAGAGGTCATTGGGCAAGCCGACGGCGACAACAAGTGCGCACAGGCCGCGTCGCATTTGCTACAGCTAGCACAGGAGCTCGATGAACTTCATCAGAACACCGGACGGATGATTCGAATCGCTCTGGAGCCGGAACCCGGCTGCGTCTTTACCGATAACGCTTCGCTCCGAGCCTTTTACGATCGATACTGGACTTGGCCTGCGGTGAGCATGGAGCAAGCGACAGAAGCTCGGCAGCATTTGACAATCTGCCATGATATCTGCCATTCGGCGGTGATGCTCGAGGATCAGCACCAAGAAGTTTTGAAATCGAGTGAGCTCGGAATCCGCGTGGGCAAGGTTCAGGTCTCCTCGGCAATCCGAGTACCTTGGCAAAGGCTAAATCCACCAGAGAAACAGCAGGCGTTGTTGCAGTTGGCGCAGTTTGCCGAAGACCGATACTTGCACCAAATACTGGTGGTCGATTCCCAGGGTAACCGACAATTGATCGAAGACCTGCCGCTGGTACTTGATCGGTATCTTGATCGCGAATCGAATTCTTTACTGGCTACGGTGAACGACCAGGAGTGGCGAATCCATTTCCACGTCCCGATCTACGTTTCCGATTGGGGGCATATCGAGTCGACGCAATCGCAGATCAAGGATTGGTTTGAGTTGATCAAGACCCGACCGGATCTGTTTCATGAGGAGTTAGCCTATGAGGTCGAGACCTACGCTTGGGGAGTACTTCCTGCGGATCTAAAGACAGCAACGCTCGACGAGGGAATTGCGAAGGAAATATTGTGGCTAAGAGGCGTGCTTCATCCGTGAGTTCGACGATCACTCAGCCCAGGGCAATCGCATGTCGTGTTTGTATTGTCGAAGTGTCGCATAGTCTGAAGCTCGATCAAGCCCCTATTTTGGGAAAATGGAGTTTCACGGTACTTTTGCGAGGGAGTTGGACCATGGCATCTTTGCTGGTTTGTAAAACTTACGATCACTTTGTAGATCTTACCGATCCACGGGTGGATCGAGGCTCCCACGAAAGAGCTACCGGCAAATCAGCTCTGCATTCAATATCCGCCTGGGTCTGTGGTCTGAAAATGTGTTTGGGATTGAAATCTGTTGATGATAAATCGAATGAACCGTGTTTTGGGGTTTCGAATTCGTCGTTGCGACGACACACATGGAGCCATGCAGTTCCCAACAGCTCAAGCCGATTCATGCAAGCACCGGAATTAATTCAAGAAGTTTTTCCTGACCAAACAGAATCGCGATCGACGCGATCGAGCCATGTTTGGTTGGCTGGGCAAGAACAGCTCCGGCAGAAAAACACGACAGTTTTTGTACGTAATTTCTTGACTTGCTATAGCCATCTGTTCCAATTGGTCGCGACTCGCATTGAGACGCCGGTCAGAGACCTCTATGCTTCTGTCGCCGCAATCCGACACAACGGAGTTAGGTCGATGGAATCTATTTACCATGGAATATTGGGCAACGGCACCAACGCCTGTTAGCGCAGGCTGGGTAGCCACTGTCTTCGCTGCATATTTAGATGAGTGTGAAAGATTAGGAAAAACTGTCTTGCCTCTCTAGTTCGAGAAAACAGATCATTCGAGTAATGCTATCGAAATTGCTGGGGTTTACTGCGTTTTTTATGTACGCTACTCAAGGATATCGCACCCTTGGGATGGTCGGGCTTATCATCGGCTCTGCAATCGGAGTAACCGCGTTTTTTGCTACAGATGGCTTCTTGGCGGTAATGTTGGTACACATCCCTAAGTTTTTCAACTTTCGTGAACCTGCAACCATTCTGGGGGGATTATTTGCAGTTGTTTATGTTGTAATTGTCGTCGGAGGAATTCTCTTTTTGAATTTATTTATAGCCGAGAATTGTTTTACGGTTCTCGGAGGTCTTGCGAGATGAATGACAACAACGAGCGCTTCGCTCGGGGCCAGGTACTTTTTTGTGCTACCACCCGTACCATCACCAGCGCGTACGATGTTGCCAGCTGTTACGGGCCGAATTATGGTCGTATTTTTGGCCGAATTGAGACGGTAGAGATTTAGCCCTCTTTTCGGTGTGATGGCCGAATTGTTGCGAACTTTGGAGCGGACCAATACGATGTCACGGGCCGAGTCGACTCTCGTGGGACCAGGTGCTGATTGGCTGAATTGCAGTCGTATTTCGACCAACCATGGTCATCGATTCCAGAGCCGAGCGACTCTATGTGCGTTCGAGCCGCATCTACGTAAAAAAAGTGTGATCGCTCGATTCGAACGATCACACTTCATGCGTCTTTTTGCGCCGTGGATTCTACT
>JBJSXX010000278.1:0-7416 GCA_046086605.1 Pirellula sp. | reverse complement strand
CAACATCCTCGAAGACCTCGAGGTCACTCCGGTTGCAAGCTTTGTAACCAATATCGTTGCTGGCCCACCAACTGCGACCGATGAACTGGGACTCAATCCTCCAACTCCAGGACAAACCGTCTCGTTCGAAGTCACTGCGCTGGATCCGACTCGATTCAACGGCCCTGCCGGACAACCTCGTATCAATCCTGCCGGTCAACTCACCTATGACTTGGCTCCCGATGTCAATCTACTCAACTCCGGACCAATCATCGTCCGAGTTGTGGCGGTCGATAGCGGTCCTGCCGCAGGCAGCCGCCCAGGCATTCCCGACGTGAATCGATCGATCGACCAGTTCTTTACGATCCTTGTTCAAGACGTCAACGATGCCCCTGGGTTTACAATCCCCAATCCGACGATTGCGGTTCAAGAAGACCTCGAAAACTCTCCGCTTCCAGGATTCCTAACCAACATCGTTGCAGGTCCACCAACGGCAACCGATGAAATCGGTCCTCCAGGCCAATCCATCACTTTCGAAGTTCGAGCCATCGCCCCGAGCCGATTCAGCGTTCAACCGCAGATCACTCCTGATGGAACTCTCTCGTATGATCTTGCTCCCGATGTGAACCTCTTGAATTCAGGTCCGATCCTTGTCGAAGTCATCGCCGTGGACAATGGTCCTCAAAGCGGCAGTCGGCCTGGAATTCCTGATGTCCATCGCTCTGCACCGCAGACATTCACCATCAGCGTCCAAGACGTCAATGATGCACCGCAGTTCAATGTTCCCAACTCGACGATCACGATCGACGAAGATCGCGAAAATTCCCCACTGAGTGGCTTCCTCACGGGCATCCTGCCTGGTCCAGCTACAGCCGCAGACGAATTGGCATCGCAAACCGTTACCTTCACGGTCACAGCAGTCGATCCAACCCGTTTCAATGGAGCCGCCGGACAGCCTCGTATCAGCCCAACTGGAGTTCTGACCTATGACTTGGCTCCCGATGTTAACAACGTCAACTCCGGTCCGATTTTGATCCGAGTCAGAGCCGTCGATAACGGTCCTGCTCCCGGTTCTCGCCCCGGTATCCCCGATGTCAATTCCTCGGCCGAGATCACCGTCACCCTGAACGTCAACCCAGTGAACGATGCTCCGCTCTTTACGATACCAAATCCGATTATCAGGATCGATGAAGACCTCGAGGTGTCACCGGTCAACAATTTCGTAACGAACATCTTGGCTGGCCCACTCACAGCGATCGATGAACTTGGTCAAGTGAGCGGTGTACCTGCTCAAGTCTTGACCTTCGATGTCCAAGCTGTGGATCCATCGAAGTTCAACGGTGCTGCGGGTCAACCAAGGATCTCCCCAACCGGAGTCCTGACCTACGACCTAGCTCCCGATGTGAACATCCTCAACTCAGGGCCGATCTTGGTTCGAGTAAGCTTGTTTGACAACGGTTCGAACACCGCGCCAAACGTCAATCGCTCGACGACTCAGACCTTCACCATCCGAGTCAGAGAGATCAACGATCCACCGATCTTCGACATGGCGTTCAACTCGTTCAACATGCGGGAAGACGACGGGTTCTTGACCCTCCCAGGATTCATCACCAACCTCGGCCCAGGCCCATTGACCGCTACGGACGAATCGAATCAGACGACGAATATCATCGCCGTCGCCGTCGATCCGACCGCATTTACGGTCCAACCGCTGGTTACCGGTACCGGTGATTTGACGTTCCAACTGGCTCCCGATGTCAACAGCTTGTTCAAGGACACTCGAATCCGTTTGATTGCCACCGACAATGGTGTGCCATCCGAAAGCACGGAAAAGATCCTTACCCTCAACGTTGCGGATATCAACGACGAACCTCAGTACACGATCCCAACGACTCTGGTCTCGATCCTCGAGGACAACGAGTCGATCACCGGAGTTACACCGACCCGAGTGGTAGGATTTGCAACCAACGTTCGACCTGGCCCGGCAACGGCGATCGATGAAGCATCCCAGACGCTGACGTTCAACGTTACGTTCAACTCCAACACCGGACTCTTCAGCACCCAACCGAGAATTTCTCCAACGGGCGATTTGACCTTCGTGACCGCACCGAACCAAAACGGAACGGCCGTGATCATCGTCAACTTGGTCGACAACGGTCGCCCAGGTCCATTCCCCAATGACAACATTGGACCCAATGCGACCTTCTCGATCATCATCCGTCCAGTCAACGATGCTCCGGAATTTACCATCCCATCGTCGACCACTTCGGATGAAGACCAGGGTGTTGTATCGGTTCCAAACTTTGCCACAGGCGTCCGCCCAGGACCAGTGACCGCTGCCGACGAATCGAACCAAGAACTCACCTTCGAGGTTGTTGCGTTTGATCCGACCGCGTTTGCCGTTCAGCCAAGCATCGGAGTCGATGGTACCTTGGTTTATCAGACCGCTCGGGACATCAATAGCAACTCGGGTAAAGACACCCGTGTTCGAGTAAGGCTCCGTGATAACGGTGCTTCGTCACCGGCTCCAAATACCAACATCTCGATCGAAAGCGTCTTTACGGTCAACATCCTGCCAGTGAACGATCCACCGATCTCGGCTGGATACCTCACTACGACCCTTGAAGACACTCGGGTAACGGTACAAACAGCAGATGTTTTGGCCAATGACCTGCCCGGTCCTGCCGATGAAGTTGCCGAAGGCCAAACGATTCGGATGACGAACATCGAGCAACTCACCGCCCGTGGTGGTGTCGTGATACCAGTCTTCAGCAACGGTCGAATCGTACGGTTCGATTACATCCCACCGTTGAACTTCGTTGGCCAAGACTTCATCCGCTATGTCGTTACCGACGATGCGACTTATAAGCCAGGTCAGCAAAGTGCCACCGGTACGATCACGATGAGCGTCGGGCCGATCAATGATCCACCACAGTTCACTGCGGGTGGAAACGTGACGGTGCTCGAAGACTCCGCAGCCTACCTAGCACCTTGGGCCACGAACATCTTGGCCGGTCCTCCAGCAGCGACCGACGAGAACACAGGACCAAATGCACAGACCGTTTCCTTCGAAGTTACTACCAGCAACGATGCGATGTTCTCGGTTCGTCCTGCTGTCGATGCAGCGGGGCGTTTGAGCTTCACGCTCGCCAAGGACGCCAACGGTTCAGTGAGCATCGTGGTTGTCGCTGTCGATAGCGGACCATCATCTCCACCACCAAACAACAACCGATCGCAACCGTCGACCTTCACCCTTTCGGTTACCCCTGTGAACGATCCACCAGGATTCAATGTCACCAGGAATATCACCGTCGATGAAGACTCCGGTGCCTTCACAGGTCTGGTGCTTGCTGACATCGTCCCTGCCGAAGGAATGAACAGCAATCCTCCGACGGCTCTGGACGAAGCTAACCAAACGGTTTCGATCTCGACGACTGTTGACAGGCCTGCCTTGTTCACGGCTCAACCGACGATCGATTCTAATGGCGTACTGCGGTTTACCCCCGCTCCGAACGCTTCGGGTGTTGCCATCGTCTCGGTGGTTGCAACCGACAACGGTCCTAGCACTCCTCCGAACGTGAACCGTTCGCAGGCCAAGACGTTCTCGATCACCATCAATCCGATCAATGATGCTCCGATCGCGCTGAACAATAGCTACAGCACAGACGAGCAAACGATCCTCAACGTGACGGCTCCAGGCGTTCTAGCCAACGACACCGATCCGGATCTTCCCAACGACACTCTGAGCGTGGCAAGCTTCCAAGCCACCTCGGAACTCGGTGCAGCAGTAACCGTTCGCAACGATGGCTCGGTTGTCTACAACCCAACCGTGTCGGCTCGGCTCCGAGCCATGGTCGACGGTCAATCTCTGGTCGATACCTTTACGTATCGCGCTAAGGACACCGCCGGGCTCCTGAGCAACGTTGCCACCGTCTCGATTACCGTCAGCGGTATCAACGATCCGCCTGTGGCCAACAACGACACTTTCACCGTTCCGTTCAATGTTTCGGAATTGCTCCCAGTCCTAGCCAACGACACCGATGTCGATACTCCTCTGGATATTGGTTCGATCGAAATCGGTCGTCTTCCAGTCAACGGTACTGTGGCTCCGACCCCATCGGGAACCGTACGCTATACCCCAAGAACTGGGTTCCGTGGTCAAGACACCTTTACCTACCGCGTTCGCGATTCACTTGGCAAGTACTCCCAAGAAGCGACCGTCACGGTGAACGTCAATACCGCGCCGGTAGCCGTTCCGGATTCAGCGATCACCAAACGTGGCACGCAAGTCTTGATCGATGTTCTTGCCAACGACTTCGATACCGACGGTACGATCAACCGAAGCACGGTCAACATCGTTACCCCACCGAACTTCGGAACCGCTGTCGCGCAGAGCGATGGTCGAATCCTGTTTATTCCTCAAGCTGGATTCACAGGCACGGCGACCTTTGCTTATGCAGTCTCGGACAACGACGGACTTTCGAGCAACGTCGCCAACGTGACGGTACAAGTCGTCGCTTCGCTCTATCAAAACCCGAGCAACAAGTACGACGTCAATAACGATTCGTTCGTATCGCCGATCGACGTTTTGCTAGTGATCAATCTGCTGAACTCAACAGGTGCCTCGATCCCTGTCGAGCAACTGCCTCCTCCACCACCGTTCTACGATGTCAATGGCAACGGATTCGTTGATGCCACCGACGTGCTCGCACTTGTCGATTTCATCAACTCAACGGGTAACAGCGGATCGGGTGAAGGGGAGCAAGACACGGTCGATGGCATCAGTCAATTTGCCATTGGTCTACTTGCGGCTCCAGAGCCCAAGACTGTTGAGCAAGCTGTCTTGTTCAATCAAGCAGGTGCTCAGTCCAACGCTTGGGCTACGCTAAGCCAAGACGATGCCGAACTCTTCGGACCCGCTCTCTTCCCGATCAATTCAGAGGATGAGCAAGCGATCGAGTTCTGGGCAAGCCTTGCGAAGGACAAAGACCAGCAAGACGAGCCATCCGGCCTTGATGATGAGTTTTTCAAAGGGACTTGGATCTAGCCGTCATCCGATCGAACAATGGAGAGGCCATCAGCGTTGTGATGATGGCCATAATGACTAAGCAAGCGAAGAGCTCGGACGAGATGATACCTCGTTCGAGCCCCTTGTTGATGATGATCAGCTCCATTAAGCCTCTGGCGTTCATCAGTACGCCGATACCCATCGCATCACGCAGGCTCAATCCCGATAGCTTGGCGGCTGCTGTACAGGCGACCCACTTGCCAAGAATCGCTGCCAAGAGGATCGCTGCAGAGACTCCGATCAACCACCATTGGTTCAAGAGTCCGATCTTTGTATTGAGTCCAGAATAGGTAAAAAAAAGAGGCAAAAGCAGAGCTACTGTAAGCGGTTGGATACGATCGACCACCCCCGAATGAATTGCCCCTCGAGGGATTGCTGTTCCAATCAGAAAGGCACCGAAGACAGCGTGCAGATGGATCGAATCGGTAAACCAAGCGCCCAGCGACATGAGCATCAGGGCGATGACCAATCCAGACTCACTGAGCTTGCTCTCGGAATCCAAAAAAACATGGCGGAGTCTTGCAAGAATGGGTCGCAGGACCATCGTCACCAAAAGGACAAAGCAGATTCCACCACTGATGCTTCGAATCGCTTGAGTCATATCGCTATCGAAACTCGCTAGCACCAATGCTAGCAGGCACCAAGCGACCGCATCATCGATGGCTCCGGCACCGATTGCAACGGTTCCCATGAGGGTTCCGTTAAGTCCCTTGAAGTGGATGATTCGCGCGAGCATTGGAAACGCGGTAATGCACATCGAAGCTCCGAGGAACAAGGCTGCCTCGGAAGCGGATGTTCGTTCTGGAAAAAGTCCACCTTGGGCATGGAGCAGATAGCCCAGGCCTCCGCCTAGGAGAAACGGGACCAGCATACCTGCGGCTGAAACGGCGATCGAACTTTTAAGGTGTTTACGGACGATATCGACTCGAAATTCCAAGCCGACGATGAACATGTATAGGGCAAGTCCCAATTGGGATGCAGGGAAAAGGTAGGACGAGGTGTCTCGGCTTTGTTGTTTAGGATCCCATGGGAAAAGGGATTGCTGAATTTCGGGAGCCAGAAGTCCAAAGAGGGACGGGCCTAGAAGGACTCCTGCGATCATCTCGGCAACGACTTGAGGCTGGCCGAAGCGTTTGGCGACAAGCCCAACGAGCCTACAAACTCCGAGAATAACAGCGATTTGGAAAAAGAACTGGATGGCTAAGTCTAAGTTTTTCATCCTTTGATTGTACAAACAATAGTTGTTTGAACAACAGATTGGGTGTCCGCGAAAACCCCCTTTTTTGAGGGTTTCTAGAAGTAGTCCTACTTGTCAAGGATGCTTGCTAAGTCCAGCACTGCCTGATTCCTAGCCAACTCGATGCACAAACCCAACGCAGAACCTAGGTGACTGTGATAAGTAATCTTGGCATCCAAGTAGGAGTTTTCGGAATAGATCACCTTCGGCGGTAGCAAAGGAGGGATTATCGCCCCTAGGTTTTTTCTTGTTGCCAGTCCATTTTTTGGCACGCAAAACGTACTTGGGATGCAAGCAATAGGGGTAATTTAGGATTCGTATTTTGCGAACTAAGAGGACACAGGATCATGAGTATCAGTCCATCAGCGAGCCTTAGAAGACCCGTTTCGTGCCTGCAAGAATACTTGAGCCATTTAGCTAGGTTTGCTCTGAAGTTTGATTGTCCCAATTGGAATCGTGTCTTTTCGTATTTGTTTTTGTTCATCTACATGATCATCATTGGAGCGGTATCGTGTTATGACATGCTCATGACCATTCGCTATGCAGAGAGTCTTCGGCAATTGGAGCTCAATCCGGTTGGGCGGTGGCTTATGAGGTTGGATCATATTCCAAAAAACAGCATTCCCGATGTCACTAACTTTTTGATAGCCAAAGGCCTTGGCACAGTATTTGTTTTATTGGTGATATGGATCATCACTAGGCGACGCGCGCGGATTGGTCATCCGGTGGGTTTTGGAGTAACTCTGTGTCAGATAGTGCTTGTGTTGTATTTGTGTTATGGAACGGCAGAGTGAATTTGGTACTTGAAGGTTGTCGGCAGGAAGAAGTTCTTGCTAGACACTTGGCGAACCGCAGTTGCAATGGGGACAGACACTCGGCGATCGCGGGTCAGATTTTAAATGCTAGCAACACCGAGCAGGTTGCAAGGAGTTGCAAGGTGCCAGGCACCCGTCGGGGGCGCATTGGCAATGCATGCAAATCCCGCAGATGCCCTGGGGACAGACACTCGGCGATCGCGGGTCAGATTTTGAATGCTAGCAACACCGAGCAGGTCGCAAGGTGCCAGGCACCCGTCAGGGGCGCATTGGCAATGCATGCAAATCCCGCAGTTGCACTGGGGACAGACACTCGG
>JBJSXX010000277.1:0-4109 GCA_046086605.1 Pirellula sp. | reverse complement strand
TCGGATGCTTGGAATAATTTGAATCTCGAAAGCAACACTTCTGGGGTTCTCGAAGGAAGCAACGATTTGGTTGGGTTGTACCTTCAGGGGGGCAGGCTCGATGAAGCCTTAAAGGTTCTCAATGAACCGACCAAGGGAGCGCTGGCTGTCATGAAAGCGATGCCCGATGCACCTTTGAGTGCCCAACTCGACTCCTATCGCCTTAACCTCCAGGCCATGGTTCAATCGGCTGGCCAAGGTCGAGCGGATCTAAGTGCCGAGCAGATCGACCAAGCGATCACGACGATGAAGGGATTGTGTGACAAAGCTGGCGACACGACGATGCTTCCAAAAGCACTGCAAAACTTGGCAGCGGAATTGCAAGGTCAGCTTGAATCCAACAAGAACGCTGAGCAACAGGCCAAGCTTGCAAGTTGCTTCAAGATCCTAATCGACCAGCTTACAGGAGTCAGTAGCGACCCTGCGGTGATTGAGTCGGCGGGTGCGGCGATGATCGTGTTGGCGACCAATCTGGAAAAGGTTCCAGCGCTTGCGGCTAGGGCACCAGAAATGATGGCTACTGCGGAGAAGGCTTTTACCAAACTTTCGACGTTGTCCCCAGCAGAGTTGGAGAAGATCAAGCGCAAGCCTGAGGAGATCACTCTGAAATTGGCTTTGACCAAACGTGGGGCTAAGAAGTTTGAGGAGGCCAACAAGCTCTTCATCGAGGCCTTGCAGAAGAATCAAAACAACATCACCGTGCAGATGGAAGCCGCCCGTAATCTTCAGCAGTGGTCGGGGGGCAAGGACATTGAAAAGCTCAAATCAGCGATGCTTGGGGCAGAGCCTTTGCCCAACAAGAAGAAGCTCATTTGGGGTTGGGGGCAGATCGCTCAGGTGACAGCTAGATATCCGAATTTTCAAAAGGAGTTCTTTGAATCGCGGATCAACATTGCGCGTTGCCGGGGTTTGATTGGAGATGCCAGCGCTGGGGCTGATAAGCAAAAGCTTTACGAAGCGGGCATAGCCGACATCTCGCAGACTTATTCGAGATTCCCCGAGCTTGGGGGTCCTGAAAGCAGAAACGAATTTGATCGCTTGCTTCGCGAACTACAGCAAAAAGCGAACAAGCCTACAACTGGCCTAGCTGGGCTTCCTAAGATCGAAAGCGACACGCCAAACGACGCGGATAAGTAATCCGCTAACGATAAACGACCTTATCACAGAATCCTTTCCCTTTTTTGAATTCTATCCCAATGATGATCTATCGATTCAGAATGTTGGTTGCGATCGCAACGGCCGCCTTGTGTTTGTTAGGAGCCGAGTCGACACAGGCGCAGGATCGCGATCGGGTCTTTCCGGTCAAGGGAGCGGCCGTTACGGGCAAGATTGTCGAGAAGAATCGAGATCGGGTTGTGATCGAGGTTCGAGGAAACAATCAGAATTTCCCTTCCAATGAGATACTTAGGTTGCTCTACGAAGGCGAGCCACCGACACTCTCGCGAACCAAGGACTTAGTTGCCCAGGGCCAGTACGAGCAGGCCACCGAGGAGTTCAAGAAGATCGATGCCGCATCGTTACCTTCGGAGGACATGAAGCAAGATTACCAATTTCTACGAGGCTACATCGCCGGAACCATGGCGATTAAGGGAAAAGGGGATCCGAAGAACGCCTTGACGCTCCTAACCAATTGGGTCAAAGACAACGCGCAGTCGTATCAGTTCTATCAGGTTGCTGAGTTAATGGGTGATTTGGCGGTCGCTTCGGGAACTGCAGATCAAGCTGCCAAGTATTACGGCGGGCTTGCTGCGGCACCTTTTCCTGAGCTCAAAACCAAAGGAAGTTTTTTGCAGGGCAAGGCGATGATGGCTTCCAAGCAGAACGCGGACGCTAAGGGTAAGTTTCAGACGGTTCTTGAGGCTAAGCTTTCCGACCCGGTCTCATTGAAGTATCAAAAGATGGCTCGGATAGGAATTATCCAGTGCGATGCGTTGGAGGGTAAAGCCAACGAAGCCATTGGCGATCTTGAAAAGATGGTCGACGAAGGGGATTCGACCGATGGCGAGCTCTTTGCCGAACTGTTCAACACACTTGGCTCACTCTTTGCGGCAGCCGGACGGAACGAAGAGGCTGTCTTGTCTTATCTGAAGACCGATCAACTTTATGGGGCTCAGAGCGAGCCCCATGCCGAGTCGTTGTATAGGCTGACGCAACTATGGAACAAGATGGGCTCGACGCAGAAAGCCGCCGATGCCAAGCAGAAACTTGAGAAGCTTTACCCCACGTCGCCTTGGGTTCGGAAGTGATCGGCTCGAACAAAAAACAGCTTTCTTTCCAGGTTGAATTTACCCCTTCGAGCCAAGTATCGGCTAGAATACTCCCCACTAAAGAGGCGATCCTGGCTTGGCTCCAGTAACGAGAACATCCACTTTTCCATTTCCTTTCGGAGTTATTATGCAGTCCCGATTTCGCTCGTCGCCAACGCACTTGCTGGCCAGCACTTCTAGGGTTTTGACCTTCTCTCTAGCTACTCTTTGGACTTCGAGCTTTGCGATGGCTCAGGATGCCGCTCCGGAGGTGGCCGAGACGGCCTCGAAGAAGAATTTCCTCGAGCAATACTGGGCCAGCTTAGGCCCAATGTACTTCATCGTCTTTTTGCTGATGTCGATTATCTTGGTGGCTCTTGTTGTTCGGGCAATTTTGGCCGTTCAAAAAGCGAACTTTGTTCCACAGGATTTGGTTCAAGGCATCGAGACGAATTTGGAGGCAAACAACCCGCAGGCTGCAGCGGAATTGGTGAAGGCAGACGAGAGTTTCTTAGGCAATCTTTTAAATGCAGGACTCGGGCAACTCACTAAAGGCAAGGATGCAGTTCTTGAAGCCATGCAGGTCGCAGGTGATGCCGAGACGATGAAGGTCGAGCATTTGATCGGTTACATCGCACTGATTGGAAATATCGCACCGATGGTTGGTTTGCTTGGGACCGTCCAGGGGATGGTCACATCCTTCGGAAAGATTGCAACTAGTTCACAAACGCCTAAACCGAGTGTGCTTGCAGTCGGTATCGAGCAAGCCCTCTACACCACACTTGTGGGGCTTTACTTGGCTATTCCAGCGATCGTGATCTACAACATTTTGCGCAATATCGTACAAAAGCAGATCCAAGCCGCGGGTATCAAGAGCGAAGAACTCATCGAGAAGTTTCAAGAAGCGGCTCAGTAATGGCTCTTAAACCTAAATTCGATGCGAAGGCTGCCGAGGGCGATATGACCTCGATGATCGACATGGTTTTTCAGTTGATCATCTTTTTCATGGTGCTGATTAACTTTTCCCAAGACGATCAAAACCAGGCGATCAAGTTGCCATCGAGCGAATTGGCGAAACCAGCCGATGCTCCTTTGGAAAACCCAATCGTGTTGAATTTGGCTTTCAACGGAAAGGTCTATATCGGTCCAGAGACCGCGACCATCGCAGGCTTAAGACCACTTTTGGAAACTGAGGCCAAGGTCCTTAGTGCCAGTGGTAAGAGTGCGAAGGATGCCAATGTGATCATTCGCGCCGACGGAAACACTGCGGGTGGGATGGTGCAGGAGTTAATCAAGAAGTGTCAGGAATCTGGCTACGAAAAATTTGCTCTTCGTGCGAAAGAGGAGATCGGTCAGTAATACCATGAAATTCAAATCGCGAAGCAACGAAAAAGTCGAGATGCAGCTAACGTCGATGATCGACATCATCTTTTTGTTGCTGATCTTCTTTGTGATGACCTTTAAAATCGCCGCACAAGAAGGGGATTTCAATATCCGCATGCCCATTGGGGGTGGTTCTGGTGCGGCCGATACGACCAATCTACCGATCAAACTTAGGCTCCGATCCAACACCGACGGGGAGCTTGTTGACATTGTTGTCGACGATAGCCGTTCGTTTGGAAACGACTTTGGAAAGTTGCGTGCTTTTATACTGCAGCAAACTGGAGGCAATGCACCTCCGAATCCAGAGGATGGGCCAGAAGTCGAACTCGATTTGGATTATAACCTTCGCTATGCCCACGTCATTTCAGCGATTTCAGCCGTTACTGGACAGCGCCAAGGAGATGAGATCAAGCGATTGGTGGAGCGAATCAAGTTCGCCCC
>JBJSXX010000276.1:0-10457 GCA_046086605.1 Pirellula sp. | reverse complement strand
CGACGCAAGGCTGGGATTCCTTTTTGGCTCAATCCAGTGATGGTCAAGGAGTTTCGAACTCGAAAGTTCGGTCGGTTGCACTGGTTGCTTCGGTTGGTTGCTGCAGGTGCGATCATCTCGATCTTGCTGACGGTGGTGGCTGCAACAGGAACAGTCAATTGGGGCGTGGATCGAATTGCCTCGTCGATGGTTCTGATGCAAATCGGTTTTCTGCTCTTACTAGGGCCAAGCTTAGGTGCAAACCTGATCGCTTCGGAGATTGAGAGCGGTGGATGGCAATTGATGCGGGCATCACCGATTTCCGCATGGAGAATTCTTACGGGGAAACTCATGAGTACGTTTTTGACGCTGCTGCTGTTGCTGCTGGCGACTCTGCCGGGGTATGTGATGATGAGTTACATTCAGCCGGCGATTGGGGGACAAGTTTCGAATGTGGTTGTTTCGTTGCTCATTGCTACGGCGATGGTAACGATTCTCAGCGCCTGCGTGAGCGCTTATTCGAAGACAAGTGCAGCGGCAACGGCGGCAAGTTATGCAGTGCTCTTGTTGCTATTTGCAGGGACGCTCCTGATCTGGCTTGGACGCGGTAATCCGTTTGGCCCTGTTTTTGTTGAACGTGCCTTGCTGTTGAATCCAGCTGCTACGGCGCTGGCTGAAATGAAAGCCCCAGGCTTTGAGACTTTCCAATTGATCCCGAAAGGGTGGTATGTCGGGCTTGGGATATGTGCAGCAGGATTGGTGATTTTGATTCTTCGCATCGTTCGATTGACGCGCCCTGATTGACCCTTGAGTATGACTAGTAACCGCAATCAATATTTTTGGATGAAGCCGACAGTGACGCTTCGATGTATGGCTTTTGCAGTCGCATCGCTAGCAGCTTGGACTGCATTGGGACAACAAGTCATTCCTTTGCAGCATCGATGGGAGGTTGAGCCAGGGTTTGGGGATGTGTGGAGTATCAATCGCGAGCCCCGAGCCAAGTTTCTGGACATCAAGGACATCAGTAGCGATCTGGCGAATGTTCGTTTTGAAGCCGCTCAGAACATCTGTCAAAATTACGACAGGCCCAGTTTCAGAAATGATCCGAAGGTGCTCGAATTGCTAATCGGGCAGTTCGACAATCCGAAAAATTCTGTGCTTGTTAAGCGATCGATCGTTTCGGCAGCCTGTTTACTAGATAACGGAGCCAATGCCCAATCCATCTGGCAAGCTTCCATGCAAGACCCTGGTTTAGCGCCGCTGGTCGAGAACCATCTGATCCGCTGGAAATCTCCTGTTGCTGCAGAGCATTGGCGCAAGGTGCTCAGTGACCCGAAGTCTACCCCGGGCCAAGTCCAAAGGGCCCTGGATGGCTTGGCGAATGTCGGCCAGTCGCAAGATATCCCCTTGTGCAACGATGTATTAAAGTCCGAGCAGTCGACACCCATGACTCGTGCTGCGGCAGCCCGAACCTTGGGAATGCTCCAATCCTCAGGGCTCGTCGGACTGGCCAAAGATCTTTTGAACACGAAAGATCAAGATAAAGAAATGCTTGCTGGGTTCCTACTGGCGAACCATACCCAGGAAGATGCCTTGGTCGTCCTGGAAACTGTATTGGCACAAGGCTCTTCACCTGCCCAGCGTATCGCTGCGCACGCGATTGGTAGAAACTTTCCCAAGCAAGGACTTTCGCGCATTGAGACATGGGTCAAACACCCAGACGATGAGATTCGACTCGCAGCGCTTGAATTGCTCAAGAATGATCCTTCGGAGTCCAACACACGGCTTCAATCCAGCATGCTTTCAGATCCCGATCTCGTTGTGCGGAAGACAGCCAAAGCCCAGTTGCTTGAATTATGCGGTAAGGGGTTTCGTCCCCTCGTCGACGAGTGCATCACTGAGAATCTATCAGGCAAGGCATGGCAAGGTATCGAGCAAGCCATTGTTTTGGCAGTGGAATTGCAAGACCGATCGCGATGTGCTCGATTCCTTGAACTCATCGAGCACCAACGGGCCGAGGTCAACATGCATGCAGCTTGGGGCTTGATGGAACTGGCAGTTGACCCGGCGATTGTCTCTGGAATCGTTCCTCACGCTCAGAAGCTCACCCAAGGATTGGACGCGGGAGACCATTACGAGAAGCAAGACATCATTCGACTGAGTTTCCTCCTGGAAGTCTTCGGACGCAACCGGTACGAGCCGGTTGCCGATATGCTCAAAAAGTACATCCCCAAGAGAGATTTTCGAATGGGGAATCTCAGCCGTGCGTCGGCCATTTGGGCGTTGGGGAAAATCCTTAAAGAACAAGACGATCCGGCGCTGCGCGCTAGCCTGAGCGAGCGGATTAAAGATCTTAGCTCACTGATGCCGGAGAATTATCTGGTAGGTTATGCGTGCATTCTCACACTGGGTGAATTTGGTTTTCTCGATTCGATGCCGACGATTGATCGCTACACTTTGGATAGCAAGGACGGGTTGAATTCCGCAGGTCGCTGGGCCAAAGAGCAAATTCAAAAGGCTGCTCGGTAACCCGGTGCCCCCTATCGCTTGATCCAACGGATCGCCGGTCGTTCTACAAATCGATGGAATAGGTCGGCAACTCCCAGCGAGCATGCAAACGCGATTGCCATGGCACCGGCTGCCCAGCTAGGGCTTTGTTTTGCCCACGGGTCAATCAGTTTTAAGACGAGTCCATCGACCAAGTAATGAACCAGAAAAAGGCTGTAGGAGATGTCACCCAGCCAACGAAAGAGCAGCGGAAGTTTCCAATCCTGTACCCTTGGGACAAGGTACAAGAGAAATCCTGCGGCAAGTAAGGAAGTCAATAGCTGCGGTCGTGGGTTGATCGCAAGGCTCGAAGCAATAGCCATCGAGTAAAGAAGCAATGCCAAGCTAGGTAGCTTGCCCTGCAGGCTCAAACCCAAGAAAAATCCTAGCACGTATTGAGAGGCAAAGAAAAGGAAATAGGGCTCGAAGCTCTCGCTCTGGCTCCAGAGCCATGCGCTAGCTACACCAAGTGGAAAAAGAATGGCTACCTGAATTCGCACCGAATCGAACTTGATCGTTTCCCATCGGTTTGCAACATACCCAAGGAGCAAGACAAAGCATGACCATTGAAGCTCGATACATAGGTACCAAGTTCCTGCCGAGAAATTACCATAGCCAAAGATGTCTTGCAGGAAGACACTGTGCGTTGCGAGTTGAGGCCAAGAAAAGGACTCGATCTGATGGAGCGACCAATCATAGTGAGTCGCTGTAAAGTTAATCACTAAGAGCAACGAGAGCATCACCAGATAGGGGATCGCCAGACGAAGATACCTTTTGAGGATATCTTGGAGAGTCTCGCCGAGGGCTCGACTCCTCTTGTCGATACTCGCAGTCAGACCACCGAGCACAAAAAAAATGGCGACTGCATAGTGCAGGTAGTTGTAAAGCGCATAGCCAACATTCGGAGCAAACCGATCGGCCAAGTCTGATTGAGGGGCATACAGGGAAAGGTGGTGCCAAACAATACAAACGGCAGCCAGTCCACGCATCAAATCAGCGATGGCGAGTCGTTGGCCTTGCCAGTAGTTTTTAGTTGACGCGATTGGATGAGGGTTCAAAACACACACTCAGCTTGAGATTCAAAAGCCTCTTTTAGGAATCAGACTCAATTGGACCCAGGTTCCAACTACGAACCCCAATTCCACCAAGTAGGCATACGGAAGCCCGCCGAGGATTCCCCCCGAGGGCGATGTTGGCGTGAGGACCCTGATGAAGGACACAGCACACCCAAGATAGATCGGTGGTGCGATGACTACCAAAATCCACCAATACCAATGAAACTTTCGACGCTCTAAAGCGAATCGACTCGCAACTTGCGTATAGATAATCAAAGCCGAAAAGAACGCCGACAAAACAGTCCACATCGCGGATAGGGCGATAAAACCTAGGTCCATGCTCATCCCACTTACAGCGAGATACTTCAGCACCAAACTCACGATCGCAAAGACCATCATCCATCCAAGCAATCCGAGAATCGAGTACTGATTACTCCCCTGCAACCCAAACTCAAGAGTCAAATCAGTTCGCTTAAGAAGCAAGCCCAACAGTCTTGAATGCATCCAGTAGTAGGCTCCTGCCCAAGGTAAAAATATGCAGGATAGAAGCATCACGTCTGGCCATGGATTTCCCGAGCGAAAAGGGCCGGATACAATACCAAGCATAAGATTGATGGTTCCTGATAAAGTCACAGCAGCCACTATCAAAGAGCTAAGAACTGCCCGAATGAGCCAACTCGAACGATAAGTTTTCAACCAAAGCCAAATAGCACCATACTGGCAAACAAATAACCCAGTACAAACGAACGATACAAAGGAAACGAGTTCATACAAATGAGTCGGAAGAGTGAAAATCCATCCGGAAAAAAGGTAAGAACTCACAATGCCATTGAGTATCAAAGTCGCCAAGAGCAACCCGATTGCCCTTGTTTCCCGCGACCAAGGCTTGCCTCGATAAGCCCGAGTATCGTGAAAACTGTATTCATCCTCGATGTGCGGGTTAACTACCGACTCAATCTGCTTCGACTCAATCCGCTCAGGCTCGAGTCGCTTGGAGTCTTGGATCTCGTATTCCCAATCGTTAGGTTTGTCCATAGATATGATCGCGTTGTTTCCAAGGAATCAGTCTCAAATAGATCCAAGTGCCTAACACAAAGCCCAATTCCACCAAGTAGATAAATGGAATACCAGCAAGGGCGGAGATTGGAGGAGATGAAACGATCAATCTTGAAACCGCCACACCGATCCCAGCATAGGCCAGTGGCCCGATGATAACCAAACCCCACCAGAACTTACCGAACGCGATTGAGTCTAATGCGAACCTGCTCGCGAAATGCACATAGGTCAACACCCCCGTCGACAATGCAGTCCAGAGAGTCCAAAACAACCAAGTACCTAATTCCCGGGTATTCGGAGTCACTCCACTGACGACAAGGTACTTCATCAGCAAACTCGCGATTGCTACTACCATCATTACGCTAAGCAACTTGCGAATCGAGTACTGACGCTCCGATCGCAGACCCAACGCGACCCTCAAATCCGTTCTCGCCAGTAGGAGGCCCAATAGGTTGCAATGAATCCAGTAGAAAAAACTAGCCACCAATAAAAATAATATAGATGTTCTAACCAAAGCAGCCCACGGATTGAGTGGTGCTAAAAAACCACCGTCAAAGAAGAAAACTACCTGATACGGAAGTGTAGCGGAAAGTGTTACCGCACAAACCAACAATGCCTCAAGAAGGAACCGACTAAGACTGCCGGATAGATGGAACTGTATCCAAAGCCACACTGCGCTGTATTGACAAAGCACTCCACCCAAAGAAACAAGAGCTAAACCAAAGAGCAACTCGTCCGCAAAAGTCGAACGACTAACGATTTGCGCTGTCCAATCTAAGGAAGCAATGGTTGGAACCAGCACATTGAATGTCAATCCGATCAACAGCAACCCAATTGCCCTCGGGGCCCGCGACCAAGGTTTGCCTCGATAAGCCCCAGTATCGTGAAAACTGTATTCATCCTCGATGTGCGGGTTAACTACCGACTCAATCTGCTTCGGCTCAATCCGCTCAGGGTCGAGTCGCTTGGAGTCTTGGATCTCGTATTCCCAATCCTCAGGCTGGTTCATTGGTAGTTGATGCAGGTTGACTCGGGGTGGGTGGAAGTTTTGTTTGAATCCAATCGGCAACCATCAGCAATTGCGACTCGTGGAAAAAGCGTCCTGTAAGTGCAATGGTCTTGGGCTTCTTGTTGGTCAGATCCTCTCCAAACGAAACGACCATCGAAGGATGCCCCGTCAGATTCATTCGGGCAAGATCCCCATCGCCAAGATAAACATCGACCTTGCGCAATGCTTGCTCGGTCTTGCGAATCAAATCCACCCGACCTCGCATGGCTTGGACGTAATCGATCGCCGAGCAGAACTGTGCTTCGCGAAAGGTCGGTGCCCATTTGCCCACCTGGTCGTCCTGCTTGATCCCCTCGAACAATTCGCCATGCATCGCCGCTGCCTCGACACTGATCGCGTCGGACATGGCTTGAATCCGAGGATCGGGTTCAAAGTCCAGTTCGATCACCTCGCAACCTTCTTCCTCAAGCAACCGAGCAAGTGTCCGCTCGGAGCCCTTGGGACGACTCGATACCCCAAATCGCAATGGCTTGATCGACCAATCGCTCAGAGGCCAAACCAGCGGAGCGTCGAAGACCGAAGCGTCCTTGCCGTCACTTCCGAGCATCTTTGAAAAAACGACTCCGCAATCGCGAGGTGTTCGCCCGATCGGTCCTATTTTGTCCATCGACCATCCGAGTGTCATGCACCCATAACGACTCACGCGACCAAAGCTAGGACGCAGACCACAGGTGCTACACACGCGAGTCGGAGATACGATGCTACCGAGAGTCTCCGAGCCGATCGCAAAACCAACCAATCCCGCGACCACCGCACAAGCACTTCCAGCCGAGGATCCCGAGCTACCTTGCTCGATATCCCAAGGGTTGCGTGTCATCCCACCAAACCATTGATCCCCCCAAGCCAACGTCCCAACCGTCAGCTTAGCAAGCAGCACTGCACCGGCATCTTGCATCCTTTGGGCAACGGTAGCCAATACATCCCGCTTGCGATCTTTGTAATCGACGGCTCCCCAAGTCGTAGGCATCCCGGGGATCGAGATGATGTCCTTGGCTCCCCAGGGTATCCCATGCAAAACGCCAAGGTCTTTACCGGAATTCAACTGAGCATCGGCTCGCTTGGCATCCTCGATCGCTTGCTCGTGGTACGAAACCACACATAGCAATTGCGGATCGTATCGCTTGAGCCTCGTAAGGTACATCGAGGTGAGTTGCTCGCTGGTAAAGAGCTTGCGTCGGAGTCCGGCGGCCAATTGCTCGACGCTCCAGAATGCGACTTGTTCGAGCCTCTCTTGCTCGGGTTTGTCTTGCACGAATTTGGGCAGATCGATCGAGCGAAGTTTCGCTGGATCCCAATTGGAACCATCCTCATGCGGGTTGGGGCCTTCCTGACGATGTCCAAACGTTGTGGTTGGTTCAACGATCGCCGCAGGAAGAAAGACCGAAGCCATGGGAGTGTTTTCGTCGATCGCGATCGAGCGCAGGGCCTGGATCGATTTGGCCTTGGCGCTTAGTCGTTTGGCGATCTCTTCGCACTGTGGATCGCTCAGTTCGACTCGCGATTGCCAGGAGGCTTGGCGAACCATTTCCGCAGTGATCTCTGAGATTTCTTTGGCCGCAGGCGAATCTTGCTTGTCCTGATCGCTTGGTTCCAGCGGTAGGCAGGATGCGAGAGTCTGAGCTTGATGGACTGTAGCCACCGAGCCGCAAGCAAGAAGGCTACTGATGAGCCATTCCCGGCGTCCTAAGGGTACCACGATGCGTTGCGAGTCATTTTGCAAGTTCATTCAATTTCCAATTTCATTGTTGAAGCAAAGCACTAGCCCATGAGGGTTTCGAATCCTCGGCGAGGTTCGCGGCTTAGAAGTTTCTCGGCTTGCGAGTCTCCGAGAATCTTTTCTGACTTTGGATCCCAAGTGATTTTGCGATTGAGTCGGGCGGCGATTCCGGCCAGATGGCAAGTCGACAAAGCTCGATGGTGGCTATAGACATCGGAGATCGGTTCAACACGATCCCGAGCCGCTTCGAAAAAGTTTCGGAAGTGGTCCACTAACGATCGATTTTTGTAAGCCGCTTCGAGTGCGGTTGCGGGCAGTGGGTTGGACTTGAGGTCATCGACTGCTTTGCCCGAGATACGGCCACGGTTGACGAACAGCCGACCTTCGGTTCCCTCGAACATAATTCCATTATCGCCATCGTGTCGGATCTCGATTTCGAGTCCGTCTTGGAAGTTCGCTCGAATGCGAAACTCTGTCGCGGTGTTGTAGCGCGAGGGGTCGGTAGGATAACCATCTTTGAATTCCACAGGGTGCTTGACCATTTCTGGGATGATTTCGATGGGTCCGGTATCGGTAAGTCCCATTCCCCAGGTGGCGATATCCACGTGGTGTGCACCCCAGTCGGTGAGTTTGCCACCGGAGTATTCGTACCACCATCGGAACTCGTAGTGGCAACGGGACCAACTCTTGGTCTCTCCGTTGTCGCCGGCTAGGAATCGAAAGGGGGCCTGGGATACCGGGCCTTGCCATAGATTCCAATCGAGATGTTTGGGGGCATCGGCAACGGGGATCTCGGGGCTTATGGGTGCTCCACCGATATGGCAGGTTGCTTTTTTGATTTTTCCGATTCTGCCGTTTTGCAGCAGAGCGATGGCTTCGACGAATTGCCTGCTACTTCGTTGTTGGGTTCCGATTTGGACGATGCGACCTGTCTTCTTGCAGACATCACAGATCGCTCGGCCTTCGGGCACGGTGAGTGTCATCGGTTTTTCGCAATAGACATCTTTGCCAGCGAGCATGGCTTCGATGAGCAGTTTGGCGTGCCAGTGGTCAGGGGTTGAGATATGGACGATGTCGACTTTGGGATCATCGAGGATGGCTCGATAATCTTTCGGGGTCGAGGGTTGGTTCCCGGTCCATTCTTTCACGAGTGCGGCGGCCAATTCGGTTCGGCTGCTATCGGCATCAAAGACGCTGACATAGTCACCATATTTTTTGAAGTCAGGGGCAGAGCCGTAGGGGCCTTGTAGTCCAGTGGCTTTTTGGCACCACCGGCTTCCGGTTCCGATGGCAGCCACTCGGGGCCTATCGTTGGCTTGAAAAAAGCCTTCGGCTCTGGGGGTCCGATGTACGATTGCTGCGGCAGCAAATGCAGAACTGGTCGAGTAAAGGAAGCTTCTTCGGTGCAATGTTTTGTTCATATTTAATGGAGTTGAGTAGGGGGAATTTGGAGAGAGGATTTCTGAGGCTCATTGGGGTTGTTTAGGGATCGAGCCTACCACTGGCTGTGTGCCAGTGGAGGCGAAACCTATAGCCCTACCGGAATGAAACTGGATTGGTGGCCTTAGCGCTAATCCAAGGAGATGCCAGAAGAACCGAAAAATATTGTAGCATATCTATCGAGTAAAATTTTTATTGGGGCACTTCAGGAATTGTGGGTAAGAGTATACGCTGCAAATTCCTGAAGAACCTCTTTTTGAAACACAGAGTCGCAGAGAGCACAGAGATGCCCCATCGAATAACCTCACGAACATTTGCATCTTTGCGTCTTTGGGTGAGCCCTCAGGATAGATTTTGATCGAACTGTGGATTGAAATTCTGCGTAGTTCCACAACCTAATTCCTTCGCCACAAACTCTCTTCGATTACGACTACGAGTCACTGGGGCCCTAGCAACTCTTGTGAAATTTGCGATATGCCCTCAGCCAACACTATTCCAGTTTTTTGGGCATAATTGAGGACTAGTAGTTTTCATCTCCCGCCTCCATGCTTTTTCAAACGAGCAGTTTATGAATGATTCCAAGGGTTCTTCGTATCGCAAACTCCGATTTGATTCGATCCAGGAATGTATTGATGAAGTCAATCGAATCGCACAGGCGCAGGAGCAAGGCAAGCTCAAGGCATCAGGCAACTGGACAGCCGGAGAGGTTCTTTCGCATGTAGCCGCTTGGATCGAATACGGGTACGTGGGTTATCCGATCAAACCTCTTCCCTTTTTCATTCGCTGGTTGTTGCGAGTGCGTCTACGGAAGATGCTCGAAGTGGGGATGACCAAAGGGGTACGCATTCCAGGGATCAAAGAGGGAACCACGGGGATCGACGATTTGCCTACGGGGCAAGCGGCACAGCGACTCCTATCAGCCCTTGGTCGGCTAGCAAACAATGAGCCAGCACCTTACGACAGCCCAGCTTTTGGGAAGATGTCGCACGAGGACAGAATCAAGTTGAATCTCCGGCATGCCGAACTCCATCTGGGGTTTTTAAGTTACTGAAATCCCAGGGCTGCGCTTTGCCCTGGGCTATTTCCTTGCGCCCCGATGGGGCTTCGTAGGGTTGGACATTGATGCATCGGCCTATATTCAAACCATCGACATTCATACAGCAAACTTTCGAATGCATTGCCCCAAGGGGGCATGATGAGATAGCCCAGGGTAGAGCGCAGCGCCACCCTGGGCTATATCATTGCGCCCCGTTGGGGCGATGCATTCGTGGGATTGTTCAATGGATTTCGATGAGAGCCTTGATGACGATGATTCGCTAGAGCGTTTCGATCAAGCAAGTTTCGTTGCCTTGGGAATCGATCTGCCAGGGAACCCAAGCAAGTGCGAGGTTCTTGATCTTGGTATCCGCTTTACGGAGCGGGACCTCGACTGGTTCAAGCACAAGGTTTTCGACCGAGAAGTCGCGTTTGACCCGCTCGATATCTGCCATGCATTCGCGTTCCATATCGTTCTTCTGCAATACAAGTTCATCAAGGGTCTCTTGGGCCCGCGATATATCGCTCCCTTTGCTTGCCGCATTGGTCAAGTCTCGAA
>JBJSXX010000275.1:0-4883 GCA_046086605.1 Pirellula sp. | reverse complement strand
GGGGCGCTTGGTCACGTTTTCCAGGGGCGGTGCCCCTGGCTATGGTGACCTTGGCCGTTGGCCAATGTATCAAACACACCCCGCGTTGCCATCTGCAGAGATTCAGAACAAACCTGATTAAATACGCTCGACGGCACATGGAATGTGCCTACTACTTTAAGGTTGACTCAAGGTTCCAGTAGCCGATCCGACCGCTGGCTTCTTGAAGATCACAATCGGCTAAGTGCCAATCGAGCCAACGCTGCACCTCCTGCCCCTTCGACGCATACACCTCCAGTTGCGCCTGAATCTGCTGAGGCATGTTCCCCTTGAAAGCCCCAAGTGCACTGAGCCTTTCGACCCGCTCGCTTAAAGCATCCGATTTTGTAACCGCCAATCTCCATCGTTCCAATGCCGTTGCTTTATCCGTATACGCATTCGATGTCTCCACTCGTATCTGCTCGGAGCGATCAGCGATCCATCGATCCAAGCCCGCACGTCGTTTGGCAAGTTCCTCCGCAGGCAACTTGCGATGCAGCAACCCTGAAGGCTTCGCCGAACCCAAAAGGGATCGCAAACCCTGTGAAACGCCCCCGAGTCCAACTAACAAATCAAGCGATTCCTCGTTGATCAACTCGGCATGTTGCCGTACATATCGCAACACCAGCAACTCTCGCCGCTGATCGATCGCCCACTCCTCGTAATCGCATCGGTCGTGAAGATCACCGGTTGGGGCACAGATAAGCTCGGGATCGTACTTGCAAGCGATCTGGTTGCCCACGAGCAAGCTGAGTTGTTCCCTGAGCTTCTGCAATTTAGCATCAAGCTCCAAGCGTTGATCTTCAAGATCGATCTTCGTACGCTCGATCGCCGTGATGTCTTCGACTTGGCCTCCAAGCTCGATGAGTTCCTCCTGCAAGCTTGCCTGTTCGCTGGCGTAACTGATCGCTTGAGAGTTGATCTCAAGTCCCATCCGACAGGCTGCGATAGCATAGTGCAATCGCAGAGCATTGACCGCCGATTCAAAGCGGACTTGGTTCTCCCATTCCTTGGAGATACAAAGCAAAAAGCTACGTTGCTGCGGGTTCGACCAAACTCGCCTCGCATCGACAATCGCTTGCGCTTGCTTGCTATTCCAGAACGCTCGATCGGCCAGTTCCTCGAAGCGACCTTGTGCCATGCCTCGATGGCATATCACGCACCCAATCACGAGCCAGAATAACACGTATGCAAGGCATCGTATTGTCGATCGCTCTGAATCCATCGCTTACCCGAATGAGATACCTCGTTTGAACTTCAGGGCACCTAAACTGCAAGAAAACGCATTAGCTAGCAAACACTCGGGGTTTCTTGCCGATTCTAGGGTGTAAACCTGTCGTCACTGGGTAGCATCGATAAGCAAGTGTAGGAAACTCAACGATTCCTCTTGTTTTTCTAACTAGGAAAAGTGCGTGGAGTTTGACGGGGCGATGCCAAAGAACTAATCAAGCTTGCTAGAGGTCGACCAAGCGAGACGCGGTCGGATGGCTGGGCCGTACCAGGACCCCAAGTACTCTTTGCGCATCGCACCTGTATCTAGCACACGAAAGGCCAAGACATTTTCGCACTGAATCGTCGGTTTACCGATCTCAGGCCCTAGGAACAAACTCAGAACGTACCGTGAATCGTTGAGAAAGTTCGCTGGCAATACGCACTCGGCTCGGTACATGCCAATCGGAAGAGGCTTTCCATAGGTGCTATCGATAGCCAAATTCATAGAGGGCGCGTTGGCCGACGAAAGAACAAAGACTCCGTTCTCGTCCTTCAAATGGAGTTGAACGGCATTGACTGTACCTTCGCGAAGCACTTGGTATTCAATCTCGATTGCAATCGGTTGATCGATGTCAACTTGATTGTTGCTCGTGATTGAATCCGCGTTCCGAACCCCGATCGAAATCAAGCGAATGTTTGAGCTAGCCGGAGCAGATGCCTGCTCCCAAACGACTTTGCCTGTGTCGACTCTCATGCCCTTGAGATAATGCTCGATCACTTGCTTGGGTTGCCCATCGGTTACAACCGATCCGTGATCCAAGAGCAATGCGCGGCTGCAAATGTTTGAGATGGCCGCTAGGTTATGCGAGACCACGAGGATCGATCTGCCTTGATTACCAAGCTCGGTTGCCTTACCCATGCATCGGTCTTGGAAAGACTGATCTCCCACACTGAGGACTTCATCGATGATCAACACATCAGGCTCCATGTGGGCAGCAACGGAGAAACCCAGTCGCACAACCATTCCATTTGAATAACGCTTCACGGGCGTATCTAAGAATTGACCGACTTCTGCAAATTCAACAATCTGATCAAAACGACTTCGGATCTCCGACCGTTTCATCCCTAGGATCGCACCGTTGAGGAAAATGTTCTCCCGCCCGGTGAGCTCCGGGTGAAATCCCGTGCCGATCTCAAGTAGACTTCCAATTCGGCCTCTTACACCGATCCGCCCTTTTGTTGGGGTAACAATTCGAGAAAGTACCTTCAGCAGAGTACTCTTGCCAGCCCCATTGTGCCCGATGATGCCTACGACCTCTCCCTTGCGAACCTGGAAGCTGACATTCCTAAGCGCCCAGAACTCTCTGGGATCGCCAGCCAAAGCCTTAAAACCTCCAAACAATAGAGACTTGAGTCCCGAGGAGATCGCTTCAGTGAGCCGATGATGCTCACCAAAGGTGCCCAAGCGAAACTTCTTGGAAACGTCTTGGACGCTGATCGCAATAGGTGTTTGTTCGTCGATGACCATGGACATCAAATCCTATCAGCCATCCACTGGTTTGAACGCTGAAACCAAACCAAGCCCGAAACAACCAAAGCGACCGTTAAGACTGCAGCAAGTACCAATCCCGCAAGTGGGGGCATTGGCGAGCCTAAAACCCCCCAACGGGCAAGCCCAATACAACTGGCGATCGGATTGGAACAGTAGATCACCTGCCAAAACTTACTTAGCGAACTTTCAATTTTATCGAACCCGTAAACAACCGGTGATAGAAACATACCGATCTGCATGACGAAAGGAAGTACATAACCAACGTCTCGGTACTGTGCGTTGAGCGAGCTGAGCCAGAGAATAGCACCAAAGCAAAACAGTGTAAGCCACACGATTGCAACGACCGCAGCCCAACTGGTCGCCCAATGGAAGGATTGTCCCAACCAAGCACAGATCGGAAACAATAAAACCCCTCCGACGGCCAAATCGAATATTGCACATAGAAGACTTGCAAGGGGCAAGAGCATCCTCGGGAAATAGATCTTTGTGATCACGTGCTGGTGATTGACCAGCGATCCGGTGGCATCGCGGAGCGAAGTATTGACCAATTGCCAAAGCAGCATCCCCAAGAGGATCACTGAGGCTTCACGCCAAAGACCAGTCGAATCCGCTGTAGGATTTCGCTGGATACCCATGAAGTAAAAAAGGAGCAAGAAGATCAAAGTACCCAAAATCGGTTGGATCAGAACCCAAAGCACTCCAATCAGAACCTGACGGTAGCGAATCAGCAAATCACGCTGAAAAAAGCTAATCAGCAACTCACGAGAATCCCAAGCCTCCTTCAATTGCTTGAGCCCCATCGCGTCAGCCTGCCCGAAATAGACCAACTCTTTGGACCTGTCTATTTTCGGAATCGTGTCAGCATCTACCACAACGTATCAGCCTTGAAAAGAATTCGAAATGAAAAAGCCTCCCTGCATTGAGCAAGGAGGCTTTTAGATTCTTCGGAACAGTAAGTCTAAAACAATCCGACTGGATTATTTGACTTCGGCAGAAGCCGTCCCGCCACTGCTGTCGTCACCACCACCCGTTCCAACGCCAGCTGGCTTGGTAGGAGGCAGAAACTTCTCAGGTGCAGATACCTTGTTACCGCTGTCACCACAACCAACAAAAAATGCTGTTGCGACGACCAACAATGCTAAAATCTTAAACTTCATTATTACTCATCCCAGTTAGTAACGTTACCATCACCAATGCCCGATTGCATGATGAAGACAGTTGCGTCAACAGTGTTTGGAATCGCTCGAACTGAACCGTCGGCCAATCCGAACTGAATCGATCCACTGTGGAAGCTCGAAAACTTGTGCCAAACCTTGGAGTTTTGCAAGTTGTAAACAGATCGGTGCCACTCGGAGAACTGAGGACCAGCGTTCCAAGAGATGGACCATTGACGTCCGGTACCGCGAAGGGCATCGTTGAACAAACCTGTAACTTCACCGAAAGCGATGGTGTTGGAGGTACCGTCGGTGATGTTCCCTTGCTTGATCTTCGAGTTGTTGAAGAACAAACCTCGAAGAGCGTTTCGGCTGGTGTTGTTCGCCCAAGGTTGAGTGTTCTCGTAAATAGCTTGGTTAGCAGGAGCGGTTCCCAATTGGCCCGCACAACCCAAGTAGTTGGTTCGACCAACTTGAGTTGGTTCAAGCCAACCGTACATGGTGGCTCCAGTTGCCGTATTGATGATTTCCGTACCAATGGCGAAGGTGTTTGAGTAGGCATCATCGCTTGGGCAAAGCAAGTTCGAAACGCGATATTGATGCTGATCCCAGAGTGACTCTTGAGGATATGTACCATCAACCCATCGGATATACCGAGGACGCTCAACAGTGGAGTAGGTCGAAGCATTCTTGGCATCGACGTCCATGTTTCTCTTGTTTTCCCACATCATGAAAAGCTGGTTGGCTTCCATATATGGAAACATGTGAACCAGGTGACCGACGTAGCTACGGTTTCCAGCGTCCATGGGAACGTTGAAATCGCGGCTACCGATATATCCCGGAGGAAAACGCTTCAATGCCGACTCAAAGTTCTGTGCGGCCAATCCCAACTGCTTGAGGTTGTTGCCACATTGCATCCGACGTGCTGCCTCACGTGCCGCTTGAAC
>JBJSXX010000274.1:0-7104 GCA_046086605.1 Pirellula sp. | reverse complement strand
AAAAACGATGGTTTTGAGGCGACTCTGACGACTCACCAGATACCAAGGCAGCGCACTAGACGAAGCAGTATGTGCAAGCATGAAGATGCAGGAAAGCCAAAGCAATTGGCCAGAAATGCGAAAACCCTGGGGCAACCAGGGTTTTGCAGCATTGGCTTCAGAAAACCAGCGGAGAGGACAGGATTCGAACCTGCGGTAGGAAATTAATCCTACGCCGAATTAGCAATCCGGTGCTTTAGACCACTCAGCCACCTCTCCAACTCAGCTCGAACTAGCAACAGTTTTCTCCCTGCCATCTCTCGAACTTCCGCAAAGTTTCGCATAAACCGGGGGCTTTTGCAAGATCCCAATCCCGCTGAGCCACAACGAGGCAAAACCATTCAATTTTCCTTTCATGGAGGGATTCATTGGGTAAACTCTGAGGCCCCGCAAAGATATCCCGTCTAGCCTCCATCCTTCTCCAACAACCCAAAACGACCCAAAAATCCGAATCTCAAAACTCCTCAAGGTTCTGTGTCCGCAGGGATGCCGGAGTTTTCTTTTGTCGTCCCCTCTTGGGACCCTGACGGATACAAAGCCACCACGTTGGCCAGCAAAATGAGTACCCCTCCCAAAAGCAAGCTCCAGGTCACCTGCTCATTCGAATGCTCGATCCCCGATAGCATCGATAGCCAACCCGGTAAAAACAGCGCCCACGCCGACGCGAAAACTGGCTCCAAACTGTAGATCACCGCCGCTTGGGACGCACTCACAGAAGGCTGGTACTTGTTCATCCACCCAAATGCCAGCATCGAACACAAAACCGCTAACCCCAAAAGCGACATTGAAAATATCGGACGAATCGACAAGCCTACCCAATCCCCAAAGGCCATACTCGGAACGCCCGTTTGCCCCCGGAGCGATGTTCCTAAAACAACTCCCACCGTGATCCAACCTAAAACCGCCGCCGTCAAAAACATGCTCGGTGTGACAGCCACCGAATTGATCCGCTTGCCATAATGATCCAAAAACAAAACCTGAAACGCAAAAAAGACCGACCCCAGGGTCGTTAGCGTGTCACCAATCGTCCAGCGATCGGCCGCATCTGCAGCCAATCTAAAACCCGAAGGTGTCCGCACGACTAGACCGGTAAGCACCACCACTCCAAGAACCGCAAGCCCCGTTCCGATGACCATCCATTTGGTTGGGTACTTGCGAAAGATCAACGCCCCAAACAACGGCGTGAAGACTGCAGTCAAACTCGTCAGAAAACCACTTCGCGATGCTGGAATAGTCGCTAAACCAATGACTTGCAAAACAAGCCCACAATAGAACATCAGCCCGATGTAAAAACCCGCTAGCCACTCCTGCCGCGTCGCATTGCGGATAAGCGAATTCCAAAAGATGCCCAGCAAGGCCAACGCTAATGTGAATCGCGTGGCGATCATCCATGCCGATACAATCACCCGAAACGCCGTGCTTTGATGCTCGTGAGGTACACCAAAATGCAGGTCGCTCATCTCGTTGAGGACTTTGACCACCGGGAACGAGAACCCCCAGAGCGCATTGACGATCACCAATGCAATCACAGGAATCCAAGGGAACGACTTGCGATTGTCCATACTTGACTACTGGCCACCAGCGATCGAGGCTAGTCGCTCACATCGAAGCATCGTGTCCATACTTTGAGTAAGGATCCGCTGGACGCCTGGTGAATAGTCAAAAACTTCAACGCTCACCCAACCCTTGTAGCCAATCTCCGTGAGAGCCTTGAAGATCGGCTCCTGATCGACTTGGCCCATCCCCGGCCCGAGTTTGTTCGGGTCGTTTGCATGAAAGTGGATCACCCAATCGGCATTCTCTCGCACAATTTGTTCGATCGGTCGGTCTTCGGTGCTCATGGCCTTCACGTCCAAATGCAATCGGACGTTTGGACTGTCGATGGCTTTGATCATCGAGCGTGCCTGCGAAGCGTGATTGAGAAAATTCCCTTCCTGAGGCCCTAGAGGTTCGATCGCTAAACGAACCTTCGCCGTTTCGAGTTGCCCAGTCAATTGCCTGATCACCTCGACGGCGTTTGCCATGGCTTGATCGTGCGTCATCGGTGGACTGAAGTTTCTCTGAAGCGGGGAGCCTAAGACCATCACATCCCCACCAAGATCCGAGCACAACTCGATAAGACTCTTGAAGTAATCGGCTGTTTTGTTGCGGACGGCTTGATCTTCGGTGGTCAAATGAAAACCGTTGGTCTTTGCCAAAAGCCAATGCAACCCGATGATCGACATTCCCAGGTCCTCGACCATCAAGCGGTAATCGCGGCGGGTCTGTTTGGAAATCTCGCGAGCATCCAACCCTAGAGTAAACGGTGCGACTTCGACTCCGGTGTAGCCGAGTTTTTTGGCGAGCTCCAAGCCTTCGCGGTGCGAGGTTCCTTCGAACGTCTCATTGCAAATCGCATACTTCATGCAACATTTCCCTTGCTCTTTACCATGAATTGAAAGCGGAGCGGCGCAAGCCGTCCGGTGATAAAACTAGCAAAATCACAAACCTCGAATACTCACCGGAGTGCTCGCGCATTTACGCTTACAACATTTCAAAGCCACAAGACGTTTGAGGCTTCCCATTCTAGCTTCCATGCACTGGGCCTTGGATGCCAAATCGAATCCCCTTGGGGTGATTTACTTTGGAATCCGCAAGAATTACGATACTCTATGGCCGTTGCCACCCCTGCCTGTTTTTCCTCCCTAAAATGAAGTCAGCCATGAAATCTTCTTGGGTTCTGATTGGTGCGTTGATTGTTTCAATTTTTGGTTCTGTCGAAGCCCTTCGGGCCACCGAACCGAAAGCTCCCAAAAAAATCGTCTTCATCGCTGGTGGAAGAAGCCATGATTTTGGCTCCCACGAACATTACGCGGGCTGCCGGATCCTGGCCGACACGGTCAAGAAAACGGTTCCATCGGCCGAAGTCGAAGTCCTTCGAAACGGCTGGCCCGCAGACGATTCGGCTCTGGATACCGCCGATGCGATTGTGATCTACTCCGATGGAGGCGGTGGTCACCCGTCGCTTTCGCATCTGGATCGAATCAACAAGCAGACCGAGCGCGGTGCTGGACTCGTGTGCATCCACTACGCCGTCGAAGTCCCCAAGGATCGTGGTGGCCCAGAGTTCCTCAAGTGGCTCGGTGGGTACTTTGAAACAAACTGGTCGGTGAACCCTCACTGGACGGCCAAGTTCGAAAAGCTCCCAGATCATCCGATCACCCGAGGCGTTAAGCCGTTTGATACGCGCGACGAGTGGTACTTCCACATGCGATTCCGAGAGAACATGCAAGGTGTCACGCCGATCCTTTCGGCAGTTGCTCCTGACGAAACAATGAACCGTCCAGACGGTCCCCACAGTGGTAACCCAGATGTTCGACGCGCGGTGGCCAAAAAGGAACCCCAGCATGTGGCTTGGGCCACCGAAAATCCCAACGGCAGTCGGGGGTTTGGTTACACAGGTGGCCATTTCCATTGGAACTGGGGTAGAACTGAACCTACTCGATTGGTTGCCAATGCGATTCTGTGGGCTGCTCACATCGATGTCCCAGCACAAGGCGCCGTGGTCGAAAATCGATCCGCTTCGCAATTGGTTGAAAACCAAGACGAACAGGTTCCAGGTAACTTCAATCCCGCTGGGATCGCTAAGGAGTTCGGTATCGCTCCGGGCGAAAAATCGAGTTCTTCGGCAAAGCCCAAGGGCAAAGCTTTGTTTACCTCGCCACTGCTAACTGCCAATACTCCTGGCCACCGCGTGGATGCGGATGTCGATGTCCAAGGTGTTAAGAATTTGTATTTGGTGGTGTCGGCGGGCGACGATGGATTCGCTTGCGATTGGGCCAATTGGATTGAACCGAAATTGATCACCAAGTCTGGCGAAAAATCGCTGCTGGATATGAACTGGAAATCAGCCTCGACCGAATGGGGCGAGGTTCGCAAGAATGCCAATGCTGGAGGTGGACCTCTGAAGGTTCTCGACAAAGTTCTCCCTGGTATCGGTACGCATGCCAACAGCACGATCATCTTTGAACTTCCAGAAGATGCACTTCGGTTGAAGGTCGGCTGTGGGCTCGATCAAGGTGGCGTCACTCAAAACAATGGATCGTCAACGTCGATTAAGTTTTATATTGCAGCCGAGGGGCTTCCGCCTGGGGTGGATCAGGGCCAATCGCCCACCGAGGAGCGGGCTCCTGAAAACGCGGTCTCTGGACTCAAACTAGCCGATGGCGTCGTGGCTACCTTGGCCGCCTCCGAGCCGATGCTCAAAAGCTTGACCAACCTCGATATCGATCATCGTGGAAGGGTTTGGGTATGCGAAGTCGTTAACTACAGACGGCACAATGGCGAGCGGCCCGAAGGGGATCGCGTATTAATTTTGGAAGACACCGACCAAGATGGGGTGATGGACAAGACGAAGGTGTTTTATCAGGGACGCGATATCGATTCGGCCTTGGGCATTTGTGTCCTGGGCAATCGCGTTCTTGTCAGCGCTGCACCTTATGTGATCGAGTTGATCGACAACGACGGCGATGACGTACCGGATTCGAAGCGTGCGATCTTGACCAAGACGGGAGATCCGCAGCACGACCACTCTGTTCATTCGTTTGTGTTCGGGCCCGATGGAAAGCTCTATTTCAATTTTGGAAACACAGGCCATAGGCTTTGCGATGCCGATGGCAAGCCGATTTTGGATCGATGGGGCCGCGAGATCAATGACTCCGGGAAACCTTACCGGCAAGGGATGGTCTTTCGATGCAACGAAGACCTCAGCGATATGGAAGTCCTCGGGCACAATTTCCGCAACAACTACGAAGCTGCGGTCGATTCCTTTGGAACCATTTGGCAATCGGACAACGATGACGATGGCAACCGAGCGACCCGCATCAACTATGTCATGGAGTTTGGCAACTATGGATACGTCGACGAGATCACCGGTGCAGGTTGGCAAAGTGAACGCACCAATTGGGAGTCTGAGATTCCCCAACGGCACTGGCACTTGAATGATCCAGGTGTTGTACCAACGATGCTTATCACCGGTGCGGGGTCACCGACGGGTATCACCGTTTACGAAGGCCAATTGCTTCCGGAAATCTTCCGCAATCAAGTCATCCATTGCGATGCTGGGCCAAACGTCGTTCGGGCTTATGTTGCCAAAAACGAGGGTGCTGGGTACTCGGCCAAGATTGAAAATCTCGCTTTAGGCGAAACCGACAAGTGGTTCCGTCCGGCGGATGTCGCGACTGCTCCAGACGGATCGATGTTCGTAACAGATTGGTACGATCCAGGGGTCGGTGGCCATAACATGCAAGACATGGAGCGAGGGAGACTCTTTCGACTCGCACCCGAGGGAACCAAGTACAGTGTACCGAAGGTTGATCTGAGCTCGGCGCAAGGTGCTGTAGCTGCGCTGAAGAATCCTTGCAACTCAGTGCGATATCTCGCTTACCAAGCTTTGGACAAAATGGGCAAGGGAGCAGAGCCCCAACTCCTGGAGATGGCTCAGGATCCCAACCCTCGGATGCGAGCTCGAGCGATCTGGTTGTTGGCTCGAATCCAAGGAGCATCGTCGGCTTTGGGTCTTGTAGCCAAAGACAGCGATCCGAATGTACGAACCGTCGGGATTCGTTTGGCTCGGCAAGCAAAAATGCAAACCAAGGAGTATTTGCCTGCCTTTTTGAAGGATTCGTCGCCGATCGTCTTGCGTGAAGCCGCCTTGGCACTGCGTGAGGACAAGTCCGAGCAGATGCCCAAGTACTGGGCGGAACTTGCGAGCCGTTTCGATGGAGAAGACCGTTGGTATCTCGAAGCCTTGGGGATCGCCGCGACGGATCGATGGTCTGAATGCTTGAATGCATACAAGTCGGTTGCCAAGGAACCGTCGAAGGCCGATGCTGCTCGATTGATTGCTTGGCGCGGTCGCGGCTTGGAAGCTGCCTCGATGATCTCTCAATGGCTGGCCGACGAGCGGATTGCTGGAAATGATCGCCAAGCCCTTCTTCGGGCCACGGACTTCCAAAGCCAAGAGGATCGGCAAAGGGCGGTCAAAGTGTTGCTGGATCTAAAGGATCCGCAGTTGGTGCTCGATGGATTGATGCGAGTCGATGGCATCAATATCAACGAGAACCCTCGGCTCATGGATTTGGTGCGTCAGCAGGTTAAAAAGATGGGTAATGACCCGGCTCAACTGAAGCTGCTTCAGAAGCTTAAACCTTTTGGAATGGAAGAGCATTTATTGGGTTTGGCTAGCGCATGGGGTGTATCGACACAATCACTCCAGGCGTTGGACTTGGCGCTTGAGACCGGGGGAGCAAGCGCCCTTGGTCAGCGGCTTGCAACTAGGCAGCCCAGCGATGATGCGTTGGTTTTGTCGAAGGTGCTTGGGCTGAGCAACCGCAAAGAAGCGATCAACTTGCAAACGGGGATATTGGAGTCGGATTTATCGACCAAGCCGATCAAGGTGGAGGCTGTTTTGGGGCTAGCGCGAAACAAAGGCAACCATGCTTATTTGATTGAGGTGGCAAAGAGCGATCGTCTGCCTGTCGAGAGCAAGCCGTTGTTGGGGCCTACGTTGAGGGCCTCGGAGGTAGCTGAGGTTCGTCAAGCTGCCGAGGCTTTGTTTCCGATGGTCAAGACTTCTCAAAAGCCATTGCCACCGCTCGATGATCTCGTCAAGAAGAAAGGTAATGCGGCCAACGGCAAAACGGTTTACTTCGGCGCAGCGACCTGTTCACAGTGCCACATGGTCGGTAGCGAAGGCAAGAATGTCGGTCCGAGCTTGACCGAGATTGGCAACAAGCTAACCCGCGAGGCGATGTTTGTATCGATCTTGGCCCCGAGTGCAGGGATAAGCCACAACTATGAGGCTTATACGGCTCGCACCGATGATGGAGAAGTCATCACCGGTTTGTTGGTATCCAAGACGGCTCAGGGAGTAACGATTAAAGATGCCAAGGGGATCGAGCGAATGATCCCGGATGGAGATCTTGAGGAGTTGCAGAAGCAGGAGAAGTCTTTGATGCCAGAGAACCTTCAGGAGCTCATCAACGAGCAAGAGCTCATCGATGTGGTTGAGTATTTGATGACACT
>JBJSXX010000273.1:0-25707 GCA_046086605.1 Pirellula sp. | reverse complement strand
GCGGACGGCACAGCGGAGTGTCCCTGCTACTATACATCCTATTAAACCGAATCGCAGACATTGACCTTATCGTCGGAGCTATTGCATGTTGCTATTTCGAAATCTTGCTTGGTTGGGACTGATTCTGCTCGTCTACCGACCCCTGTGCCTTGGGCAAGACTCGATTCGATACGAGGACTACTTCCAAGACGAAACGCTGCGATTTGAACTTTTTCTTTTTGGTAACAAAAACGAATTGAAAGTCGTCCCAGGCCGAGTCGTCCAAGAACCGCTCTGGCCAGGGCCTCGCACGCATTTGCTTTTTCCGTTTCCCTACGGAAAAAATGCGATTCGAGTCTACGATCAAGCTAGCGATAAGCTGATTTATTCGTTCGGATTCGATACGCTCTACAGCGAGTATGCGACCACTCCTCCGGCCGCCCAAGGCAAACTCAAAACGTTCCCCATCTCCGTCCGAATCCCTAAACCTAAATCGCGATTTCGAATCGAGTTCCTCTCCCGACGTAAGGACAATCTCTGGGAAACGATCTGGTCCGAGCAGATGAAACCCTCGGATAAAAACATCCGTCGCGAAACAGTCGACTTCGGAGATAGCATCTTTGAACTTCAAAAAACCGGTGATCCCAAGGACCGCTTGGACTTGGTGTTCCTAGCCGAAGGGTACACAGTCAGCGAGAAAGAGAAATTCCAAGCCGACGCACAGCGGATGACTCAGTACATGTTCGAGCATGAACCGTTCCGACGTTACCGAAGTAAGTTCAATGTTTCGGCCCTCTTTCGGCCCTCCTCGGAGTCAGGGGTCGATGAGCCCGATCAAAGGCGTTATCGAAACACTGCCCTAGGCGCATCGTTTAACACCTTGGAAATCGACCGATATCTGCTGACCGATCAAGGTCACACGCTTCGAGAGTACGCTGGACAAGTTCCCTACGATTCGGTCGTCGTGCTTGTGAATTCCAAAAGGTATGGTGGAGGTGCGATCTGCCTCGACTATTGCGTCTCGACCGTGGATGATCCGCGCAGTGAAGCGGTTTTCTTGCACGAGTTTGCCCACTCGATCGCTTATCTTGCCGACGAGTACATCGGCTCGGTGACCTATAGCGATATCTATCCCGAAGGTGTCGAGCCCGTCGAACCGAATATCACCCGAGAGTTGGATCCTCAGAAGATCAAGTGGAAAGCTGTCTTGACCGCCGACGTACCGTTGCCCACCCCCAAGGGATTCGGAACTGCAAAATCAGATGGTGCGGCGATCGTTGGAGCCTTTGAAGGTGGCGGCTATCTCAAGACAGGCATGTACCGCCCTGAGAAATCCTGCGCGATGGGTGACGGACTCGATCCATTCCGCTTTTGCATCGTGTGTGAAAAAGCGGTCGAACAAATGATCGAGTACTATGCTCCTTCAGAGAACAAGTAACGATCAAAAGCGATTTTGCATAGATTCTCGATCAGTACACCAAGTTTTTAAAGGGGCATCGCAAGTGCTTGAGGGAGAACCAGGATTGTTTAGTTCCCTTTGCGGCGCGTAGGCGCTTCACGGCTCTCGCTTACGATTGGTTGCGTATCGTCCCAGTCTTTCGTGCTGGCTTTCCCGTCTGGGCCAACGCCTTGTAGCTGGGCGATTCTTCGGCGGGCACCTTCAAGCTGTCGGTGGCATTGCTGAACATACTCGACCGCCTTGGCGTATTCGGAGAGCATTTGCTCTAAGGGCAGCGTGCCACTTTCGAGCTTTCTGACCGCTTGTTCGAGCGCAGCCATGGCTGCCTCAAAGCTCAATTCGTCTGCGGGTTCTTCGTCGGATTTGGATTTGGCCATCGAATCTGTCGGTTTCTTGTAAGTTGCTTCGATCAGCGGATTAGGGGAATTCACCGATGTGGATTCTAACATACCATTCAAGCATGCGCAAACGAGCACTCAAAAAGACTACCTCAAGGGTAGGGCAAACTTAGGGTTGCAATCCAGACCGCTGATGAACGCTAATGAACGCTGATAAAACCCTATTCAGTATCACATCCCTTGTGCCGGGTCTCAGGGCCTGAAGGGAGTTGGTGCTGCCACAGGCACTTGCCCTCAACAATTCCCCAAGAACCGTCAAGAAGTTCTTCAATGCCTCGGGATCATTTAGCAGCCTTGTGATCCCCTTTGCAATGGGACAGGAAAACGAGTAGAACCTCTCCCTTCGTATCGTTGATCTTACCCCCAACCCTCCATGGGACTCTCGAATGGCAAAGCGTTTCGGCCAACTCGTAAAACTCGGGTGTCTTGGCTCCTTTCTCGTGTTCGCAGAATGCATTTATTCGCAGGAAAAGGTTTCGCAAGAAACTCAAGCCTCCGAAATGAAACTTACCGAAGCTTGGGTCGTTTCAAGCGGCCAAGGTATGCCGCGCGGACGATCCTCTCTTCCCACCGACGCAGTCGAACTGGCGATCATCCAAGATCGCTTGCAAATGCCCGATCCCAAGGCAGACTCCTCCCCGAGCGCCGACGGTCTGCCCCCCTGGAAAAAATTCGCTGCAGATGAACAAGGGGGCTTCGCTGGCCGGGAACTCTTCGGTGGCACCTTGGCAGTCCGCGTCGAAGTCCCCACGCAAGGGATCTGGTTGCTCGATGCCCAAGGGCATGGCTCGGTCCGTATCGATGGTGCGCAGCGTGTCGGCGATGTGTACTCGAATGGCTCCGTCGAAATCCCAGTGGAACTCAAAGCAGGTGAAAACTGGCTTCTGCTTTCCAGTGGCCGTGGCCGTATCGCAGCCAAACTCAAGAAACCCGAAAAGGGAGTTTATTTATCCCTTCGCGACACGACGTTCCCCACCGTATTGCGCGATCAGCCCGGCCCGTGGACTGGCTCTCTCCTGGTGGTCAACGCGAGCAACGACACGCTCGATGGCCTTCGAATCAAAACAACTGCCGATGGATGCCAATCTGGCTTGCTCGATGTGCCATCGATCCCCCCTCTTTCGTTGCGCAAGGTTCCCGTGCAGCTAATGACCAACGCTGATTCTCATGAAGCGTTGCAAGGTGGGGAACTGAATGTAACGATCCAGATTGAACGCACACCTACTGTGCCTGCATCGCAATCGGAATTGCTCGATCGACTTGAAGTCAAATGGCCTGTTGGAAGTTCGGATCAGATGCATCGCCGAACGTTCATCAGCCAGATCGATGGGAGTGTCCAGTACTTTGGCGTTGTACCTCCAAAGCAAGGAACCATCAGCGCTGATCGGGCTCCAGCGATGATCCTGACGCTTCATGGTGCAGGAGTCGAGGGCCAAGGACAAGCGGCCGTGTACACACCGAAAGACAACACCTATGTGATCGCTCCAACGAACCGCAGGAACTTTGGTTTCGACTGGGAGGATTGGGGACGCTGGGACGGACTTGAAGTCTTCGAGCTCGCGCAGTCGCTCTTTAAGACCGATCCAAAACGAGCCTATCTCACGGGCCACTCGATGGGAGGCCATGGAACTTGGCATATCGGAACCCTCTTTCCAGATCGATTCGCGGCCATCGGCCCGAGCGCCGGTTGGGTGTCGTTTGCAAGTTATGCAGGACGCGGTGGAAACACTCCGCAAGATCCCGTTTCGCAGCTCCTGCGTCGACCGCTTGGAGCAAGCGATACGCTTGCACGGGTGAGCAATCTAAAGGGACAAGGAGTCTATATTTTGCATGGGGATGCCGACGACAACGTCCCGGTGGATCAAGCCCGCACGATGCGCAAGGAGCTGGCCAATTTCCATCCCGACTGGGTTTACAAAGAGCAACCCGGAGCCGGTCACTGGTGGGGTAACCAGTGCTGCGATTGGCCAGCGATGATCGACTTTTTTCAAAGCCATGAGCTTCCTGATTCCACGCAAGTCTACACGATCCGTTTTACAACTCCTGGCCCGCATGTGTCGCCCGATTGCTATTGGTTCACGCTCGGGTGCCAAGAAAAAATCGCGGAGCTATCTGCCATCGAACTTGATCGAGACCGACAGAGCAACCAACTCACTGCCAAAACCACCAACATCGCCTCTTGGGGTATTCGATTAGCGAAGCTCTTTTCTGCAGATACCAAACTCCCGGCCAGTTTGAAGCTCAGCATCGACGGGCAGGAAGTCATCGTCCAAGACATCCAATCACTGGATCAGACGATTTGGTTCGACAAGATAGACAACGCTTGGCAGCATCGATCTGCTCGACGGGCCAATACCAGGGATGCTGCAAGTTACGGTGTCTTCAAAGAGGCTTTTCGCAATCGGTTCATGTTGGTCTATGGCACTGCAGGCGAGGAGTCCGAGAATGATTGGATGCTCGGGAAAGCTCGATACGATGCGGAGACCTTTTGGTATCGCGGCAACGGATCGGTCGATTGCTGGAGCGACAAACAATTTTTGGCGATCGCCCAGAAGGATCCTGCAAGTTTGGCAGATCGAAATGTGATCTTGTACGGCAACGCCACAATCAATCAAGCTTGGGACAGTTTGCTCAAAGATAGTCCCGTCCAAGTGAAGCGCGGGGCTTGGATCAAACAAGGACCGGAACTGATCCAGGAATCGGCCACCGTTCTTTTGGTAAGACCCAAACCGCAAGGGAGTGGCTTGGTCGCCGCGATTGGCGGAACGGACCTGCAAGCGATGGGAGCGAGCAACAAGCTACCGATCTTCTCATCGGGCACCGGATATCCCGACGTGCTGGTCCTCTCGCCAGAGTATTTGAAGACCGGGGTCGAAGCGGTTCGCTGGGCAGGTTTCTTTGGAACCGACTGGAGCGTCGAGAAGGGTGAATGGCTCCCCTAGAAATCGCCAAGCAAGAAAATTCGCCCCGCTTGAAACGGTCCAAACGGGGCGAATTGTAGTGACGATAGGAAACGAACCTAGCCTTTGATCTCGATGGTTCGCGAGGTTGCCTTAGGAATCTTTGGAACGCGAATGCTGAGCACCCCGTCCTTGAACCTAGCTTCGATACGCTCGCTGGCAACTTGCTTGGGCAAACGGATTGCTCGGGCGAAATTTCCAGCCGAGCGTTCTGCTCGGTGCTGAACTGTCCCCTCGACGAAGCTTACGGCAGCCTTGACTCCCGAAACGTGGAGTTTGTCTTCGAGCAGTTCAAGCTTGAGGTTCTCCAGAGAGACTCCTGGCAGATCCAAAAGCAATTCGTAACCATGTTGATCCTCGAATACATCGAGGGCTGGCGTGAAAGCTACGCTGGCCGAAGCCTCGGAGCTTTCAGTCGATGAGCAACCGTTGCTAGAGCAACCTTTGCTCGATTGGCCTTTATTCAAGACTTGGTCAAAGATGTTTTCCATCTCGACGGCGATGTCCTGCAAGGCCGACGGAAATTGTCGAATTTGAAAAGGAAATTGAGCCATAGTGAAAACCCCTCTCACGAAAAAAAGTTGCGATCGCGGGGTGCTCGACAGACACCTGTCAATGTGACAGCACCTTTTTTTGATCCTTACCACGGAACAGCAACGAGCGTGCCAAACGTTGCAAGCCAAAGAAAATTGACTTGAATGCTCAGGGGTTCCCTGATTGACACGCACGTGATGATCCAAACAATGGACAAGTGATCTGGCTTTTCAAACCCCCATTTGCTCGGGTGCAATTTGCTTCGAAACATCGCTGGCTTGTTTTCCCTAAGTTTGTTGGGGCTCTTGGTTGGCTGTCTTTCGAATCCGACCGAGTCGTCTTCGGAGTCGGCATCGGTCGCTAGCCTTGCTTCTGGCGAGTCGGCAAACTCCCAGCTTGGGGCAAGAGGTTGGAAGCCACCTGCACCGCTGGACTCCAAGCGGGCGATGGGTTACCTGGAAAAACTCTGCAAGCTCGGCTCTCGGACCACCGGCACGGTGGGGATGGAAAAGCAGCAGCGAATTCTCGAAGAGCACTTCCAAGCACTAGGAGCCCAAGTTCAGTACCAGGGTTTTGCACACAAGCATCCTTTGACGGGCCAAGCCGTCGAGGTCAAGAATCTGATCGTCCGTTTCAAGCCAGAGCTCAAACCTCGCGTGATGCTTTGCTCTCACTACGACACAAGGCCCTACCCGGATCAGGATCCTAAGAATCCCAAAGGGCTATTCATCGGGGCAAATGACGGCGGTTCGAGCACGGCGTTGCTTATGGAGCTTGGGCATGCCGTCGCCAAAATGGACTTGAAGGTTGGTGTCGACTTTGTCTTCTTCGATGCAGAGGAATTGGTTTACAACACGAATAACGGCACGACCATCGGCGACTACTTCGTCGGTTCGACCTACTTTGCGCAGCAGTTGGTGGCCAATGGACCTCAGTCGACCTATCGAGCCGGAATCCTGATGGACATGATCGGTGACAAGGATCTGCAATTGTCGTGGGACGAGGTGAGTTTCAAGTATGCACCGGAGTTAGCCAAAGAGGTTTGGGGGGTGGCCAAGGAACTTGGGCTCAAGGAATTCAGTCCCCGCGTCTTGCATTCGATCCGAGACGATCATTTGCCGTTGAACGAGATCGCATTGTTGCCGACGATCGATATCATCGACTTTGACTATCCGACGGTCGCATCGAGATCTCGCAGTTACTGGCACACGATGGCCGACACACCCGATAAGTG
Organism: Pirellula sp.; assembly: GCA_046086605.1. GTDB lineage: Bacteria > Planctomycetota > Planctomycetia > Pirellulales > Pirellulaceae > JBKCUI01. The sequence continues at coordinate 19,143 of JBJSXX010000273.1, read as the reverse complement.
TTCGGGGGATTCGATGACCAAGGTGGGTGCGGTTTTGATGACTTGGTTGCAGAGGCAAAAACCGTAATCTTGGTGAAACCTTGGCCGTAGAACTCAAGCAGGTCACATTCGGCTATCGAGGTCAAAGGGTGCTTGACGCTTTCGATTGGAAAGTTGAGCAGGGCGAGTTCCACTCGGTGCTCGGTGCGAGCGGATCGGGCAAGACGACACTTTTGCGATTAATCGCAGGATTAGAGCAGCCTCAATCGGGAAGTGTTTGGCTCTCCTCAAAGGATGCAACGCATCAACCTGCCCACCGCAGGGGTTTGGCGTTTGTCGGTCAGAGTGCAGCAACCTACGAGCACCTGAGTGTGCTTGAGAATCTCAAGTTCGCTGAGCAACTCTCCGGGGATGTCCACTCGGGATTCAGGAATGAACTTGTCGGTCAGTTCGGCTTAGGTGCAACGCTTGCTCAAAAGCCCAGCGAACTTTCCGGTGGGCAATTGCAACGGTTGGCGATCGTGCGGGCGTTACTGACCCATCGTCCTTTGCTCTTGATGGACGAGCCATTAGCCCATTTGCAAGAATCCTTGCGTGGGCCGATCCGAAGACTCCTTCGAGACTGGCAACAATCTCGGAAACTTACTTGCATCTATGTGACGCACGATTCGCTAGAGGCTTGTGAGGTTTCTGATCGCCTGAGTGTGATCGGCCGAGGAAAGTGCCTACAGACGGCACCATCGAGCGAATTGTATCGCCGACCGAACTGTATCGAGGTGGCAGAACTCATGGGTAGACCTGCGATCCAATGGATCCAAGTCCCCGAGTCGGCAAAGCGACTTGGGCTAAGACCTACCGATTGGCAAGTGATCTCCGTCGGCTCCGCAGAGTACGCTGGTAAAGAGCTTATCGAGGTTCAGTTCGAACGAGTAAGAGCCCTAGGTCGGTTGGTTGCGATACGTCAAGTTGAGTCTTCGATCTGGATCGAGGTTCAAGTCCAAGAGCATCGAATCCATGCCGTTACTCCATCGAACGCACAATCGCTGCAGATCGGTGCTTGTGTCGAGCTAGTCCACACCCAACCGATTTGGCTTGATGTGTCGCATTAGCTTTGGTTCGTGGTCAGGATATGGCCGACCAAGAGCCATATACCAACGAACAGGACACCCATGAGGGTATTTGCGAATTCCAGGGAGATCAATTCATTGTCTTTCAAAGGAAGTGCATCGAGTAGAAAATCGCGTATCGGTCGATGGCGATTGAAAATCGATGGAATCTTCGCAAGCTGTCAGAATCCTCAAGACTGACAGATAGTGCATTTCCAATCAGGTCGAGCGAAACACTCTGGCCAAATAGATTGTTGGAAGAATCAGCATGGCCAAGAGCAGGCCATGCCATGGGCCTTTGTAGATCAGCGCCAGCGTTGCATCGATGAATAGGATGTTGATGATCGCGGTTCGAATTGCAAGTCCAAGATCTGGACCTTGGAGCGATCGGATTGAAACTAGCGCTCTTCGGAAAACGGGCAATGACAGTAACAGCATGAGGCTTGGAAAAAACCACCTCGACCAGCCTCCGCGCCGCTCGATGAGATTCGACAAACTTGGGCTAGGAAATCGCCAAATGATCCAAGCAAACAGGAGGATCCCGGCAAGGCTCGTTAGCCATCCTGCCCAAAGTCGGGATCTTGATTGCTCCGAGAGGAATTCTTTCCTCGCTGCGATGGTAAAGCCCATGACATAGAGTCCGTAGGCTAGCGGGTAGAGCCAAAGCTCCGTTGGCGATTTGGAAAACGCATCGCCTGCGGCGACGGACATCCCTAAGCACAGGTTCAAAGCGCGGCACAGACCCATCAAGGCAGGAGCCAGTACCGTGGATTTGAGCAAACCGTCGTAGCCGACGATCGATCCAATCAGCAATGCACCGACAACGGGTGTCCAGGTTATCGAGTGGTGGATTAGGTAAGCTGCAAGACATGCAAGAAGCCAGCCGATGGCCAACATGGCCCAGCCAACGCTGCGAGCTTGGCCTAGGCCAATCGCCCCTCGGACGATGGGCCCTGGGCGCTGATTCCTGAGATCCTCGGGATAATCAAAGACATCGTTGAGCACCATGCCTCCCCAGTAAAGCAGGATTGAGCCGAGTGCTACGAGCAGGGCGGGAATTGGATAAGCGTCAAGCGAAGCGGCGAGCGAACCGATGCATAGACCTGCAAGAGGATCTGCTGCTGCAGTGAATGTGTTCGGGACCCTAACGAGTTGAGCCCAGTCTTTGAGTTGTGATTGCGCCATCGTGGTTCTTCTAGTTCGATAGCATGGTCCATTGGGTTTTTACCAACGTCCCAGACTGGCGGATGGTGATGTAATTGGCAAAGGCGATCGGATCGCTTTGGGCGAAAGCTTTGTTGTCTGCAGGCATGTTCGGAAAGTGCATCGCAGCGCTGCCGGTGCTGGCGTAAAGCACGCTATCTTTGATGCAGCACAAGGGGCGATGGATGTGACCGAAAAACACGCCTCGAATACGGTGCGCGTTCTTCGCAAACAATGCGTGCAATTGCGATCCGTTTCGGATCAGCATGGTTCGGTTGATCCAGTCGCAATCCAATTCGATCGGTGGATAATGAAGAAATATCGTCCAACGACGGTTTGCATCGGCTAGCAGCACGTCGAGCTCGGCAAGTTGGTCATCACAGATTTCGCCTTGGGGATCCAATAGTGTCGACCCGCGTGCGTCTAGGACTAGAATTGATTCACCCTGGTCGAAATCGGCTTTGATTGGAAACCAATACGCAAGACGATCCGATTGAGTCTTTAGGCGATGGAGTTTCCGATCCATTGGCCATGCATTTAAGAAACATTCGCTCAATGCGATTCGGTGATCGTGATTGCCGATGGCCGTCGCGATCGGAATACCGAGTTTCGAAAGTTGCTCCCAAGCGACTCGGGTCGAGTCCCCCGAATCGGTTGCTAAATGCCCTTGGTGCACCCAGTCACCGGTATGGACGATCCAATCGATCGGCTCATGGATCGATCCGATCCATGAGCAAACTTGGTCAAACCTAGACGACGAGTCGATCCCAGATGCGATGGGCAAGGTGGCCCAGTGGGTATCGCCAAGTTGGAGTATATGAATCGTTTCGGCCATGTTTAACGTTGAGCGGCGATGACATCAACCATCGCCTTGGCGAACCACGGAAGATCGTCTGGTTTGCGGCTCGATACAAAATGCCGATCAACGACGACGGGGGCATCGACCCAAATCGCCCCGGCGTTTTCTAGGTCGTCTTTGATTCCTAGCGACCCGGTGGTTTTCACACCCCGATAGACGCCTGCGGATATTGCCAGCCAACCTCCATGGCAGATCGCTGCAACGCATTTGTTCGAATGAGCAAAGTCCCGAATAAGCTTTTTTACTGACTCAAGGCGTCTTAATCGATCTGGCATGAAGCCTCCAGGAAGCAATACCGCATCGAATTGGCTCTCGTGCATATCGCTGATGGCCGCATCGGAAGTGCAAGGGTAACCGTTTTTCCCCGCGTAAACCCGGTTGGCCTCTTCACCCGCGACGACCACTTGGGCTCCCTCTTCGATCAATCGAAGCTTGGGATACCAAAGCTCCAAGTCTTCATAAATGTCACCGACGAAGGTCAAAACACGTTTACCAGAGAGTTTTTTATCGGTCATGATTGCAAGGGTTTCCCAAAAAAGACTTTTGTAAGTATCTTAGCGGGGATTCGGCCCAACTCCCAGTCCTGTCACACAACGGTATCCATAGGTCGCTCGATGAAGCTTGGAGATTATTTCAGTCCAACACGTCTGCAAACAGGTTCAAGGGGCCTGTCCTTTGAACTCTTCCCACCCAAGAAGGCCGAGTTGCTTCCGGGACTTCTCAAGACTGTCGAAGAACTCCAACGTTTCAAACCGGACTTTTTTACTTGCACCTATGGCGCTGGGGGGGCGACTCGAAGCGGTACGCTGGGTCTGCTTGAGACGCTCAAGAAGAACTACAACCTCAAGATCGCCTCGCACTTGACCTGCGTGGGTTCGACCATGGATCAACTCCGATCCTACTTGAACGACGCTAAGTCGATCGGGGTCGATTACATCGTTGCACTTCGAGGAGATCCTCCAAAGGGTCAAACAGAGTTTCAGCAAACCGAAGGTGGTTTGCGTTATGCCAATGAGCTCGTTGCGATGCTTCGTCGCGAGTATCCCGATTTCGGTATCTTGGTTGCAGGTTATCCCGAGGTTCACCAAGAGGCTCCATCGGCTGAAGTGGACCTTGAGAATCTCAAGCGCAAGGCGGATACCGGCGCGGATGTGATCGTGACTCAGTTGTTCTATAACAACGAGGACTTTTATCGTTTTCGGGATCGATGCGAGGCAGCAGGGATTCGGATCCCGATCGTTCCTGGCATACTACCAGTAATCAGTTTGGCAAGTATTCAACGGATCGCTTCGTTGTGCAAAGCAGCACTCCCAAAGGATTTTGTCGATGAGCTCGCCAAGAGCGACCAAGACGATTGGCAGTTTAAAGTCGGCACTGAGTTTGCGACCAAGCAAGTGGCTGATCTTCTTGAGTCAGACATCCCAGGCATTCACTTTTATGTACTGAACTCATCGAGAGCAACCTCGAAGGTTTTGGACTCGGTAAGTTGGTGATCAAGGGCCGCGACTCGTTAGGCTCTCTTGGCTCTCGGGTGGGCTTTATCGTAAGCGGCCTTGATGTTCGCCGTGCTCACGTGCGTGTAGATCTGGGTAGTCACAAGGCTCTTGTGACCGAGTAGTTCTTGGACGCTTCGGATATCTGCGCCACCATTGAGCAGATGTGTTGCAAAGCTGTGTCGAAGCGTGTGAGGACTGGTGCGTGTATCGAGCCCACATTCCTTGATGTATTTTTCGAGCATGCGGGCAACGCTCCGCGCGGTGAGCCGTCCACCGAATTTGTTTCGGAAGGTTGCAGGCTCTTTCGTGCCGTTGGGGGCAGGTCGACGCAATTGGAAGTAGTCCATCAGGGCCTTGTTGGCATGCGAGCCCAGTTGACCGATGCGCTCTTTGCGTCCTTTACCTCGGATGCGGATCGTTCCGTCGGTAAAGTCGATATCACGATCGTTCATGCCAACGAGTTCGCTCACGCGTAACCCGGCGCTGTAGGTGACCTCGAGGATCGCGGTGTCACGACGGCCCATCTCGGTCTGCTTGCTCGGCGCATCGAGCAGCGAGAGGATTTCTTCATTGGTTAAGAAGTGGGGTAGTTTTCTAGCTCCTCGAGGATTTCGCAGGGGCTTGGCCGGATTGCTTTCGACCATCTGCTGGCGTTGAGCGAATTTGAAGAAACTGCGGAGCGATGCGAGTTTTCTGCTGATGCTCGATTTGGCATAGCCGGCTTCGTGAAGAGCCGTGACGTATCCGCGCAGTTCATTGGGAGTGATATCGCGGGGGCGGAGTTTCTTTTGGCCTTGGTCGGTGATAAAGTCGGCCATATCGATCAAATCCTCACGATAGGACTTAATCGTCAAATCCGACGCGTTTCGCTCGACGTCCAAGTACCGGAGAAATTGAAAGACTTCTTGATGCATTTTGGCTCCACCGTGAGCTTATCGGGTTTCCTGGTGCGGGCCCTTTGGAAAATGATACGAATTGGATACTTGCTCGTGGTGCAAGCGTAAACTAAGGTATTAGGGCGTTTGGGATCTTTTTTCCAGCCCGTTTGCTGGCTGATCGCTGCTTATTCGGACAATCTTTTTTTTTGCAATTTGCCATGCTATTCCTATTCAAGATACTACCTTTGCTTTGGATGGCTTTTATCGCATCGGTGATTTTGCTACCTACGATCACCGCACTCATGGGACGACCCAAGGGGGCCGCTAAACCCAAGGCGGCTAAGAAGCCCAAGTCGAAGAAAAAGAAAAAGGGAGAACCCGACGAGGAACCTGCCAGCGAGGAGTCCTCCCAAGAGCCTGCGTTGGATTTCGGCGATGAGTTGGCACAAATGGAAAGTTCCAAGAGTTAACATTGAAGCCTTTTAAGTTGAGCCTTTAGGATGTGGTGGGCTTGGCAAGTCGACGGCTGGATGATTGCCGCATCGATTCTTTGCGGGATCGCCTGTGCACTTGTCGGCAACTTTTTGGTTCTCCGCAAGCTGAGTCTTATCGGAGATGCGCTCAGTCACGCAGTCTTGCCCGGCATTGCTGCTTCGTTTCTGTGGTTTGGTAGCCGAAGCCCTTGGGTTGCGTTGATCGGAGCAGGACTCATCGGAGTCTTATCGGTCTGGTTGATCGAGATGGTTCGAGGCCTCGGACGGATCGAAGAAAGCGCGGCGATCGGTGTGGTCTTTACGGCACTCTTTGCGTTGGGGATCGTAATGATCTCGCGCGTCGAGCATGTCGATCTTGATCCCTCATGCGTTCTGTATGGCAACTTAGAGACGATCGTCCTAGAGACGATCACCACACCGCTGGGTGAAATACCATCGGTGGTTTTGGAGCTCGGGTGCATCTGCTTGTTTAATGCTTTATGCACCTTTGTTTTTTGGAAGTGGTGGACGCTATCGACGTTCGATACGACGTTGGCACAGGCTCAAGGTGTCCCGGTAAGATTCTTGAGCTATCTGCTTGCATCGATGGTTGCCATGACCTGCGTGGTCTGCTTTCGAGCTGTGGGGAACATTCTCGTTGTCGCGATGCTCATTGTCCCTTCGGCCATCGCTTGGATGTTGACCAATCGGCTCGGGCCGATGGTTCTTTGCAGTCTGATGGTTGCCATGGCAAGCAGTATTTTGGGGCATCTTCTGGCGATTAGCTTGCCTCACGTTTGGGGTTTCAAATCGGCCAACTCGGCTGCCATGGTCGCCGTCGTGTCAGGATGCTTGCTGGTGCTTGCAATTTTTATCGGTCGTAAACGAGGTTTGATATGGCGTTGGTTGCATCAACGCGAATTGCTCCGAAGAATCCTTGCTGAAGATATCCTGGCCCTTTTCTACAGGCATGTTGAAGCCCACGGTTCTGAGAATCTCTCGGCATCGGATCACGCATTGAGTGTCGATCGAATCGCCTCGAAACTGCAGGCTTCGGCTCAAGCGATCCTGGCAGCCATGTCGGATCTAGTGGCCAAGCAATGGGTCAGCGGGCAGGGCAACTCATGGAATTTGACACCCACAGGTTATCAGCAGGCTCAAGTTTTGATTCGAACGCATCGACTCTGGGAGCACTACCTTCGCGAGGAGACCGGTATATCCGACCCCCGACTCCATGCGACCGCCGAATCGCTCGAACACTACACCTCTTCTGAGTTGCGTGAGAGTTTAGGGCAAGTCACCGGTGGTCCGACGGTCGATCCGCACGGGAAACAAATTCCACCTGAAACGCCATGAAAGCCATCGAGCATGTTTGTTCGGATTTATAGTCAGACAGGGCAATCGATCTGTCAAAGCTTTGAGGGATTCATCGAATCGGTCAATCTTTGGGACGGGATGTTTGCCGAGCCAGACGGGTCTTGGGTATGGGTTTTTTTCGAGAGTTCAAAACGCTATCAGCTCGATGGCATGCTCTACGATCGCGCCGGAGTGATTGAATACGTCGAGATCAAAGGACAAGCGACCAAAGAGGCTTGGGAAAGGATTTGCAATCTTTTGCTCTCGGATTTTCAGCGATCGAGCCCCGATGCGATCGCGGAGCACTTGCGGGTACACGACATCGAGCAACAATGTTGGCGAAGCCCCTTGGATCCCGCTTTGTTTGTTGACTAGAAAAGTTTATTGACCCATGACCATCCGCACCCGATTTGCCCCAAGTCCCACTGGTTATCTTCATATCGGTGGGGTGCGGACAGCCCTGTTCAATTATCTGCTGGCGAAACAAGCCGGTGGCCAGTTCTTGCTCCGCATCGACGATACCGATCAGCAACGCAACGTTGAAGCCGCTTTGCGTCCGATCCTCGACGGTTTTCGATGGTTGGGTCTGGATTGGGACGAAGGTCCCGAGTGCGGTGGCCCTTATGCACCCTACTTCCAATCGCAACGCTCCTCGCAATACCAACAAGCCGTTGAAAAACTTTTAGCAAGCGGTCATGCGTACAAGGATTATGCGAAGACCGAAGAGCTGGCGGAATTAAAAGCGCAGGCTGAGAAAGAAGGCAAGACCTTTATCTACGATCGTCGATTCATGGCAAGCACACTCGAGCAGCAGCAAGGCTATGAGGCCGAGGGTCGAACAGCGGTCGTACGGCTGAAGATGCCTCGTAGCGGCCAGTGCCAATTCCACGATTTGATTCGTGGGGATTGCTCCTTTGAATGGGCCGATGAACAAGACCATGTTGTGCAGCGTGCCGATGGGACTTGCCTGTACCATTTGGCAAGCGTCGTCGACGATTACGACTTTCGAATCACCCATGTGGTTCGAGCTGTCGAGCATTTGCCAAATACACCCCGGCAAATTTTTATCGCGCAGAGTCTTGGTTACCCTCTGCCGATCTATGCCCATTTGCCCTATGTCGCCGAACCGGGAGGCACCGCAAAACTGAGCAAAAGAAAGCTCGATAAGTATCTTAAGCAAAAGGACTTTGCGACACTCGCCCAGCTTGGAGAGACCGTCGCCAAGGGCGCGCGTTTGCAAGTCACTCCTGAGACGTTCAATCCCGTGGTTGTCGACTTTTATCGCGAAACAGGTTTCCTGCCTGGGGCGGTGCTCAACTATCTGTTGCTCCTGGGTTGGTCGCTCGACGATAGCACCGAGGACTTTACCCTCGATGAGGCGATCAAGCATTTTTCCCTCGAACGGGTTAACAAGTCACCCGCTTCTTTCGACCCCCAAAAACTCCTCGCCTTTGAAGCGCGTTGGATGAGCAAGCTCGATAACAAGAAGAAGGTAGCGATGGTTCTACCCTACTTGCAAAAAGCGGGCTTAGTCTCGGATCCACCACCTTGCTCGATCGCCGAACATTGCACGAAGGTCGTTAGTGCTGCGGCAGATCGGATCAAGGTCGCCGGAGATATCCTTCAGTTTGATGAGTTTTTCGTTCCCGATGAGCAACTTGGTTTCGATCCGGCGGGAATGGAGAAACGAGTCAAAGGAGAGCCTCAGGCTGTTGGGCTGCTAGAAGAGGTATGCAAGATCGTTCAAGCGACCGATCCATGGTCACCGGAAAATCTTGAGAGCCAGATCAAGGCGATGGTTGAATCCAAAGGCGTCAAGCTAGGGGTTTGCATCAACGCGGTTCGCTTGGCACTCACCGGTAAAACATCTGGCGTCGGTGTTTTCGATGCGTTTGGAATCCTCGGAAAGGACTCTTCGCTAGCCAGGATTAATCGCTGCATACGACTTGCGACCCAGCCATGAGACTACCGCGATTAAAGTTTTGCGGGTTCACTCGGCAAGAGGATGTCGCTCAGGCACTTGAGTTACAGATCGATGCGATCGGATTGAATTTCTATCCAACGAGCAAACGCTTCATCGAGCCTCAATCGGCCAAGAGTCTGTCGCTCGTCGCCCAGGGAAATTGCCTGCGAATCGGTATCTTCGTCGACGCAACACCAGAGCAGATAGACCAAGTGCTCTCGGTATGCCCTCTGGATGCGATCCAACTTCATGGCTCTGAGACAGTCGATTGGCTTGGTCAGTACCAGCAAAGCAGCTATTGGCCTGGCTTGCCGATCCTTAAGGCGCTTGCGTATCGCGGGACAATCGACGATCCAGTCTGGGAAGCTTGGGTCGCAGAATATTGCACTCCAGGCTCACCGCTGGTCGGTATGCTCGTTGATGCTTACGATCCACAGGAGAAGGGTGGAACGGGCAAGCGAGCCAATTGGGGATTGCTCAGTCCGCGACCCAAATGCATGCTCGGCCCCGAGGCGCAGAGTGTGGCTTTATTGTTAGCTGGGGGATTGGATTCTCAAAATGTCCAAGAAGCACTCGAGTTGGTAAATCCAGACGGAATCGACTTGGCCAGTGGCATCGAATCCTCCCCTGGGATCAAAGATGCAAGTAAGATGAGATCGATCGTCAAGGCAGTTCGGAACCACTACGCGTTGAGATAAACGATGGCAAAACCAGCTTTGGAATATCCGATCGAGATCGAGGGTAAGTATCGAGTCGATGATCCGATTGAGTTGCTTGCCAAACTCGATCGGCTTGGGGCCCAGGAACTCGAGTCGGAGTCTCACGAAGACCATTACTTGCGTCACCCGGCTCGCGATTTCAAGATCACCGACGAGGCGTTGCGGATGCGTCGTGTAAACGACCAGTGGTTTATCACCTACAAGGGGCCACGCAAAGAGGGCCTGCTGAAAACCCGTCCGGAACTTGAACTGCCACTTGCCCAAGGAACCGATGAAGGCTGGAGGCGCATTTGGGAGAATCTCAGCTTCGAACCCGTGGCGGTCGTCTGCAAGACACGTCGTGTTTTTAGCCTTTCGAATTTCCATTCCGGAATGACCGTCACGCTCGATGAAGTTCCACAAATAGGAACATTCGCCGAAGTGGAATGCGTGGTGCATTCGGATCAAGAGTTGGCATCAGCCGAGCAAGCGATCGCGTCTGCTGCAGGACATCTTGGACTGAGCTTTATCGAAAAGCGAAGCTATCTTTCGATGGTTCTGGAACAACAGAAATAACCCGCTTATGCCCGACTCAAACGAAAACACTCAGCCTGGCCACACTCAATTCGACCACTCTCAGATCGTTCTCAGGCGGATGATCGATGCCAATTCCAATCGCGTCGCCGAGGGCTTGAGGACACTCGAAGATGTCGCACGATTTACGGGTCTTTCCAGCCTTCAGAGCCAATACAAATCGGCGCGACATGCCTTGCAAGAGTCGATCGATGCGATAGGGGTAGCAGGTTTGGTTTCGGCAAGAGATGCGCAGGGAGATGTCGGGCGCCAGACCAAGACCGCTAGCGAGAAGGATCGCAGTCATGGAATCGCATCGATTGTGGCTGCCGCAGCTTCGCGAGTCGAACAAGGCTTGCGAGTTATCGAGGAGTCTTGCAAGGTGCTCATGCCAAGCATCTGGCCGGCGATCGAGAAACTACGGTACCGAGTTTACGATTTGAATGGGGCCTTGCAGTTGGCTTGCCAACGCGACCTAGCATTTCTTAGACAGGCAAAACTCTATGTGCTTGTCGATTGCAGGTTGCCGGTCGAATCGTTTCGAGAGCGAGTCCGGGATATTTCCAAGGCTGGGGTTCAGTTGATTCAGATTCGGGATAAGCAGGCCGACCCTATTGGTATTTTGCACTACATGCAAATAGCTCTCGATGCACTCGATGATTCAAAAACGCGTCTCTTGATCAACGACCGCGTGGACATCGCTGCAACAACGCAAGCCGCTGGGGTTCACGTTGGCCAGGAAGATCTTTCGGTACATGCCTCGCGAAGGCTTTTGCAACCTTGGCAATACTTGGGCTTCTCGACCCACAATCTCGATCAGGTCAGGTCGGCCGTCGAACTTGGGGTCGACTACATCGGTTGTGGGCCGACATTCCCGTCGACGACCAAGTCCTTTGAAAGTTTCTCGGGTATCGAATTTCTCAAGGGGGCAGCAAAGTGGCTACAAGAATATGCCCCGGAGTTGCCAGCATATGCGATAGGCGGGATCGACGCACAAAGGCTCGGGGAAGTCTTGCATGCAGGATTTTCCAGGGTGGCCGTTGGTGCCTGCGTATGGAACGCCGAAAACCCAGCAAATGCCGCAGGCAAGCTTCGAGAATTGCTTGAAAAAGGTCCATCCGCCACGATTTGATCCTCGGGGATTTTGATCGATCTGGGGATCCAAACCGAGGTGGGCTCAGCCTGCCAAACCGAGTACACTAGGTGGACTCTGTCACCCTTGGAGTGCGGATTGTTTTTTAATGTGTTCGATTTTCATCCTGTAACCCTAGATGGATCTAGTTAGCTATGCCGATCGGAAGAACCTTCAACAACGTCGTCGAAACTGTTGGCAACACTCCTATGATTCGTATCAACCGTCTGCTTGGTCCAGATGCAGCGACGGTGTTTGCCAAGTGCGAGTTCTTTAATCCGCTCAAGAGCGTCAAGGATCGAATCGGACTTGCGATGATCGAAGATGCCGAGGCCAATGGTCGGATCCACAAAGACACCCACATTATTGAACCCACAAGTGGCAATACAGGAATCGCACTTGCCTTTGTCTGTGCAGCCAAAGGGTATCGACTGACTTTGACGATGCCCGAATCGATGTCGATCGAAAGGCGAGCGCTGCTCAAGGCCTTAGGTGCGAGTCTGGTTCTAACTCCGGCAGCCGAAGGGATGCGCGGTGCGATTGCCAAGGCAAACGAGTTGGTCGCAGGAGACAAAAGCGGTTGGATGCCACAGCAGTTTGAGAATCCCGCCAACCCAGCGGTCCACGAACGAACCACTGGCCCGGAGATATGGGAAGACACGGCTGGCAACATCGATGCGATCGTCGCAGGTGTCGGAACCGGTGGTACGATCACCGGTGTGGCACGCTATATCAAGAAGCTCAACCCGAACTTCAAAGCCATTGCAGTTGAACCCAAGCAGTCGCCGGTCATCAGTGGTGGCCAGCCTGGGAAACATCGCATTCAAGGGATCGGTGCTGGCTTTGTGCCCAAGAATCTCGATACCTCGTTGATCGATGAAGTGATCCAGGTCGATGACGAACTCGCCTTCGAGTGGGGTCGCAAGCTACATCGTCAGGAAGGGATCATGGCTGGGATCAGCAGCGGTGCGAATATGTGTGCGGCGGCTCAATTAGCCTCGCGTCCGGAGTGGAAAGGAAAACGCATCGTGACGATCATGTGCAGCTTGGGTGAACGATACCTTTCGACTCCCCTGTTTGCTGACGCAAGCTAAGCTGGAGTCATGTTTCGATTTGATACGCACCTCAATGAGTGATAAAGACCTATCGCATGAATAGTCGAGCATCGATACGGAGACGACAGTTTCTTGCAGGAGCTCTTGCCGGCGGAATTTCGCTCGCGAGTGGGCCGAAGTGGATCGGCAGGGCTCACTCATCGGGATTGAGCGTTGCTGACCGCAACCCCAAGTGGGAATCAGCGACCCGACGAGGGCTCGATTTTTTGGCTCGCACGCAATCGTCCCGAGGGCAATGGAACACTCCTCCCTATCCGGTCGCTGTGACTGCCTTGGCGGGTCTAGCTTTGTTGTGCAGTGGATCGACGGTCACTCAGGGGCCTTACTCCAAGCAGATTGCCAGAACGACTGATTATCTTTTGTCTCAGTCCCGAAAAAACGGACTCATCGGTGATCCTCAAAACGACCAGCGCTACACCTATGGCCATGGTTTTTCGATGCTGTTTCTCTCGCAAGTCTTGGGCGAGGAAGGACTCCAAGACCGGCGAGATGACTTGGTCGAAGTGCTCGATCGAGCCGTCGCATTTTGCGGTAAAGCTCAAACACCCGCAGGGGGTTGGGGCTATGTCAGCGCCAAGGATGGACAAGACTACGACGAGGGGTCGACGACGATCACCCAAGTCCAAGGATTAAGAGGCTGCCGCAATGCGGGGATTAGTGTACCGGGCGAGATCATCGAGTCGGCCAAAAAGTATATCTATTCTTGTCAGAATTCAGACGGTGGGATCAGTTACTCGAGTCAGCAGATGGGAAGCTCGAGGCCTGCGATCACTGCTGCATCTCTTGCGGCTCTTTACAACGCAGGAGACTATGGAAATGCCAAAGTCCCAGAGATGATCACCTACAGCCGAAAAGAGCTCTACGACGTCAAGAAAGTCGATGATGCTTTCGGACACTGGCACTACACCTATCTGTACTACAGCCAGGTCGTCTATCGCCAAGGGGACGAAGAGTGGTTACCGTTTCGCGATCGGTTGTATTCGAATATCGAGAACGATCAAGGACCCGAAGGTGCTTGGGAGGGCCAGATCCACAACGTCTACATCTCGGCATGCAACCTAATCATGCTGCAATTGGATCTGGGATACTTACCGATATTCCAGCGATGAGAGGATCTGCTCTGCGACGCTTTGAGGTTGCAGGGAGTCGCTCATTTCGATGCGTTGCAAGCCTGGCATCGATCGGAACCAAATCTCTTGACGGCGGACAAACTGACGTGTGTGCGCGGTGATTTGATCCTTCATCTCTTTCCACGAAAGTTTGCCGGAGAGGTACTCCAAAGGCTCTTTGTATCCGACGGCTTGGGATGCCGTTCGACCAAGACTGCCGAATCGGTTCTTGAGTTCTTTGACTTCCTCGACGAGCCCTTGATCGAGCATCTGCTCGACACGGGTCTCGACACGACGGTGGATTGCAGGTCGGTCCCAACCCAAGACGAACGCTTGGCTATTGGTCGGAACCACGAATCGTTCGAATTGTGTTTGCCAGTGGCTCAGAGGTTTGCCGGATAGCTTGGAGACTTCGAGGGCTCGGATCATGCGGCGAATGTCACCTGGTAAAATCCTGTGTGCCGACAAAGGATCGACCTGTTGGAGTCGCTCGTAGAGAGCTTGAGTACCAATGGCTTGAACTTCTTGTTCGACCGAGTTGCGAAACTCCCAATCTGCCGGAGGGCCTTGGAAGAACCCACAGATCAAAGACTTAAGATACAAAGGTGTGCCACCTACGAGCAAAGGGCGTTTGCCTCGACTCTGGATCTCAGCCACCTTGGCATGTGCGTCCTTGAGGAATTCAGAGACGCTGTAGTCTTCGGTTGGATCGACGATGTCGATCAAATGATGGGTGACTTGTTCTCGGATCTGCCGACTGGGTTTGGCTGTTCCGATATCCATTCCTCGGTAGATAGCCATCGAGTCGACCGAGATGACTTCGACCCCGGGGGTATTTTTGGAGAGGGCATACGCAAGTTCGAGTGCGACATGGGTTTTGCCTGAGGCAGTCGGCCCGGTCAAATACAGGACATGATCCAGAGGGGGGATGATCCAGTCGGAGGGGAGTTTGGAGGGGTTTTGCATCGGGGGCTATCGGATCAGTCGCTTACGATCATCGCTAAAATCATACGCTTCGCATACAAGTTTAGTGGTCGGGCAACCACTTGGAATCGACAAAAGCCTTGAAAATGCCTAGGATGCTCGCTTTATCGCCCGGTAGTATCATTTGATTTTCACTGCATTATGTCCACTGATGTTTTAGATCGATTGATGTCCCAATTGCACCAGCGGGCCATCGAATTGCCTGAGGATTCCTACACGACCAAGCTCATACGTGGCGGTTTGTCGAAGATGGGTGGCAAAGTGGCCGAAGAAGTTTTTGAGCTGATTGAAGCTGCGCGAGAGGAAGGGGCAAGTGGGCGCGAGCACACGGTTCGCGAGGCCTGCGATGTGCTCTATCATCTTTGGGTCGTGTTGGCCACAAGGCAAATTTCGGTCGACGAGTTGCGAGCAGAGCTCGAGCGTCGCGAAGGTGTTTCGGGGATCGTCGAGAAACAGAATCGTCACAAGGAGCAAGGGCAATGAGTTTAAGCGACAACATGCTGAGGATTGGAGTACCGAGCAAGGGTCGTCTCAGCGAGCTTGCCACGGAGCTTTTGCTTCAAGCCGGTTTGAATTTTCGCCGACAGGAAAGAGCGCTTTTTGCACGCGTCAGTGGTCTATCGGCGGATATCACTTTTCTCAGAACCGATGATATCCCAACATTGTGCGCCGAGGGTGCTATCGATTTGGGGATCACCGGCAGTGATCTAGTCGAGGAGGCCGAGGCGAGTATTGACGTACGAATGAAGTTAGGGGTCGGCAGGTGCAAGCTGGCGATCTGTGTCCCGTTGCATGGAAACATCCAATCGGCTAGTGATTTGGCCGGCAAGCGTGTAGCGACGAGCTTTCCAAGGACGACTAAGCGGTATTTGGACAAGCATTCGGCCCCGGTGCATCTGGTGGGGCTCAACGGTTCGGTCGAGATCATGATCTCGCTGGGGGTTGCCGATGCGATCGTTGATTTGGTCGAGACAGGCAGTACGCTCGCGGCCAATCAACTCAGGATTCTCGATATCATCGGCGAGTATGAGACGGTGCTCATCCAAAGTCCTAGATGCCGAGATCAAGCGACCGCCGATCGGATTGTCCGACGCCTCGAGGGGGTTGTCATCGCGCGGGATTACTCGTTGCTCGAGTACAACATTCCCAGGAGCAAGTTAGCTATAGCCGAATCGATCACGCCTGGATTCACATCCCCGACGGTCAACAGTCTAGAGGATCCCAATTGGTGTGCTGTTCGTGCGATGGTCAAGCGCAAAGAGGTCATCACGATCATGGAGCGACTCGAGCAAATCGGCGCGATTGCGATTTTAGAGTTCTCGATCAACAACTGCCGCCTAGACCAGAGTCCAGGCGGCTAAAGAAATCTTTTCAAACACAGAGAAACAAAGAGCACAGAGCCTTGAGGATCTCTCCGTTCCTCTCTGTGTCCTTTGTGACTCCGTGTTTCAATCTTTGAATCCTCTTCAAACCCAATCGATGCGTCCTCGACGGGGGATAGATCATTCGGATCGTAGTTGGCTAGGAGCAAGTCCGGGGACTTTGTAAAAAGTCGGGATCGCTTCGCTGGCATCGAAGGACAGGACTCGCGACTGACCGACAAAGTAGGTATGGTCTTGATCGACAAGTAGGTTGTAGGTCACGGCCGCATCGGCGTCTTTGAGCGACTCGATGGTAGCATAACCGCTAGCGGTTCTCATCGACATACCCTCTTTGAGGTCTTTGGTTTTGACCCAACCTTTTCCGATGACCCACCATCGATGTCCGAGCGTCGCTTGGATTTTCTCGCCGTTGGTGTAAGCGATTTGATAAGTTCGGGCTGGAGGGCGGACGGTTGTCCGAAGTACTGGTCGCAACTGGATTTCGCCGGACTGGATATTTTGAGCGACGACCAGATCGCCAACTCGGATGGCTTCAACAGGTCGCAGACCCGATTGGGTTTGGATCGGTGTACCTGCAACAAGGCAGGACATTACATTCCTTAATCGAGGATAATCGGAAAAGCGGTCCTTTACGCTGTGGGCAAATTTCATATCTAAATAGGCAAATGAAGTGTCTTCGTAATACGAGTAGTCCATATACTTTTCACCTGCGATGTACAACTCCTCATATTGATCCCACCAATCCCACCACGGCTTGGGCTCATCTGAAAACTGTTTTTTCGTGACGGCTCTAAGAACCGTTGCGAGTCGTGCTTGCCAATCGCGTATTTCGCGGTTTGTTCGTTCCATGGAGGCCTCTGAGTCTTGTGTTACTCTAAGACTCTCTTTGGAGGCTATCGCACTTGCGAGTTCGTTTTGAACAAAACCTAGGTTGCGGATTTCGAACGGATCGCGATAGGCTTTAAACGCATTCCAGGTCAAATGGTTGCCAGGACCCGCAGATGGATGCGTTCCTGCGAATCTTCGCTGAAAGTGATCGACATCATAATTTTTCCGCATTTCCCTCACTTGGACCACTTGCAGTTTCAGTACCCCATTACCGTTTGAGGAATATTGGTGGCTGGACTGATACTCGCTAGACATCATATCCAAAAGATCCGGGACAAAAAAACCATAAGGGTACGTGCTTAGGCCCGCAATCGCCACTGTCCCCAACTCGCTTGTAGGATCGGCAATAGCGATGTTGACGAGCAGAAAGCAGGCCTCGGCATTTTGGAATTTTTCCACGACTTTCAGAAGGTGCATTGCTGTATCTGGATTAACCCTTCCGATCGCCAGTCCGATCGAGGGAACGATTCTAGGGTCATCGATCTCTTTGAGTTGCTGGATAGCCTTAAGTCGTTTTTTTGAGTCTTGCCCCTCGATAGCAATTATCCAATCGCGGATTCTCGGCACCCAGCGTTTGATGGATTCGTAGTCGTCTTTATTTTTTTGTTCGATCAAAGCGACTTCTTCTGGGCTGAGCCAACGGTTGTGTTTATAGACATAGCACAACGATTGTTGAGATTCTTCGTCCGCCGGATTTTGATCCAATACTCCAAACCAGTGAGCCCGGGACTGAAGCTCCAAACCGTGTTGCCGACACCATCGAGCCATCCTACGATGAGTTTCGATGTCTAAGAGCGAATCGCTTCGTTCCTTTTCGTAACTTAGCAATTTTTTGTCTTGTTTGTGAGGTGCAAGGTCTTTGAAGGGTACCCAAGTATTGTCGATTTTCATCTGCCCCGTGTGCCATCGAAGTAAAGCCATTGGTGACAAGAGCCCTTCGTTTTGGGCAAGCTTTTCACCGAGTAAAAGCCACTTTGAGAGCTCACTCGAACGATCGATGAGATTTCCCTCCGACTCAGCTTGAAGAATGTGCAACAAAGGATCCTGTGCTCTCCCTACGGAAAACATGGCAATCCAGGCTAACATCCATAAAATCGAAATCGGAAGATCGTAATCCCGAACTTGCGTATGCAAACCAATCCTGGACATAACACACCTCGCATTTGATTGCTCTAGCGATCACATGAACAACAAAGGAACACTGCGGTGCTAAAATCGCCAAGCAGATCTGGAATGATTGCTTACTCCGATACGTGGAATGTATTAGCAAGTCTCTTAAAGGTCAAACTTTTTCCTCTGCCCCCTCGACCGAGGGGGTACCCTTTAGTTGTTGTTTCCGGTTTGGATTTTGTGTAGAGTGCAAGGTGGTTTGTAGGCAAATCGATCGGATTTTGTTCTGGACCGTAGTCAAGCGAGGTCAAAAGGATGCAAACGATGATACTCCGAGTGATCGCTTTTCTCATCTTTCACGCTGTCCTTTCAACCGCCACTGAATCTGTCACCGCTGCGCAAGATGCAGCCCCTGATTCCGCAGATAATGTGGGACTGGATCCATCCTCTGCCATCGAGAAGATCCAAAAAGACTATAAGCGGTTTGTTGAAGAATTAAAAAGGATGTCGACGGATTATGAGAATCTCTTGTTGACTCTCAGAAACACGGAAATCGAGGTGCGGAATATTCAAGTTGAAACTGTAAAGAAACAGTTGCTTGCCTTTGAGGCGTCTCTTGAATCGATCAGCCTCACAAATCGAACCATCGAATACATCCAGAGTTTTAACGCAGCGACCGATCCTGATCCCGCTACCGGTAGGCCACGCCGTTTGGTTGATGGAGATACTGCTAGGGCGCCAATTCATGCACTCTTAGATCGAAAAGCTCTTGTGGATATGAAACTTTCCGTCCGGGAAATCGAGCTCCAACAACTCAGTACCGCACAGCGGGCCGTCGT